>NZ_AMXD01000020.1 GCF_000310185.1 Thauera aminoaromatica S2 | reverse complement strand
GGCTTGCGCCGCTCCTGCCGAAAAGCGAGGTGCTCGAGCTTCCTGCAGGAGCGGCGCGAGCCGCGAGCCTTTCGGGGTTTCAGTCATAGTGCAGCAGCCCATGTCCCAGGCTCGGGTCCTTGCCTTCGATCAACTGGGTCAGGAAGGCCCAGATCGCGTCGCCCGATGGCGGGCAGCCAGGCAAGAAGTAATCGATCCTCACCACCTCATGCACCGGATGGACCTGGTTGAGCGGCAGCGGCAGCTCGGGGTCGTCGGGAATGCGGCTGCCCTCGGCGAGACCGTGGCCGGTTCGATAGACCTCCTGCAGGAGGTCGGCGAGCTCGAGGTGATTGCGCTGTGCAGGCAGCCCGCCGTTGACCGCGCACGCGCCGAGCGCGATCAGCACCTTGCAGTTGGCGCGGAATTCGCGCAGCACATGCACGTTCTCGGCGTTGCACACCCCGCCCTCGATGAGGCCGATGTCGCAGGGGCCGCAGTGCTTGATGTCGGTGAGCGGCGAGCGGTCGAACTCGACGAGTTCGAGCAGCGGCAGCAGGCGCTCGTCGATGTCGAGAAAGGACATGTGGCAGCCGAAGCAGCCCGCGAGCGAGACGGTGGCGACCTTGAGCTTGCGTGGCGCGCCGCCAGCGTCGATCTTTGCGATGTCGATGTCCATCATCGAGCCTCCTCGATGCCGGCACCGGCCTTGCCTTCGGGGCTGGTGCTCGCGCTGATCGGCCGGCGGTCGTAGGTCCGCTGCCCGATCGGCACGGCGAAGCCCACCCGTTTACTGAGGATCACGCCCACCGGACAGACCGCGGCGGCGCGGTCGGTGACGGCGAAGTCGGTGTCGGCGAGCCGCCCCGTGTCGCTGTTGACCACCAGGTGCGACTGCGTGCCGCGGCCGGCGAGCGCGAACACGTTCTTGCCGTCGACATCGCGGCTGGCGCGCACGCACAGCTCGCACAGGATGCAGCGGTTGAACTCAAGCAGCACGTCGGGGTGCGAGGCGTCCACCGGGCGATCGGGGTAGAAGTGGTCGAAATGCGGCGTCAGCATGCCCATCTCGTAGGCGGTGGCTTGCAGTGCGCAGTCGCCGCTCTTCTCGCACGAAGGGCAGAAGTGGTTGCCTTCGACGAAGAGCAGCTGCAGCAGCGTGCGGCGCTTGGCGTCGAGCTCTGCCGTGCGGTTCTCCACCTCCTGGCCGGCGGCGGCGCGCACTGTGCAGGACGTGGCGAAGCGCCCGCCGATCTTCACCGTGCACAGCTTGCACGAGCCGTGCGCGGCAAAGTCGGGGTGCCAGCACAGGTGCGGGATGTACTTGCCCGCGGCGGCGGCGGCCTGCATCACGGTCTGGCCGGGGGTGAAGGGGATGTCCTCGCCGTCGAGCAGGAAGGAATCGTTCATGGCTGCAGATCCTTTGCCGAGGCGGCCTCGGCGGAGGAGGGGACGGACTGCGCGGCGCCCGCTGTGGTGGCGCCCTGCGCATGGGGGCGCTCCTCGACCAGGGCCTCGTGGTTGTCGCCGAGGTGGGCGCCGGGGTCGTCGCGGCCGGTCATCCGGCGCGCCTGCGACAGCGCCGCGTCGAGGTCGAAGGCGGGCTCGTAGTCGGGCGAGTGCAGGCGGCGCTCGAAGGCGGGGCGGAACTTGGCCAGCATGTCGTCGATCGCGATCGTCGCCGTGTTGCCCAGGCCGCAGTGGCTGGCGCCCTGCATCAGGCGGTGCATCTTCGCGATCTCGTCGAGGTCGTAGGGCGAGCCGTGGTCGGCGGCGAGCTTGTCCAGCAGGCGGGCGTTGACCGCGGTGCCGACGCGGCAGGGCGTGCAGAAGCCGCAGCTCTCGTGGGCGAAGAAGTGGGCGAAGTTGTGCGCCACCTCGAACATGTCGCGGGAACGGTCGAACACCATGATCGAGCCGCCGGTGGCGACATCCTCGAAGGCGATGCGACGACCGAACTCGTCGGCAGCCAGGCAATGCCCGGCCGCGCCGGCGCTCGTCACCGCCTGCGTGTCGCGCGCGCCGGCGGCCTCGAGCACCTCGGCCACGGTGACACCGAAGGGAAACTCGTAGATGCCCGGGCGCTCGACGTCGCCCGACACCGACAGCAGCTTGGTGCCGGTCGAGGCCGGGGTGCCGATGGCGTGGAACCAGTCGCCGCCGCGCACCGCGATCAGCGCGGCGAGCGCGAGCGTCTCGACGTTGTTCACCGTGGTCGGCTGCCCGCGATAGCCGTTGGTGACCGGGAAGGGCGGGCGGATGCGCGGCTTGCCCGGCTTGCCTTCGAGCGACTCGATGAGCGCGGATTCCTCGCCGCAGATGTAGGCGCCGGCGCCGAGGTGGATCTCGATGTCGAAGGAGAAGCCACGGCCCAGGATGTTGCGCCCGAGCAGGTTCTGTTCGCGGCGCTGGGCGAGGCGTGTTTCCAGGCGGTCGAGCAGGTAGCGGTATTCGCCGCGCAGGTAAATGAAGCCCTTGTTGGCGCCGATCGCCATGCCGGCGATGCACATGCCGTCGACCACCAGGTCGAAGTAGCTCGACAGCAGCACGCGGTCCTTGAAGGTGCCGGGCTCGCCCTCGTCGGCGTTGCAGATCACGTAGTGCGCGTCGCCCCAGGCGTCGCGGCACGAGCGCCACTTGATGTCGCTGCCGAAACCCGCGCCGCCGCGGCCGCGCAGTCCGGAGCGCTCGATCTCCCACAGCAGCCCGGTGGGGCCGCGCTCGAGCGCCGCGGCGAGCGCCGCACCCGGCGCCAGGCCGTGGTCGAGCAGCACGTCGCGGCGGCGGAGCTTGTCCTCGACATGGAACCACTCCGGCGGCCAGTCGCCCACCGGCACGCGGCGGCGGATCAGGTGCGCCATCTCGTCGATGCGCTCGAGCGTGAGGCGGGTGATCGTGCGCCCGTTGGCCAGCAGCGCCGGCCCCTGGTCGCACATGCCGGTGCACGAGGTGGTCGACACTCTCGCCAGGCCGTCCTCCGACACCTTGCCCGGCTGCAGCCAGAGCTTGTCGCACAGCGTCTGCATCAGCGCCTGGTTGCCGAGCATGCGGTCGGTGATGTTGTCGGAGAACAGGATGCGGTATTCGCCCGCCGGCCGGGTGTGCAGGAAGCTGTAGAAGCTCGCGGTGCTCTCGACGCGGGCGCGCGGGATGCCGAGCGCGCCCGCCAGCGCGGAGAGCGTGGCCGGCGGCAGCCAGCCGTCACGGGCCTGGAGCTCGATCAGGATCTGCAGCAACTGCAGCGGATCGCGCCGGTGACGCTCCAGGATGGTTTCGAGTTCTGCCGTCATCGCCGCAAGCTCCCTGTGATTGCGTGCCCCTGCCGCGCGATTATCGCCCGCCGCACTCCTGGACGCTCATGGAAAGCGTGCGCGGGGCCGATGCATTGCACTTATTCGTGCCGATCGCGCCGCGGGCGGCCCCCATGCCGCCGCCCGCGTGCCTTCATAGCCCGCCCGGGCTGCCGATGCGCAGCGGCTCGGTGTGCCAGATCGTGCGCGCGTACTCGGCGATGGTGCGGTCGGACGAGAACGCCCCCATGCCGGCGATGTTGAGCAGGCTGCAGCGGCTCCATTGCAGCGGATCGCGGTAGCGCGCGTCGGCCTGGTCCTGGGCGTCGAGATAGCTGGCGTAGTCGGCCAGCAGCAGGTAGTGGTCGCCCCAGTTCACCAGGGTGTCGAAGATCGCCTGGTATCGCCCCGGCTCGTCCGGGCTGAAGAGGCCCGCCCGGATCGCGTCGAGCGCCGCGGCCAGGCGCGCGTCGCGCTCGTAGTACTGACGCGGCTGGTAGCCGCCGTTGCGGATCTGCGCGACCTCGGCTGCGGTGTGGCCGAAGATGAAGATGTTGTCCTCGCCGACCTGCTCGCGGATCTCGACGTTGGCGCCGTCCAGCGTGCCGATGGTGAGCGCGCCGTTGAGTGCGAGCTTCATGTTGCCGGTGCCCGAGGCCTCGGTGCCGGCGGTGGAGATCTGCTCGGAGAGGTCTGCGGCCGGAATGATGAGCTCGGCCAGGCTGACGCTGAAGTTGGGCACGAAGACCACCTTGAGGCGCTCGCCGACGCGCGCATCGGCGTTGATGACCGCAGCCACGTCGTTGATGAGGCGGATCACCAGCTTGGCCATGCGATAGGCCGAGGCCGCCTTGCCGGAGAAGATCGCCACCCGCGGCACGTGTTCGCCGTTCGGCTCGGCGAGGATGCGTTGGTAGCGGCTCACCAGGTGCAGCACGTTGAGCAGCTGGCGCTTGTACTCGTGGATGCGCTTGACGTGAACATCGAAGAGCGCGGCCGGATCGACGTGGAGCCCGCAGTGCTGGCCGATCCACTGCGCCAGACGCAGCTTGTTGGCCTGCTTGACCGCGCGCAGCGTGTGCAGGAAGTCGGCGTCGTCGGCGTGCGCGCGCAGGCCCTGGAGCTGCTCGAGGTCGCGCCGCCAGGCTGGACCGATGCGGCTGTCGATCAGCGCCGCCAGCGCGGGATTGGCGTGCGCCAGCCAACGCCGCGGCGTCACGCCGTTGGTCTTGTTGTTGAAGCGCTGCGGCCAGGCGCGCGCGAAGTCGGCGAAGATCGACTCGCGCATCAGCGCCGAATGCAGCGCCGAAACGCCATTGACCGAGTGCGAGGCGACGATCGCGAGGTAGGCCATGCGCACGCGGCGCTCGCCCTGTTCATCGATCAGCGACATGCGGCGCATGCGCTCGACGTCGGGCCCGAGCTCGGCGTTGAGCTCGGCGAGGAAGTGCGCGTTGATGTCGAAGATCATGCGCAGGTGGCGCGGCAGCACGCGGCCGAGCATCTCCAGCGGCCAGGTCTCGAGCGCCTCGTGCATCAGGGTGTGGTTGGTGTAGGAGAACACCCGCCGGCACAACGCCCAGGCGCGCGCCCATTCCAGCCCGCGCTCGTCGACCAGCAGGCGCATCAGCTCGGGCACCGCGAGCACCGGGTGGGTGTCGTTGAGGTGGATGCTGACCTTGTCGGGCAGGGCGTCGAAGTCGGTGTGGCCGACAAGGTAGCGGCGCAGGATGTCCTGCAGGCTGGCGGAGACGAAGAAATACTCCTGGCGCAGGCGCAGCTCGCGGCCCTCGAGGGTGGAGTCGTCCGGGTAGAGCACGCGTGAGACGTTCTCGGAGTGGTTCTTGCTCTCCACCGCGCCGAAATAGTTGCCGCGGTTGAAGGCCGACAGGTCGATCTCCTCGGTGGCGCGTGCCGACCACAGGCGCAGGGTGTTGGTCACCTCGGTGCCATAGCCGGGGATGATCGAGTCGTAGGCCATCGCCAGCACGTCGTCGGTGCCCACCCAATGCACGCGCCCGCCATCCTCCTGCAGGTGGCCGCCGAAGCGGATGCGCATGCGGATCTCGGGGCGGGGGAACTCCCACGGGTTGCCGTGCGTGAGCCAGTAGTCGGGCACCTCGACCTGCTGCCCGTCGACGATCTGCTGGCGGAACATGCCGTAGTCGTAGCGGATGCCGTAGCCGAAGCCGGGCACGCCGAGCGTGGCCATGGAGTCGAGAAAGCAGGCGGCGAGGCGACCGAGGCCGCCGTTGCCGAGCGCGGCGTCGGGCTCGAGCTCGGGCAGGCTGTCGGGGTCGATGTCGAGCAAGCGCAGCGCCTCGCGCACGGGGCCGGCGAGTTCGAGGGCGAGCATGGCGTTGCCCAGGCTGCGGCCGATGAGGAACTCCATCGACAGGTAATAGACGCGCTTGACGTCCTGCGCGTAGCTCGCCCGTGTGGTCTTCATCCAGCGCTCGACCAGGTGGTCGCGCACGGTGTAGGCGACTGCGTGCAGCCAGTCTTCCGGCAGCGCCGACTCGGGGTTCTTGCCGATCTGGTACATCAGCTTGTTGGCGATCGCGCGCTTGAGCGACTCGACGTCGGTGCTGGGGCGGTCGTACTGGAGGGTGAACTGGGCAAGATCCATGGTGACGTCGGTGAAGGTCCGGTAATCGGGTGGCGCGGCCGCGGCCGGCGTGGTGACGTGGCGAAATTCGCTAGTTTAGGCCTTTCGCCTGCAATGGCGCTCGATCGCCCGCCCGTGCCTGTGCGTCGGTCCCGGCATGGGGCGCGCGGGCAGTGCGAGGTGGGAAGGCAAGCCTGCGGCGCACGGCATGCCGAGCGTCGCTAGAATGCGGTGGCCACGCCCGGTCTTGCCGCGCCCCCGCGACGAGGCTTGCATCCAAGGAGCCCCCATGTCTTCCGATCCCGTCCCCGAACCCCGACGTCACCCCAGCCTGCACGGTGCCGGCGGCGCCCCCTCCGATTGGGTACGGCGCTTCACCGCGCTGCTCGCGGACGGCGCGCGCGTGCTCGACTTCGCCGCGGGGGGCGGCCGGCATGCGCGCTGGCTTGCGGCGCGCGGCTGCAGCGTCACCGCGGTCGATCGGGACGCCGCGGCGCTGGCGACGCTGGATGGGGTGGCGGAGATCGCGACGCGGGTGCTTGAGCTCGAGGGTGTGGACTGGCCGCTCGGCGGCGAGCGCTTCGACGCCGTGGTGGTCGCCAATTACCTGTATCGGCCGCGCCTGGCGGAGCTTTTCGAGCTGGTGCGCCCGGGCGGCGTGCTGATCTACGAGACCTTCATGCTCGGCAACGAGCGCTTCGGCAAGCCCTCGAACCCCGATTTCCTGCTCCGTCCGCGCGAGCTGCTCGACTGCCTTCCGGAGGGCTGGAGCGTGGTGGCCTTCGAGCAGGGCGAGATCGAGCGTCCGGCGATGATCCAGCGCCTGTGCGCGACCCGCGGCGCATCGCCGGGCCGCCTGCCACAATCCGTCTAGGCTTGGTGGCCACCTGGGCGAAGATGCGACGGTGTCCGCCCCTCGACCGGAGAGATCGCGACCTGCGTCGCCGCAACGGGCCGACCCGATCGCGACTCGCGTCGCTCCCACCGGCCGATGCGGACGTCGGCGCCACAGGGAACGCACCGGTTCTTCGAGGAAACGCGCGTCCCGATTGGGGTGGCGGGGCTGCTCGGGCTCGCCCCGGACGCTTCACTCCGCCGCTTCGGCGAGAATGCGACCGGCCAGTGCGCGCACCCCGGCCGCGCTCAGGTCGGCGCTCTCCACCCGCAGCGCGTCGGCGTAGTGCACGTAGTTGTGATTCTGCGAACGATGGTAAAGCGGGTCGTAGTGCTGGTCGATCAGCTCGGCGAACAGCTCGGGGAGCGCGTGTGCGGCGGCGAGCGATTTCCAGCGCTCGAGCGTCTCGCGGCTCTGGTGCTCGCGCAGGCGGTGCAGCTTGTCCTGCAGCGCGCCCACGTCGTCGCCGAGGTAGGCGTAGTCGCGCACCAGAAACTCGAGGCGGGCCGCGCGCGTGGCGTCGATCAGGATGCAGGGCGCGCGCCGCATCGCCAGGATCAGCGCCTCGGGCACGAAGACCAGGCCAATCTTGCGGCTCTCGGCCTCGACATACACCGGGCGCGCCGGATCGAGCCGGCGCAGGCGATCCCACAGCAGGGTCTCGAAGCGCTTCTGCGCCGGCTGCGGACGGTCGGGCAGGGCGCCGAGCACCGAGCCCTTGTGCGCGGCGAGGTCCTCCAGGTCGAGCACCTGCGCCCCTTGCGCCGCGAGCGCCTCGAGCACGCGCGTCTTCGCGCTGCCGGTCGGGCCGCACACGATGCGCAACGCCAGCGTGGGCACGATGCGCTCGATCTCGGCGATCACCAGGTGGCGGAAGGCCTTGTAGCCGCCCTCGAGCTGGCAGGCGTCCCAGCCCACCATGCGCAGCCAGGTGGTGAAGGAGCCGCTGCGCTGGCCGCCGCGCCAGCAGTAGATGAGGGGGCGCCAGTTCTTGGGCTTGTCCTGCAGCGTGGCGAGCATGTGGCGCGAGATGTTGGCGGCCACCAGCGCGCCGCCGAGGCGGCGGGCGTCGAAGGCCGACTGCTGCTTGTACATCGTGCCGACGACGATGCGCTCGTCGTTGTCGAGCACCGGCAGGTTGATCGCGCCGGGAATGTGGTCTTCGGCGAACTCGGCGGGCGTGCGCGCGTCGATGATCTCGTCAAAGCCGGACAGCTGTGCTACGGTCGCGACGCCTTTTTGCATGATGTTGACACGACGCGCGGCGCCCACTTGCGCCGCGCGTCGCTTTCTCTCCCGGAAACATGAACGAAATCAGACTGACCGAATTCTCCCACGGCGGCGGCTGCGGCTGCAAAATCGCCCCCGCCGTGCTCGCCGAGCTGCTCGCCACCATGCCCGCCGGCCTCGTGCCACCCGAGCTGCTGGTGGGGACCGACACCGCCGACGACGCCGCCGTCTACAAGCTCAACGATCGCCAGGCCATCGTCGCCACCACCGACTTCTTCACCCCGATCGTGGACAACCCGCGCGACTTCGGCCGCATCGCCGCCACCAACGCGCTCTCCGACGTCTATGCGATGGGCGCCCAGCCCATCCTGGCGCTGGCGATCGTCGGCATGCCGCTCGACAAGCTGCCGCCCGCGGTGATCGGCGAGATCCTCAAGGGCGGCGCCGAGGTCTGCCGCGACGCGGGCATCCCGGTCGCCGGCGGGCACTCGATCGACGTGCTCGAGCCGATCTACGGTCTGGTCGGCCTCGGCGTGGTCGACCCCGCGCGCGTGCGCACCAACGCCGGCGCCAAGGCGGGCGACGTGCTCATCCTCACCAAGCCGCTCGGCATCGGCATCCTCTCGGCGGGCTTGAAGAAGGGCCGGCTGTCGGCAGACGGTTACGCGCAGATGATCCGCTGGACGACGACGCTCAACCGTGTCGGCGCCAGGCTCGCCGACCTCGACGGCGTGCACGCGGTGACCGACGTCACCGGCTTCGGCCTCGCGGGGCACCTGCTGGAGATGTGCCGCGGCGCGTCGCTGACCGGCGCGGTGCGCTTCGATGCGCTGCCGGTGATCGAGGAGGCGCGCGCCCTGGTCCGGGACGGCGTCGCCACCGGCGCGTCGACGCGCAACTGGGCGAGCTACGGTGCCAGCGTGGAGCTGCCGGTGGACGCCCCGGAGTGGCAGCGCAAGCTCGTCACCGACCCGCAGACCTCCGGCGGCCTGCTGATCGCCTGCGCGCCGGAAGCCGTCGAGGCCGTGCAGGCCGCGGTGCGCGCCGAGCAGGGCGAGGCGGGGACGATCGTCGGCGAGATGAAGGCGGGCGCAGCGCGGGTGGTGGTGGCGTAAGCGCCACGGGCGTTTCCGGGGAGGGGCGGTCGTCCGGCATCGGGCGCCGTGCTCCCCTGCCTTCGGCCGCGATGCGCGACCGGGCAGTGCGATCGCGACTGGCGTCGCTCCTACAGCCAGCCCTCGGTGTTTCGGTTCTTCGTAGGAGCGACGCGAGTCGCGATCGGGCGATCGTGCCGGGACGGGCGTCGGTCGGATCCCGTGCGCCACGATCGCGCCTCGCAGCGCTCCTGCGGCTGAATTCCCCCCGGCGCTTCGAGCCTCACTTGCGCGCTGCCTTCGTCTCCTTCGCGGCAAGCAGCGGGCGAAGGCCGGCCCATACCGTGTCGACGATGCGCGGCTGCGCCTCGGCGGCCGGGTGGATGCCGTCGGGCAGGAAGAGCTCGGGGCGGTCGGCGAAGCCGTCCATCAGGAAGGGCACGAGCGGCACCTTCTTCTCCGCGGCCACGTTGGCGAAGACCTCTGCGAAGCGTTGCGTGTAGGCCGGACCATAGTTTGGCGGCATGCGCATGCCGATCAGCAGGACGCGCGCGCCCGCCGCGTGCGCAGCGTCGATCATCGCGGCCAGGTTGTCCGCGAGCAGCTGCGGCTTGAGTCCGCGCAGGCCGTCGTTGGCGCCGAGCTCCAGGATCACCAGCGTGGGCGCATGTTCGGCCAGGGCGGCGGGCAGGCGGGTGAGGCCACCCGACGAGGTCTCGCCGGATACACTGGCGTTGACCACGACATGGCGGAACCCTTCGGCCTGCAGACGCGTCTGCAACAGGGTGGGCCATTCCTGGCCCCTTTCCAGACCGTAGCCGGCCGACAGGCTGTCGCCCCATACCAGGATGGTGTCGGCGCGGGCGACGGCGCCGAAAAGGAACATGAACGCGAAGGGAATGATGAAACGCAACGGCATCGAGCTCTCCAATCCGGTCATCGAGGTCGATGACCTGTGCAAGCAGGTCGCGCTGGCCGACGGCCAGGGCGAGCTGCGGATTTTGCAGGACATCCGCTTTGCCGTGGGTGCGGGCGAGTCGGTGGCGATTGTGGGCGCCTCCGGCTCCGGCAAATCGACCCTGCTGGGATTGCTCGCCGGGTTGGACGTTCCCGCGCACGGCACGGTGCGGGTGCAGGGCCGCGACCTCTTCGCGCTCGACGAGGACGCGCGCGCAGCGCTGCGCGGCGAGGCGATCGGCTTCGTGTTCCAGTCCTTCCAGCTGCTGCCGGCGCTCACCGCGCTGGAGAACGTGATGCTGCCGCTGGAGCTCGCCGGCGTGGGCGACGCGCGCGCGATCGCCACCCAATGGCTGCAGCGCGTCGGCCTGGGCAGCCGGCTCACGCATTATCCCAAGCACCTGTCGGGCGGCGAGCAACAACGCGTGGCGCTGGCGCGCGCCTTCGCGCCCGATCCCCGGGTGCTGCTCGCCGACGAGCCCACCGGCAACCTCGACGCCGAGACGGGGAGGGCGATCATCGAGCTGATGTTCGCGCTCAACCGCGAGCAGGGCACCACGCTGATCCTGGTGACCCACGACGAGTCCCTCGCCCGCCGCTGCGGCCGCGTGCTACGCATGGACTCCGGCCGCCTCAGCGAGGCCCCGTAGGAGCGACGCCAGTCGCGATCGGGCGGTGGGGTGGCGATGACGCGGCGGTGGAGGCGCGGGGGCCGGAATCGCGACTGGCGTCGCTCCTACAAAACCGGCGCGGGTCGGGGGTGGCCGGGCCGGTGCAGCGCGCCGTGGGAGCGACGCCAGTCGCGATCGGGCGGCGGGGTGGCGATGACGCGTCGGTGGAGGCGCGGGGGCCGGAATCGCGACTTGCGTCGCTCCTACGAAAACGGGGGCCGCGTGCGGCTTCAGCTTTCGCCGCCAGGGCCGAACAGGTCGAGGATGCCGTCCAGGCCGGTGTGGTCGAGGCAGCAGTGGGCGACGTCGCGCAGCACCGGCTTGGCGTGGAAGGCGACACCGAAGCCGGCCGCGCGCAGCATGGGGATGTCGTTGGCGCCGTCGCCGGCGGCGATCACCTGCTCGGGCCTGAGGCCCAACTCGTCGCGCGCCTGCTCCAGGTGCGCGGCCTTGGCCTCGCCGTCCACGATGTCCCCGAGCACCTTTCCGGTCAGCTTTCCGTCATACACCTCGAGCTGGTTCGCCCACGCATAGTCGAAGCCCAGCCGCGACTTCAGCCGCTCGGTGAAATACGTGAAGCCGCCCGACACCAGCATCGTGCGGATACCCGCGCGCTGCAACCCCTGCAGCAGGCGCTCCGCCCCGGGGTTGAGCTGCAGGCGGTGATCGAAGACCTCGGCGAGCGCGCTCTCGGGCAGGCCGGCGAGCAGGGCCACGCGCCGCGTCAGGGACTCGCGGAAGTCGATCTCGCCCTGCATCGCGGCCTCCGTGATCGCCGCCACCTCGCGTTTGAAGCCCTGCATGTCGGCGATCTCGTCGATGCACTCGATGTTGATCAGGGTCGAGTCCATGTCGGTCACGAAGAGGCCGAAATCGCGCAGCTGGCGGCCCTCGGGCAGCCACACGTGGTCGAGCCCCCCGGCCGCGCACGCGGCCACCAGACCTTCGACCGGCTTCGCGCCGACGAGGCGGAAGGAGCGCGTGGTGATCTGCTCGATCGCGCTCGCTTCCGACACCTTGGCGACGTTCTTGAGCGCGACGCTGTCGACGTCCTCGGCCAGCACGACCAGGTTCATGCGCGCCGCTCCCGCTTCGGCAGCACGTCGCGCAGCACGGCGGCGGACTTGCGGATCATGTCCTCGGTCGTCGCCCAATCGACACAGGCATCGGTGACCGAACAGCCGTACTTGAGCTGCGACAGGTCGGCCGGAATCGGCTGGTTGCCGGCTTCGATATTGCTCTCGATCATCAGGCCGACGATCGACTGGTTGCCCTCGCGGATCTGATGCATCACGTCCTTCATCACCAGGGGCTGGTATTCGGGCTTCTTCCACGAGTTGGCGTGCGAGCAATCGACCACGATGTTCTTCGCCAGCTTGGCCTTCGCGAGCGCCTGCTCGGCCAGCGACACCGACACCGTGTCGTAGTTGGGCCGGCCGCCGCCGCCGCGCAGCACCACGTGGCCGTAACGGTTGCCGCGCGTGCGGGTAACCGCCGACTGGCCCTGGCTGTTGATGCCGAGGAAGCTGTGCGGACTGCCGGCCGAAATGATCGCGTTGATCGCCACCTCGAGGTCGCCATCGGTGGCGTTCTTGAAGCCGACCGGCGTCGACAGGCCCGAGGCCATCTCGCGATGGGTCTGCGACTCGGAGGTGCGCGCGCCGATCGCGGTCCAGGCGATGAGGTCGCCGTAATACTGCGGTGCGATCGGGTCGAGCGCCTCGGTGGCCGTGGGCAGGCCGAGCTCGCACACGTCGAGGAGGAATTTGCGCGCACGCTCCATGCCCACGTCGATGCGGAAGGAGTCGTCCATGAACGGATCGTTGATGTAGCCCTTCCACCCGGTCGAGGTGCGCGGCTTCTCGAAATACACCCGCATCACCAGCAGCAGCACGTCGGAGACCTCGTCGGCGAGCGCCTTCAGCCGTCGCGCATAATCCAGCCCGGCCACCGGGTCATGGATCGAGCACGGCCCGACCACCACGAACACGCGCGGATCCTTGCGATCGAGGATGTCCATCACCGCCTTGCGCCCGGCCACCACCGCAGCCGCGGCGCGCTCGGTCAGCGGCACGCGCGCCTTCACCTCGTCCGGCGAGGGCATGTGGTCGAAGGCGAGGACGTTGAGGTTTTCGGTCTGGGTGGGCATTGCGGGCACTCCGATTGCTGCCTGGAAAGCCTGCAATTGTAACGCCCGTGCCGGGGCATGTCCGCGGAGATTTGCGCGGCGCAAGGGATTGGCCGGCACGCATCGAAGCCGCGCCGCATGCTCGAGCCGCCGCGCCGAGCCCCTACCCGGCAACGTAGGGCTGAACCTGGTCCTGCTCTGCCGGATGGTTACGGGCCACCACCGCGCGCGCCGCTTCAGTGGCGCTGAGATTGATCGCCTCGTGGGGAACCCCCGCCGGAACGAACAGGAACTCCCCCGCCGCGCTGATCACCTCGTTTTCCAGCTTCGCGCCCCAGCGCGTCAGGACCCTGCCTTCGAGCACATAGATTCCGGTTTCGTAGCCGACGTGGACATGCGGCTCCGACCGGGCCCCGGGCGGAATCGTCACCAGATGCATGCTCAGCCCGCTTGCCCCGACCGTCTGCCCCGAGATCCCGATGAAATACGGCAGCCGCTGACGCGTCAGGACTTCACGGTCCGGTCGTATCGCTTGCACTTGCTTCATGTCGATCTCCTCCGCGCAGGGACGATCCCTTGGACGTGTGTGTGGCGCATGTTGTGGATGCCTTTCCGCCGGGAAGATTCCGATGTCGCGCTCCCGCGCGCTGCCGTCCTCATCCGCCGCCGGCGACAGATCACGAGGGGCGCACCGCATCGACGACCACGAAGGCGCCTTCGCCCCGCCCCGGGCGCGCCGGCTCGATGTGCCCGTTCTCCGCGAGCGGCCGGGCCAGCGTCTGCGCCCACGACCGCAGGGAAAAGCCCGCATCCGGCAGCAGGCGCTCCACTTCGCACAAGGTGGTGACGACGAGCGCGAGATCGAAACGGTGCCGGTGTGTCGAAATCGTGGCGGCGGCGTGCGCCTGTGTCACATCGATCCCTCTCGATGCAGTTTAGACGTCTTCATCTAGGATGGAACGTAGGGGCCGGAATCGCGCTCGCGCAGGAGAAGACTGCCGGCTGCCGGGCCGCCGCTTCGCCGATGATCATGCCGCGCCCCGTGGGGAGGCTGCCCCGCCCAGCAGCCGAGGAGAACCGACATGCATGCGATTTCATTGAGCGGCCGCAGGGTGCTGGTCACGCAGGCCGACGCGTTCATGGGCCCGGCGCTGTGCGACGCCTTCCGCGCCGCCGGCGCCGAAGTCGTCCCCGATCGAAGCGCGCTGCTGGAGCGGGGGGCAGGGCGCGCGGTCATCGAGGCGGCCGGCCGGATCGACGTGCTGGTCCTCAACCTGGCCATTCCCGCGCCGAGCACGCCCGTCCATCAGGTGTCGGGCGGCGAATGGGAGACCACCTTCGCCGCCCTGGTCCATCCCATGCGGGAGATGGTCGCCGCCGTCCTGCCGCAGATGATCGAACGCAAGGCGGGCAAGATCCTCCTGATGGGCAGCGCCGCCGCCCTGCGCGGGATGGCCCTGCGCTCGAGCTACGCCGCCGCGCGCGGCGCGCAACTGGCCTACATCCAGGCGGTGGGCGTCGAGGCCGCGGCGCATGGCGTCCAGGTCAACGCCATTGCGCAGAATTTCGTCGAGAACCCCACCTACTTCCCGCCCGAGGTCCAGGCCACGCCGGCGTTCAAGGACCGCCTGAAGTGGCAGGTGCCGCTTGGGCGCCTGGTCACGGCGGACGAGGACGCCAGCTTTGCGGTCTATCTGTGCAGCGAGGCGGCGAACTGCTTCGTGGGGCAGGTGTTTCCGGTGTGCGGGGGTTGGGTGAACCGGTGAGGGGAAGGGTCTTCCGTATCGGCGTATGCGCTCGGTCCCGCGCGTGGAAAGCGTGTGGAGCCAGGTGGAGCCGCCGTCAGGGAAAGGACGAGACGGGCGCTGACGGCCGCATTGGATGCCAAGCTGGCAGGCGATGAACGGGCAGATGCTGGATGCAGCCTCCGTTCGCAGCAGGCGACACCAAACCTTCACGTCTCCTACCGTCCCGGCCTTGGCCCGCATCCGTCGGCGGCGACGCCTCGATTCCCTGTGAATTTTGTTGCAATTTGTCAGAAATAGTATTTCTCGATACATGCCAAGAAATCTATTATGAGTTCATGCTGAGGGTGGCGTGTCGAGGATGGAGCTTCCAGGCTCATCGGGTGCTCGTCCTGGAGGAAGTGATGATTTCGGTGCGGATGCTCCTTCTTGGAAGGAGTCTTTCCAGGTTGCTCGCCGTGGCGCTCGCGACGCTTTCTTTCGGCGTCCAGGCTGACGGCGGCAAGCTGCGGGTGGTCACCGACAACAACTACCCGCCGTACGTGTTTCCTGGTCCGGACGGAAGCCCGCAGGGGTATGTCGTCGATCTGTGGAAGCTGTGGGAGGAGAAGACCGGCGCCTCGGTCGCTTTGCAGGCCATGCAATGGGCGGACGCGCAGCGGGCCATCCTCGACGGCCGTGCCGACGTGATCGATATGATCTTCCGCACACCGGTCCGCGAGCAGCTCTACGACTTCTCCCAGCCCTACGCCACGCTCCCGGTGTCGATCTTTGTCGACCCTTCGATCAACGGGATTGTCGACGCCGGATCCATGCAGGGCTTCGCCGTCGCGGTGCAGAGGGGTGATGCCTGCATCGACAGGCTGACCACGCTCGGTGTCACCAATCTGGTTCCTTATGCGAGCTACGAGGCGGTCCTGGCTGCGGCGCGGGACGGCGACATCAAGATGTTCTGCATGGATGAGAAGCCGGCCAACTACTACCTCTACTTGTACCGCGATCAGGTGAAGTTCACCCGCGCATTCACCCTGTACGAAGGCCAGTTCCATTGGGCGGTCGCGAAGGGCGACGCGGGCACCTTTGCCCGCGTTCAGGAAGGCATGGCGCGGATCACGCCTGCCGAACTCGAAGCGCTGAGCAAGAAGTGGCTTGCGAAGCCGCTCGAGTTCCGGAGCTATCTTCGCATCATCCTCATGGTTGCGGGGATCGCTCTGGCCGTGCTCGCCGTGGCGATGCTCTGGATCCGCTTCCTTCGGGGACTGGTGTATGCGAGGACCGCCGAGATCCACCAAAAGAACGAGGCATTGGAGCAAGCAGCACGCGAGCTCGTGGTCGAGAAGGCGCAACTGCGCGCCATCTTCGATAGCAGCCCGGATGGCATGGCGCTCAAGGACCGCAATGGAGTCTACGTCGACTGCAATGCCGTGCTCGCACGTGGCTTCGGCCTGGCGCGAGCACAGATCATCGGTCGCAGCGACGACCAGTTGTTCGAGGACAAGGACTTCGTCGCCACCGTCCGGAAGAACGACGCGGAGGTCCTTGGCCAAGGAGCGAGTCATCGGTACGAAAGGCGGTTCGAGGCCGCTGACGGAACCGCCTACGAACTGGAGATCGTGAAGGTGCCAGTACGCTTGGCGGCCGATGGCGCGATCGACGGCGTGCTCGTCGTCGCGCACGACCTGACCGCGCGCCGCCGTGCGGAAAGTGAATTGCGCATCGCAGCGGCGGCGTTCGAGAGCCAGGATGGCATGATGATCACCAACGGCCGCGGGGTGATCGAACGCATCAACTCGGCATTCACACGCATGAGCGGCTATCCGGCGGAGGAGGTTGTCGGCTGCACGCCGCGCTTCCTCAAGTCGGATGTGCACGATCCGGACTTCTACTCGGCCATGTGGGGTGCCGTAGCGCGCAAGGGCTACTGGGCCGGCGAGATCGTGAATCGGCATCGTGACGGCGGCCTGTTCATCACCCGGCTGTCGATCACCGCAGTGTGCGACACGCAGGGGCGGCCGCTTCACCATGTGTGCAGCTACCAGGATATTTCGGCCGAGAGGCAGGCGCGGGAGCTGGCAGAGCGTCTCAAGCTTTACGATCAGCTCACCAACCTGCCCAACCGCAGCCTGCTCGAAGACCGTATCACCCATGCCCTGGCCAACAGCGCCGAACGCGGTGAACTCGGTGCTGTGATGATGCTGGACCTCGATCTGTTCCAGAAGGTGAACGACTCGTGGGGCCACGGGGTGGGAGACCGGCTGCTGACCGAGATGGTGCGGCGCATGCAGGGCGTTGCGGACAACGGCGAGACGCTGGGCCGCTTTTCGGGCGACAGCTTCGTGCTGATGCTCGAGAACCTTGGGCACGATCGCCAGGCGGCCGCGGGACGCGCCCAGGACCTTGCTGAGGCGGTCAGGCAGGCGATCGCGGTGCCGATGACGATCGAGGGACGTCGGATCTCGAGCACCGCAACGATTGGCGTGACGCTTTTCCGGGGGCGGGAAGCTTCGCCGGAAACCTTGCTGCGCCAAGCCGAACTGGCGATGTACAAGGGCAAGAATATGGGCCGCAACGTGGTCCGCTTCTTCGAGGACGCGATGCAGTCGGAACTCGACCGCCGCAACCTGCTGGAAGAGGAACTGCGCGAGGCCATCGAGAACCATCAACTCGTACTTCACTATCAGGTGCAGGTCGATGCCGAGGGTCTCCCGATCGGTGCGGAGGCACTCATCCGCTGGATCCATCCGGTGCGGGGTCTGGTGCCTCCGTTTGTGTTCATTCCGCTGGCAGAGGAAACCGGGCTGATCGAGCCGATCGGCCGCTGGGTGCTTGCCACGGCATGCCAGCAGCTCGCACAGTGGTCGTATGACGATCTTTTCAGTCGGCTCACCCTTGCTGTCAACGTGAGTCCGCCGCAATTCAAGGCGGCGAGTTTCGTTCAGGATGTATTCGATGAACTCGAACGCGCGGGCGTCCCCGCCAGAACGTTGAAGCTGGAGGTGACCGAGAGCCTTGCAATCGATGATTTCGATGCGTCGGTGGACAAGCTTCGACAGCTACGGGCTCGCGGCGTGAGGATCTCTCTGGACGATTTCGGCACCGGCAACTCCTCGCTCAACTACCTGACGAAGCTGCCGCTCTCGCAGCTGAAGATCGACAAGTCCTTTGTAGACGAGCTGCCGGCCAGCCATCGCGACGCTATGGTGGCCCAGACGATCATTGCCATGGGGCAGGGCTTGGAACTCGACGTGATTGCCGAGGGGGTGGAGACCCGTGCGCAGCATGAATATCTCGTCGCCCAGGGCTGTCATGCTTTCCAGGGCTACCTGTTCGGCAAGCCCTTGCCCGTGGACGCCTTCGAGGCGGCAGTGCGCGAGCGCGCGAGCTCGCAGGTGTCGTGATGAAATCCCGGTCTAGCTGCCTCGCCTTGTGTTTCGTTCTCGCGGCTCTGACGCTGTTCGTGGCCCTGCCTGTGCGTGCCGGCGCCTTGGTGATCGCGACCGTCGACAGCGCCCACATGCGTCGCCTGCAAACCCTCAGCAGCGAGTTCGAGAAGGCCAATCCGGAGATTCGCATCCGGTGGGTCGTTCTCGAGGAGTCCGAGCTGAGGCGGGTGGCAAGTGCCGACGTCGAGACGCGAGACGGCCTATTCGACGTGATTACCATCGGAATCTTCAAAGCACCGATCTGGGCTGCCAGCGGATGGATCAAACCCTTGCGGTCGCCGGACGATTTCGACGTGGACGATCTGCTGCCGACCGTCCGCAAAGCGCTTTCCTACCAGCAAGAGCTGTATGCCGCGCCCATCTACGGCGAGAGCTCCATGCTCATGTACCGCAAGGATCTGCTGAAAAAGGCGGGCCTCACCATGCCCGACAGGCCGACCTGGACCGAGGTTGCCGCGTTTGCCGCGAAGCTCCACGACCCTGCGAATGGCGTGCATGGAATCTGTTTGCGTGGCCGCCCGGGCTGGATCGAGAACATGGCGCTGGTGAGCACCATGGTCAATTCGTTTGGCGGCCAATGGTTCGATGCGGGCTGGCGACCCCAGCTGGACAGTCTGCCGTGGAAAAAGGCGGTCGGGCTGTATGCGGAACTCCTGAATCGATATGGACCGCCCGATGCGGCTTCACTGGGCTACGGGGAGAACCTCTCGCTGTTTGCGTCGGGCAGATGCGCTCAATGGGTCGGGCCGACGGTCGCTGCGGAAGTCCTCACGAACCCAGAGTCGAGTGCAGTCGCCGGTGAGGTCGGCTTCGCAGCCGCTCCGTACGAGGTGACGGCCAAGGGTGCGCAATGGCTGTGGGCTTGGGCGCTGGCGATCCCGAGCAGCATCGACCCCGTTCGGGAGGCTGACGCTCGGAAGTTCATCCACTGGGTGGCTTCACGCGACTACGTCGAGCTCGTTGCGGCCCGGCAGGGTTGGCGGGCCGTGCCGACGGGTACCCGCAGATCGACCTATGCTCGGCCGGAGTTTCAGCGCAAGGCGCCCTGGGCTGTGCATGAGCTCGAAGCGATGCTCAATGCAGATCCGGAAAACGCCACCCTGCCACCAAGCCCTTACCCGGGCATTCAGTTCGCGGCGATCCCCGAGTTCATCCTCATTGGCGACGAAGTCGGTAACCTGATCGCCGAAGCGCTCGCCGGACGCCTGAGCGTGGAGGAGGCGCTGGCGCGCGGGCAGGATGCAGCACAACGTCGGATGGTTCGTGGAGGCTACCCCCGGTAACCGGGATGGGGACAGGATCCCCATCGCCGCCGCCAAATCTGCCTCGAACCGGTAGACTAAGCCCTTCGCGCTTCGCGATCGCATAGCGTTTTCCGCACCCCCCGACCGGAGTTCCCCATGTCCGAGCGCTGCGCCTGGTGCGGCACCGATCCGCTCTACGTCGCCTACCACGATACCGAGTGGGGCGTGCCCAATCACGACGACCGCCACCTCTTCGAGATGCTCGTGCTCGAGGGCGCGCAGGCGGGGCTGAGCTGGATCACCATCCTGCGCAAGCGCGAGCACTACCGCCGCGCCTTCGACGGCTTCGACGCCGAGCGTGTCGCGCGCTATGGCGAGGCGGACCTTGCGCGCCTGCTCGCCGACGCGGGCATCGTGCGCAACCGGCTGAAGATCGAGTCGGCGGTGGCGAACGCGCGCGCGACGCTGGCGGCGCAGGAGCGCTTCGGGTCGCTGGACGCGCTGCTGTGGCGCTTTGCCGAGGGTTCGGCGCCGACCGCGCCGCCGCGCAGCCTGGCGGAAATTCCGGCGCAGACGGCGGCGTCGCAGGCGATGAGCCGCGAGCTGAAGCGGCTGGGCTTCCGCTTCGTGGGGCCGACGGTGTGCTACGCCTTCATGCAGGCGGTGGGGATGGTCAACGACCATGTGGACGGCTGCTTCCGCCAGCGCGAGATCGCGGCGGGGCGCTGCGCGACTTCACCAGCCCCCAGGCCTTGAGCCGGTTGCAGGAATACCTCGCGGCGTTGCCCTGCTGGCTCGGGCACAGCCAGGCGGCATCGCCTGCTTGCGAAGCGGCAGCGATCGAAGTGATCCATGGCAAGGCCGGGTTCGCTGCGCATCGCTAGGATCGTCCCCATGAGCCTCTACCAGGATTTTGCCGACCGGACCGCACAGCGGATCGCCGAGGGTGTCTTGCGCCCGGGCGACAAACTGCTCTCCGTCCGCCAGGCCTGCAAGACCCTCGGCATCAGCCCGATCACGGTCACCCGGGCCTACCACCTGCTCGAGAGCCGAGGCCTGATCGAGGCGCGGCCGAAGTCGGGCTACTTCGTGCGCGCCCGGCTTGGCAGCAGACTGCCCGAGCCGGAGATGACCCATCCAGCGGGCGGCTCCACGGCGCTCGAGGTCAGCGACTTCATCTTCCAGATCCTCGACAGCGTGCGGGATCCCGCCATCGTGCCGTTGGGGTCGAGCTTTCCCGACGCGCGCCTCTACCCGCTCGACAAGCTCGGGCGCTTCCTCGCGGCGGCGGCGCGTCACCTGGATCCGCTGGCAACGGTCACCGACCTTCCCCCGGGCAACGACGAACTGCGCCGACAACTCGCGCTGCGTTACCTGGCCCATGGCGCCTCGGTTTCGCCGCAGGAGATCGTCGTCACGTCGGGTGCGATGGAAGGGCTCAACCTCTGCCTGCAGGCCCTGACCCGACCCGGCGACCTGATCGCCGTCGAGTCGCCCACCTTCTATGCGGGGCTGCAGGCCAGCGAACGCCTGGGACTCGAGGTCATCGAGATCCCGAGCCACCCGCGCGAAGGGGTGAGCCTGGATGCGCTGGCCGATGCGCTGCGCCATCATCCGATCAAGGCCTGCCTGTTCATGTTGAACTTCGCGAACCCGACGGGAAGTCGCGTCCCGGACGACAACAAGCGTGCGCTGGTCGAGCTTCTCCACCAGCATCAGGTCCCGCTGATCGAAGACGATGTCTACGCCGAGTTGTATTTCGGACCCGAGGCGCCGCGATGCAGCAAGGCGATGGACACGGAGGGTCTGGTGCTGCACGTGTCCTCGTTTTCGAAGTGCCTCGCGCCCGGATACCGCTTGGGTTGGGTCGCGGCGGGGCGTTACGCCAAGGAGGTGCAGCGGCAGAAATACTCGACCAGCCTGGCGACGGCGGTCCCCATGCAGATCGCGCTGACCGACTACCTGAAGCATGGCGGCTTCGACAATCACCTGCGCCACTTGCGCCGGCAACTTGCGCGCCAGGAAGCGCAACTCCTGGCCGGCATCGAAGAACACTTTCCCCCCGGTATCCGCCTGGCCCGTCCGGACGGCGGCTATTTTCTCTGGCTGGAACTGCCGCCTCGGATCGATACGCTGCGGCTGCACGAAGAGGCGCTCGCGCAGGGGGTCAGCATCGCACCGGGGCCGATCTTTTCCGCCAAGCGCGAGTTCTCCAATTATCTGCGGCTCAACTTCGGCCATCCCGCGACCCCTCGCCAGGATCAGGCACTGGCGACGCTGGGCAGGCTGATCAAGCGGCAGCTATAGGCTCGCAAGGCGGGCGAAGCGATCGCCGAAGAAGGTCGTCAGCACGATCGCGATCGGCGTGAAGGCGATGAAGAAGCGCAGCACGTTGCGAAGGAAGGGGTGAGCCAGTTCCGCCTCGATGAAGTGGCGTGCGACCAGGTAGCCCTTGATCCAGATGATTGCAGCCACGGTCAACTGAACGGCTTGCGGCCCCCCGAGACCGTTGCCGAGTTGCGGGCTGGCGAGGGTCAGCCCCACCAGGGCCAGCCAGGTCAGGACCAGAGGCCGGAGTGAAGTGGCGGGTTTGCGCTCAATGGATTCCATGATCAGGCCAGGACGTAGAAGAAGGGGAAGATGACCAGCCAGATGATGTCGGTCGCGTGCCAGTAGCTGGCGAGCGCTTCCAGACCGCTGTGCTCGTCGGCCGTATAGATCCCGAATGAATGACGCGTCAGAACCCACAGGATGCCGAGGATGCCCCAGAAGGCATGCACCATATGGGTGAAGGTCAGGTAGTAATAGACGGTGAAGAAGATCCCCGACTCGCCGTCGATACCGTGCGCGAGGTTCCACTGGATCTCGAGGTATTTCGCCACTGGATAGCCCAGCGCCGCGACCAGGCCAGCGATCAGCCAGGCGATCGATTCACGTCTGCGCCCGGCACGCAGGCTCGTCACCGAGCACGCGATGAGAAAACTGCTGCTCACCATCAGCAAGGTGATCACCACGCCGGCGGTCTGCGAGAGCCGCTCCGCCCCGCTGTGAAAGGCGTCGGGAAAGTGCGCACGGGCGACGAAGTAGACAATGAACAGCACCAGGAACTCGACGAACTCGCAGCAGATTCCGACCCAGATGCCCTTGTTGCCGGGCACCCTGCCGGTATTGGGGCTCGCCTCACCTCCTGTGGTGGGCAAACTCATCGTATTGGCGATCACGGTGCTTCACTCCTGATTCGATGCCGTGATTGTGGCCGCCCGCAACTGCGTGGACAGGAACAGTCGGATGGATAGTCGGCAGGCACAGCGAAGCCTTTGCTCAAAATCTGTACCTATTCCAAATCGTAGGATCTGAATCTGCTCCTGCACCAACCGCGGTGATGTACTTCCGGCCATCGTCAGAGCCGGAGTACATCCATGAACCCACCCGTCAGCAAGGTGCGCGAAGCCAAGCTGGAGTTCTATCGCAAGAAGGGAAAGATCCACGCCAAAGCGGTGCAGGGCCGTTTCAACAGCCTGCGCTGGGCGATGGTCTGGCTTACCCAGATTGTGTTCTATGGCGCGTGCTGGCTGCCGTGGACGACGGAAGCCGGCACGCGGCAGGCGATTTTGCTCGACATCGTCGACGAGAAGCTCTATCTCTTCGACCTCGTCCTGTGGCCGCAGGATGCGCTGCTGCTCGCCATCGTCCTGATCCTCGCGGCAACCGCACTCTTCTTCACCACCGCCATCGCAGGGCGCCTGTTCTGCGGCTTTGCCTGTCCGCAGACGGTCTATACGTCGATCTTCGTGTGGATCGAAGGCAAGGTCGAGGGCGATCACCTCACGCGCCTGCGCCTCGACCAGAGCCCGATGTCGGCGCGCAAGCTGCTGATCAAGTCGGTCAAGCACGGCATCTGGGCGCTGGTGGCTGCGTGGACCGCGATCACCTTCGTTGGCTACTTCACACCGATCCGGGAACTGCTGCCAGCGATCGCCAGCTTCCAGACGGGCCCCTGGGAAACCTTCTGGCTGCTCTTCTACGCGACCTTCACCTATCTGCAGGCGGGGCTGGCGCGCGAGGCCGTATGCCAGCACATGTGTCCGTACTCGCGCTTCCAGGGTGTGATGATCGATTCGGATACGGCTAACGTCAGCTACGACGCCACGCGTGGAGAACCCCGTGGGACCTTGCGCCAGGCGGGCAACAAGGGAGACTGCATCGACTGCGGAATCTGCGTACAGGTGTGTCCGACCGGCATCGACATCCGCGACGGCCTGCAATACCAGTGCATCAACTGCGGCCTGTGTATCGACGGTTGCGACGAGGTCATGGACAGGATCGGCGCGCCGCGCGGCCTGATCCGTTTCGCGAGCGAGCGCGAGCTTGCCGGCCAGCCCAAAACCGCTGCGGGCTGGTCGCGGCCACGGACCCTGGTCTATGGCGGCCTGCTGCTCGTGTTCACGGCGCTGGGTGCGTGGACGCTGAACGAGCGCGTGCTGCTGCGGGTGGAGGTGCACCGTGATCGCGGGGCCCTGATGCAGGAAACCACCGACGGCCGGATCGAGAACAGCTACACCCTCAAGCTCATCAACATGGAAGAGGCGACCCGACGGTTCCGCATCGGCGTGGGCGGCCTGCCGGGGCTGCGGATCGAGGGAGCCACCGAGTTCGCGGTCGAGCCGGGGCGCGTCCGCACCGTCACGCTCACGCTGTCATCTCCGCTCGAGGGTATGCCGTCCGGCGTGCAGCCGATCGTGTTCGAGACGGTGGCGCTGCACGACGCAAGCCTTGCGGTGCGTGAGAAGGGCACCTTCATCCTGCCCTTCCGTTGAAATGGTGGCTCGCAGACGCGGGATCGCGGCGGGCTGCTCCTGCGCTACTTCACCATCCCCCAGGCCTTGAGCCGGTTGTACGAGTACTGCGCGGCGTTGCCCTGCTGGCTCTGGCGCAGGTAGGCGGCGTAGTGCTGGGCGGCGGCCTGGCGGTTGCCCATGCCTTCGAGCGAGATGCCCTTCAGGAAGGTGATGCCGGCGTCGCCGGGGAGCAGGCGGTCGAAGCGGTCGAGGTTCTGGTAGGCGCGGCCGGCGTCGCGCTGCTGCAGGGCGAGCACGCCGGCGAGCTTGTAGGCCTGCGCCTCCTGCGGGTAGATCTCGCGCGCGTTGTCGGCGTAGTCCACCGCCTTCGCGGTCTGGCCCTGGGCCTGCAGGCACTGGGCC
Source organism: Thauera aminoaromatica S2 (assembly GCF_000310185.1). Taxonomy (GTDB): domain Bacteria; phylum Pseudomonadota; class Gammaproteobacteria; order Burkholderiales; family Rhodocyclaceae; genus Thauera; species Thauera aminoaromatica. Next base: position 15,545 of record NZ_AMXD01000020.1, on the reverse strand, counting down.
ATGCGCAGGTTGCTGGCGTAGTCGCGCGGGGTCCTGGCCAGCGCGGTCTGGAATTCGGCCTGCGCCTTGGGGTACTGCCTGGCGGCCATCGCGGTTTCGCCGTTCTTGCAGGCGTCGATGGTGGGGCGGATGCGGCGCAGGCTGGCGGTGCTGTCCATGAAGCGCTCGCGGCGGACGTCCAGGCTGTTGCTGATGCGGTAGCGCGAGTCGGCCGCGGCCTGCGCGGCCTGCATGCGCTCGCTGCTCATCGGGTGGGTGGAGAACATCGTCTGCAGCAGCGAGGGGGCGGATTTTTCCTCGGCAACCAGCAACTGGTGCAGGCGCACCATGCCGGTCGCCGGGTAGCCGGCCTTGACGAGATATTCCTGCCCGAGCGCATCGGCCTCGCGCTCGTGCTCGCGCGAGTAGCCGGCGAGCAGGGCGCTGGCGCCGATCTGTCCGCCCATGCTCATCAGCCCGCCCCAGTCGGAGCTCTGTGCCGCCACGTTGAGCCCGGCGAGCGCCGCCTGCGCGACCAGGTTCTGGCCCTGGCGCTGGGCGGCGTGGCGGGCGTTGACGTGGCCGAGCTCGTGGCCGAGCAGGGCGGCGAGCTGGGCCTCGTCGTCGAGGTCGGCGAGGATGCCGCGCGTCACGCCCATCGCGCCGCCGGGGAAGGTGTAGGCGTTGACGTAGTTGGCGTTGAGCACGCGGTAGGAGTAGGGCATCTGCGGACGGTGGGTGAGCGTGCCCATGCGCTGGCCGATGCCGGCGACGTAGCGGTTGACCGCCTCGTCCTGGATGGCGCCGAGGTCCTGCGAGAACTGGTGCGGCGCGACCTGGGCGTCGGTCTGCTTCTCCTGCGCCTCGCTCATGCCGACGAGGATGGTCTCGCCGGTGACCGGGGAGGTGGCGCAGCCCGACAGGCCGGCCGCCGCGCCCGCGCCGAGCAGCCACAGCGCCTGGCGGCGGGTGATGCGGTTGCGTTCGAGGCTGCGGGCGAGGTCGTCGAAGAAGCTCATGGCATTCGCTCGTCGAAGGACATGCGGGGATTGTAGCGGCGCGGAGGAAAGGTCTGGGGCAGGGCAGGGGCGATGGGCGTCGATGGGGACCGAGGCGCTGCAATCGCGACTTGCGTCGCTCCTACGGCACGCCAAGCGGTGATTTGGAAGAGCGACGCGAGTCGCGATCGGCCGGCGTGCCGGGGATTTGTAGGAGTGACGCGAGTCGCGATCGGGCGGTGGAGCGGGAAGGGGTGTCGGCGGGACGGAGCGGCGGCAATCGCGACTTGCGTCGCTCCTACGCATCGGCTGCGCGCTACAGCCACCTTGCCTTGCGGAAGCGCCACCACAGGAAGGTGCTGGCGCTGACGATGATGCCGAGGCCGGCGAAGTAGCCGTACTCCCACTCCAGCTCGGGCATGTGGTTGAAGTTCATGCCCCAGATCCCCGCGAAGGCGGTGGCCACCGCGAAGATGCCGGCCCAGGCCGCGAGGCGCTTGCTGACCTCGGTCTGGTCGATGGTGACCAGCGAGATGTTCACCTGGATCGCGGTGCCGATGGTCTCGCGGACACTGTCGAGCGAGGCGTCGATACGGGCGAGGTGGTCATACACGTCGCGGAAGTAGTGCCGGCTCTTGGCGCAGACCTCGGGCACACGCCCGCTGTGCAGCTTGCCGGCGGCCTCCATCAGCGGCAGCACGGCGTGCTTGAGCAGGGTGACCTTGCGCTTGAGGCGATAGAGGCGGCGCATGTTGGTGTTGCCCGCACCCTTGGTGAAGATGCGCTCCTCGAGCGCCTCGACCTCGGTCTCGAGCTTGTCGATGAGCGGGAAGTAGCCGTCGACCACCGCGTCCATGAGCGCGTACAGCACGTAGCCCGGGCCCTTGGCGAGCATCTTCGGCTCGCGCTCGCAGCGTGCGCGCACGCCGAGGAAGTCGCGGGCGTGGTTGTTGCGCACCGACAGGATGTAGTTGGTCCCGACGAAGACGTGCACCTCGCCGACCTCGAGCTTGCCCTCGCGCTCCTCGATCAGGTGCATGACGACGAAGAGCTCGTCGTCGTACTCCTCGACCTTGGGGCGCTGGTGGCGGTGGTTGGCGTCCTCGACGGCGAGCTCGTGGAGGCCGAACTCCTCCTTCATCACCGCGAGTTCCTCGGCGGTGGCGTCCTTGAGCGCGACCCAGACGAAGGTCTCGGGTTGCTGGATGTACTCGCTGATGTCCTCGACCGGGATGTCGGCGAGCTTGCGGCCGTGCTGGTAGGCGATGCAGTTGATGAGCATGGTCGTGGGTCGCTTGCGCCTTCGCCGGATCAGGCCTTCACCGCCTCGAGCAGGTCCTTCACCGCCTTCACGCGCTCCTTGAGGTTGGGCAGGCTGGCACGGCGCACGAGCTTCTCGGGGCCGGCCATCTTGGTGCTGCGGTCCTTCTGGATCAGGAAGATGACTTTGATCGGGTCGATCGGCGCGTCCTTGGCGAACTGCACGCTGATCTGCGCATCGGACGCATCGAGCTTGTGCACCCCGTAGTCCTTCACCAGCATGCGCAGGCGGTGGGTCTCGATCAGCGCGGCGGTCTGCGCCGGGAGCTCGCCGAAGCGGTCGATGAGCTCTTCCTGCAGCGCACGCAAATCTTCTTCCATCTCGCAGTTGGCCAGGCGCTTGTACAGCGTCAGGCGCTCCTGCACGTCGGGGCAGTAGTCGGTGGGCAGCAGCGCCGGGGTGTGCAGGTTGATCTCGGAGACGACCTCCAGCGGCTGCGACAGGTCGGGCTCCTTGCCGGCCTGCAGGTCCTTGACCGCACGCTTGAGCATCTCGGTGTACAGGCTGAAGCCGACCTGCTGGATCTCGCCCGACTGGTTCTCGCCCAGCACCTCGCCGGCGCCGCGGATCTCGAGGTCGTGCATCGCCAGGTAGAAGCCGGAGCCGAGGTCTTCCATCATCGCAATGGCTTCGAGCCTTTTTTGCGCCTGCGCGCTGGGCTTGGCGCCCGGCTGGGTCAGCAGGTAGGCGTAGGCCTGGTGGTGGCTGCGCCCGACGCGGCCGCGCAGCTGGTGCAGCTGCGCCAGGCCGAAGCGGTCGGCGCGGTTGATGATGATGGTGTTGGCGGTGGGGATGTTGATGCCGGTCTCGATGATGGTGGTGCACAGCAGCAGGTTGGCGCGCTGCTGGGTGAAGTCGCGCATCACGCGTTCGAGCTCGCGCTCGGGCAATTGCCCGTGGCCGACGACGATGCGCGCCTCGGGCAGCAGCTCCTCGAGGTCGTCCTTCATGTTGTCGATGGTGTCGACCTCGTTGTGCAGGAAGTAAACCTGGCCGCCGCGCTTGAACTCGCGCAGCACCGCCTCGCGGATCAGGCCGCGACTGGAGGGCTGGACGAAGGTCTTGATCGCCAGGCGCTTCTGCGGCGCGGTGGCGATCACCGAGAACTCGCGCAGGCCCTCCATCGCCAGGCCCAGGGTGCGCGGGATCGGCGTGGCGGTCAGGGTCAGGATGTCGACCTCGGAGCGCAATTGCTTCAAGGCCTCCTTCTGGCGCACGCCGAAGCGGTGCTCCTCGTCGATGATCACCAGGCCGAGGCGCTTGAAGATCACGTCCTTCTGCAGCAAACGGTGGGTGCCGATGATGATGTCGACCTTGCCCTCCGCGAGGAGCTGCAGGGCCTCGGCCTGCTCCTTGGCCGACTTGAAGCGCGACAGCTCGGCGAGCTTGATCGGCCAGTCGGCGAAGCGGTCGGCGAAGGTCTGGTAGTGCTGCTCGGCGAGCAGGGTGGTCGGGCACAGCACCACCACCTGCTTGCCGTCGGCCACCGCGATGAAGGCGGCGCGCAGCGCGACCTCGGTCTTGCCGAAGCCGACGTCGCCGCACACCAGGCGGTCCATCGGGCGGCCGGATTTCATGTCGGCCACCACCGCGTCGATGGCGGCCTGCTGGTCGGGCGTGGTCTCGAAGCCGAAGGCCTCGGCGAAGGCTTCGAGGTCATGCTGCTTGAAGTCGAAGCGGTGGCCGGGGCGGGCAGCGCGCTGGGCATAGAGCGCGAGCAGTTCGGCGGCGGTGTCGCGCACCTGCATCGCGGCCTTCTTCTTGGCCTTCTCCCACTGGCCGGAGCCGAGGCGGTGCAGGTCGACCGCCTCGGGGTCGGCGCCGGCGTAGCGGGTGATCACGTGCAGCTGCGACACCGGCACATAGAGCTTGTCGCCGCCGTTGTACTCCAGATGCAGGAACTCGGTGTCGCCCTCGCCGAGGTTCATGTGGAGGAGGCCCAGGTAGCGGCCGATGCCGTGCGAGACGTGCACCACCGGGTCGCCGATCTTGAGCTCGGAAAGGTCGCGCAGCCAGCCTTCCATGGTGGCGGCCTTGCGCGCGTCGCGGCGCACGCGGCTGCGCGCGGTGGCGGCGTAGAGCTCGGTCTCGGTCAGCACCGCGAGCCTTGCAGCCGGTAGAACGAAGCCGCGCGCGAGCGGGGCGACGCCAAGCGCGAGGCGGGCGTCGGAATCCAGGAAGGCGCCGAAATCGGCCGTGGCCTCGGGGCGCACGTCGTACTCGGCGAAGAACTCGGCCATGGTCTCGCGCCGGCCGGGCGAGTCCGACAGCAGCAGCACGCGACCGTCGAAGCCGTCGAGGAAGGCCTTGAGCTTGTGCAGCGGGTCGGTGGCCTTGCGCTCGACCGCGACCTCGGGCGGGGGCAGGGCGAGCGCGTCGGTGCTGGCGGCCGCGGGCTCGGCGCCCGCCTTGGCGCCCACTTCGGCCCCGATCGCCAGGCGCGGCAGGTTCTTCAGCGCGATGAAGAAGGCCTCGTCGGTCAGGAAGAGCTGCTCGGGTGCCAGCACCGGGCGGCTGCGGTCGCCCTTCAACAGGTCGTGGCGCGAGCGCGTGTCCTTCCAGAACTCGGCGATCGCCGCCGGCACGTCGCGGTGCAGCAGCACCGGCGTCTCGGCGGGCAGGTAGTCCAGCAGCGTCGCGGTCTCGTCGAAGAACAGCGGCAGGTAGTACTCGATGCCGGCGGGGGCGATGCCGTTGGAGACGTCCTTGTAGATCGACGCGCGCGTCGGGTCGCCCTCGAAGGTCTCGCGGAAGCGGCTGCGAAAGCGCGTGCGCCCCTTGTCGTCGAGCGGGAACTCGCGCGCCGGCAGCAGGCGGATCTCCTTGGTGGGATACACCGTGCGCTGGGTGTCGGGGTCGAAGGTCTTGATGCTCTCGACCTCGTCGTCGAAGAGGTCGATACGGAAGGGCAGCGGCGAACCCATCGGGAACAGGTCCACCAGCCCGCCGCGCACCGAGAACTCCCCCGGGCTCACCACCTGGGTGACGTGCGCATAGCCTGCGAGCGCCATCTGCGCCTTGAACTGCTCCACATCCAGCCGCTCGCCCTGCTTGAGGAAGAAGGTGTAGGCGGCGAGGTAGCCAGGTGGTGCCATGCGATAGAGCGCGGTGGAGGCCGGCACCAGCACGATGTCGGTTTCGCCGCGAGAAATCGCATAGAGCGTCGACAGCCGCTCGGAGATCAGGTCCTGGTGGGGCGAGAAGCTGTCGTAGGGCAGGGTCTCCCAGTCCGGCAGCAGGTGCGCGCGCAGGCCGGGTGCGACCCAGGCGATCTCGTCCTGCAGGCGCTGGGCGTCGAGCGGGTTGGCCGTGATCACCACCAGCATGCGGCCGCGGCTGGCGAGCTGGGCGATGGCGAGGGCGTCTGCCGAGCCGGCGAGCGGCTCGAGTTCGAGCCGGCCGCCGGGCTTGGGCAGCTTGACCGTGGCGAGCCGGGAGAGGAGGGCGTCGAGGGAGAGGGACATCGTGGTTTCTCGAGCGTCGTCTGCGGACTGCGACCCTCCGTCACCGTGGCGGAGGCGGGCAGCACGGCGGTAGGGACGCGGGGCCGGCAAAGAGAGAATTATCGTTCATCCCGGCCCGCCAGCGCACGGCGTGATCGCTCGAACGCGGAGCGGAAGGCTCAGGCAGTGGCTGAAAGGGTGGGCCCCTGGCCTGGAGCGAGCGCTGCCGAATAGGCCTGCGCCGCTCGCATGCCGCGATAGCCGGGGCCATCGCGCGTGGCCGCCGCCTCGGTGCCCGCGCCGCCTTGCTCGAATTCGCGGCGGGCGATCTCCATGCGCGCATCGCTTGCCATGCGGGAAGCCTGCGCGGCGACCTGGCGGTCCTGGCCCGACGGCTCGGCGGGGGCGAGGGCTGCGGCGCGGATGCGCTCGGCCTTGGAGAGGGACTCCTCGGGGCTGCGGCCCGGCGAGGTATCGATCCCGACCTCGCCGCCGATCGCGTAGCGCTGGCCGTCCGGGCCGGTCTGATAGGTGTAGCTGGCGCCCCGGGTCACCAGGCCGGCGCCCGCGGCGACATGGGCCATCTCGTGGGCACGGACCTCGCGGTCGCGTTCCGCGAGCTCGGCGACCTGGCGCTGTTCGGCCTCGGAGAGCGTGTCGGCCGCCCCCGCTCCTGCCTCTTGCGCCTTGCCGCCGGCCCCCGCCGTCGCCGGCCCGCCGGAGGCGCCGGCAGGGCGGGCGGCATTCATCGCCGTGCCCTGGCGCCACGCCGCGTCACCGCCACCGAGCGAGGAAATCGACATTGCGGACATGAAGCGGGCGCGCTCCGATCCTATTCCACCCGCGTGCGCTCGGCCGCGGCGAGGTGCTGTTCGAGCCAGCTCGTCACCGCCCGCGCCTGCAGGATCTCCTGCTGGCGGGCGTCACCGGTGTCGGGCAGGGCGAGCCAGTGGCGCGCCCCCCCGAGCAGGGAAAAGGCTTTCTCCAGGATCGCGCTCTCCGGGGCGCCGGGGCTGACGATGAAGCGCACCGGGCAGCGCAGCTGGCGCAAGGGCTCGGCACCCGCGAGGTCGGCGCGGCCGTCGACACAGGCGATCGCCGCGAAGGTCTCCGGCGCCTTGACCGCCGCGCGGATCGCGGCGGCGCAGCCGGTGTCCTGCGTGACGAGGCCGAGCTGCAGCCCGGCGAGCGGCGGCTGGTGGGCGATCCACTCGACCGCCGCGAGGATGCGCTCGGTCAGGCGGGCGATGTTGTACGACGCATCGGGGTCGCGCAGCGCCTCCTGCCGGGTCAGCAGGTCGACCCGGAGAGTGGCGAAGCCGCGCGACTGCAGGGCGACATCGACCGGCCGGGGCCCGCTGTCGAGCGCAGGGTGTCCGCTCGACTGCGGGAGGATGGCGAGCCCGCGCACGTCCGGCGCGTGTGCAAGCAGGCCGTCGAGCCACGCGCCCTGTGCGGGGATGCTGATGAGGGTGTTTCGAAGTTTCACGTTGGGGGTCGAATGCGCTCAGGTGCCGTGACGGTGGATGGCGACCGGGATGCGGCGCGCGCCGAAGGCGTCGCCGACCGCGGCGCCCACTGCAGCGAAGCGACCGGCGAGCACGCTGCCGCAGTGCGGACAGTGGCCATCGTTGCCGAGGGCGTAGCGTCGGATCTCGTACCAGTCGCGCACGATCAGGGGCTCGCCGCAGCTCGCGCAACGGGTCGTGTCGCCTTCGATGTCGTGCACGTTGCCGGTGTAGACGTGCTTCAGGCCGGCGTCGAGGGCGATGCGGCGCGCGCGCGCGAGCGTGGCGGGCGGCGTGGGCGGCAGCTCGTCCATCTTGAAGTCGGGGTGGAAGGCGCTGAAGTGCAGCGGCACCTCGGCGCCCAGCTCCTTGCGCACCCAGTTCGCCAGCGCGGTGACCTCGCTGTCGGAGTCGTTGTGGCCGGGGATCAGCAGGGTGGTGAGTTCGACCCACACGTCGGTCTCGTGGCGCAGCCATACCAGGGTGTCGAGCACGGGCTGCAGATGGGCGCCGCACAGCTTGACGTAGAAGTCGTCGGTGAAGCCCTTGAGATCGACGTTGGCCGCATCCATGCGCGAGAAGAAATCGCGCCGCGCGCACTCGGAGATGTAGCCGGCGGTCACCGCCACGGTCTTCAGCCCGCGCGCATGGCAGGCGTCGGCCACGTCCATCGCGTACTCGGCGAAGATCACCGGGTCGTTGTAGGTGAAGGCGACGCTGTGGCAGCCCCAGCGCAGCGCGGTCTCGGCGATTTCCGCGGGCGAGGCCTCGTCCATCAGGGTGTCGAGGTCGCGCGACTTGGAGATGTCCCAGTTCTGGCAGAACTTGCACGCCAGGTTGCAGCCGGCGGTGCCGAAGGAGAACACCTTGCTGCCCGGGTAGAAGTGGGCGAGCGGCTTCTTCTCGATCGGGTCGATGCAGAAGCCCGAGCTGCGTCCATAGGTGGTGAGCAGCATGTCGTCGCCCTCGCGCATGCGCACGAAGCAGGCCCCGCGCTGGCCGGGGTGCAGCTTGCACAGGCGCGGACACAGGTCGCACTGGTAGCGACCGTCGTCGATGCGGTGCCAGTAGCGCGCGGGATGGCGGCTGCCGACCTCGGCGGCTGGCGCGGGCTTCGTGTTCATGAGGGCTCCCGTTCGGTCTCCTTGAACTTTTCCACGTGATAGCGCGCGGCCATCAGCTCGACGACCTCGCGGTTGGTGGGCAGACCGGCCTTGTGCTTGAGCGCGGCGAGGAACTGGCGCGGCTCGGGCAGCTGCTCCCACACCTGGGGCAGGAAGGTGGCGCTGTGGCAGCCGGAGAAGATGATCAGCCCGTCCTTGCCGGGGCGCAGCTGGGCGAGCAGCTCTTCCTCGCCGAAGAAGTCGAGGAACTCCGGTTCGGACAGGATGGAGACCTCGATCGCCACCGCGCCGAGCTCCTCGGGCGCGAGCGGCTCGAAGCGCGAGTCCTCGAAGGCCGCCGCGAGCGCGTTGTGGATCACGTCCTCGCCGAGCTCGCGCGAGCGCCGCAGACTGCCGATGCAGCCGCGCAGCTCGCCGTCCTTGGCGAGGGTGATGAAGGTCGCGCCCTTCTCGTGCAGGCGGGGATCGTCCGGGATGACCGGGGCGGGGCCGCGGCCGAGGCGGTGGGCGATCGCGGTGCGCGCGAGCGCGAGCAGGGTGGTACCGAAATCAGTGTCGGGCATGGCTTGGGGGTTCCGCTTCACAAAAGGCGATGCTGGTGTAGCCGACGACGCGCGAGCGGTCGCCCGCGGTGTCGCCGGAGTTGCGCAGGTCCAGCAGGTGGGCCTGCAGGTCGTGCTTGCGGGCGGCGAGCAGCAGCCCGTTGATCGGGGTGGCGCCGCAGGCCTGCTCGTGGTCGAGACCGGGGCGCAGTTCGAGCACCTGGTCCACCGCTGCGCGGTCGGACCATTGCGCCTCGCGGTAGCTCAGGTAATGCGAGAGGTCCGAGCTGATCAGGATCAGGGTCTCGGGGCCGCCCCACAGGCGCTCGATCAGGCTGGCGGTGGCTTCGGGCGAGGCGTCGCCGACCAGCACCGGGACGATCTCGAAGCGCTCGAGACAGACCTGCAGGAAGGGCAACTGCACCTCGAGGCAGTGCTCGAGCGCGTGCGGGCGATCGTCGACCAGGACATCGTCGCGCGCCTGCAGGGCCTCCCAGTCGCCGCGTGCGACCGGGACCTCGCCGAGCGGGGTGGCGAAGCGCTGCGCTGCCGGCAGCGAGAAGCCGCGCACTGCCACGCGATGCGTGGGGCCGAGCATGACGACGCGGCGGATGCGCTCGCGCAGCGGTGCGAGCAGCGCATAGGCGCTCGCCGCCACCGGCCCGGAGTACATGTAGCCCGCGTGCGGCACGATGATCGCCTTGGGCGCGGGCGCCGACTCGAAGGCGACCGCGGTGGAGAGCATCTCGGCGAGCTGGGTGCGCAGCACGCGCTCGTCGCGAGGATAAAACTGCCCGGCCACGGCTGCCGGGCGGATCGAAGCGAGTGCCATGGAGGAATCCTGCGGGGATGTCATCGTTGGAACAGATTCCATTATAGGCAGCCCGGCCGGGATCGTCCCGCATCGAAACCCGTGCTTGCACAAGCCCGCGCGGCGGGCGGCGCGGCTAGAATGCGCGCCATGCAGATCAGCCACCCACGCCACTTCGCCATCGTGCCCGCCGCAGGCAGCGGCTCGCGCATGGCCGCCGCGCGTCCCAAGCAGTATCTGTCGCTGCTCGGTCGCCCCCTGATCCATCATGCGCTTTCGGTGCTGTGCGCCGCGCCTGCGATCGACGCGGTGTTCGTCGTGCTCTCGGTGGACGACACGGAGTGGGCAACGCACGACTGGAGCGCGCTCGGCCCCAAGCTGCGCCCGCTCTTCTGCGGTGGCGCCACGCGCGCCGACAGCGTGCTCGGCGGCCTGCGCGCGATCGCCGGCGAGGCGGCGGCTGGGGACTGGGTGCTGGTGCACGACGCCGCGCGCCCCTGCCTGGCGCCCTGGCATGTCGACAAGCTCGTACGCGAGCTCGCCCACGACGAGGTCGGCGGCTTGCTGGCAGTCCCGGTGGCCGACACCCTCAAGCGTGCCGACGAGCACCGCCATGTGTGCGAGACCGTGCCGCGCGACAGCCTGTGGCAGGCGCAGACGCCGCAGATGTTCCGCTACGCCATGCTGCGACGCGCGCTCGAAGGCGCGCGCGAGGTCACCGACGAGGCGAGCGCGATCGAGGCCGCCGGCCTGCGTCCGCGCCTGGTGCAGGGCGACGCCACCAACCTGAAGGTCACCTATCCGCTCGACCTGCACCTGGCCGAGTGGATCCTCGAGAACCGTGAGGGCCACAACGCATGAGCATCCCCTTTCGCATCGGCCAGGGCTTCGACGTGCACGCCCTGGTCCCCGGCCGGCCGCTGATCGTCGGCGGCGTCGACATTCCCTTCGGGCATGGACTGCTCGGCCACTCGGATGCCGACGTGCTGTTGCATGCGGTGACGGACGCGCTGCTCGGCGCCGCCGGCCTGGGCGATATCGGCCGGCTCTTCCCGGATACCGACCCGGCCCACGCCGGCGCAGACAGCCGCGTGCTGCTGCGCGAGGCCTTCGCGCGCGTGCGCGCAGCGGGCTGGGAGGTCGTGAACCTCGATGCCACGCTGATCTGCAAGGCGCCGCGCATCCTGCCGCACGCCCCGGCGATGGTGGCCAACCTGGCCGCCGACCTGGAGATGGACGCGACGGCGATCAACATCAAGGGCAAGACCACCGAGAAGCTCGGCTTCACCGGACGTGGCGAAGGCATCGCCGCGCAGGTGGTCGCGCTGATCGCGCGCGCGGAGCATGGCTGAAGCTGCAGCGGACGCGGGGAGGGCGCCGAATCTGCGGCTCTTCTTCGCGCTGTGGCCGGATGCCGCCACCCGCGCCGGGCTGCATGCGCGTGCACGGGCGCTGCATTCCGAGTGCGGCGGTCGCGCGATGCGTCGTGACACCATCCACCTGACCCTGGCCTTCCTCGGCGAAACGCCTGTGCGGCAGGTGGAGCGATTGCGCGCGGTGGCCGCGGGCGTCCAGGGGGAGGGCTTCGCGCTCGACCTCGATCGCGTCGGCAGCTGGCATCGCAACCGGATCCTGTGGACCGGTCCGTCGATGGTGCCGCCAGCGCTGGCCGCGCTCGCGCAGGATCTGGAAGGACGGCTGCGCGCGGACGGCTGCGCACTCGAGGCGCGTGCCTTCTCCCCGCATGTCACCCTCGTGCGCAACGCCCACGCTGCGCCCCGCGAGGCGCAGCTCGCACCTCTGCGATGGACGGTCGGCAGCTTCGTCCTGGTCGCCTCCGAGCGCAGCGCCGCCGGTGCGCACTACCGCACGATCGGGCGCTGGCCGTTGAAGCGGCGTGGGTGATTCGATCGGGCGGAGCCGAAAGCGAACGGGGCGCAATGCGCCCCGTCCTCGATCGGGTCACGTCTCGCGTGCCCGGGGTCTCCGTGGTGGAGACGATGTCTTCATCGTGTGTACTGCATCCGTCAGGAAAGCTGCATCCTCGGGGGTTCGGTCAAGCACATCCTCCTTGGCTCGGGCAGGTGCCCTCGGCCATTGGCTGATCGGATCTGGAGCCTTCGTGAACGTCCTCCCTCAGAGAAAGATCGTCGAGCCGAGGCGTTCCCCCAGCTCGTCCTGCGTCGACTTGGTGTAATCCTTTTCGAAGCGGTCTGTGACCATCTGCGCGGTGGGGCCGTCGATGACCGCGTTGAGCAGGCCCATGAAGGCGGGTGGAGCGACCAGGATCGCACGCTTGAATGCATTCGAGGTGCGTCCATGGTAGAGCGTCTGGGCAATCTCCTGTGCGAACACTTTGGCCTCGTGCTGCTTGGGCAGGGTCTGCGGCTGCATCGAGCCGCCACCGGTGCCGTTCGAGCCATTCGCGCCCGAGCGGTCCGAGACCAAGTCGCCATTCTTTTGTCTGCTTTCCGGGTGGATCAGTTCCTTGACCAGCGTGAGCCCCTTGTTCGGGCCCAGGTTGGCGTACAGCTTCGCCAGGCTGGCGTTGGCAACCAGAATCCAGGTGATGGCCATAAGCAATCCTCCGTTCGATTAAAGACCGGGTGCCCTGCGCAGTGGGCACGATCGAAGCTTAGGTCACGCGAACCGACTCCGCCACGACCATCGTTACCGCTTCGTGAAAACCGATCCCGATTGACGCAAACGTGAACTTACCCGACGTGCTCGCCGCGACCGCGTCCCTGCGGCATCGCACGCCCGACGCCTCGCCCCTCGCACGCTCAGAACACCCCCATCGCCAACCCGGCCGCCATCGCCTCGCCGAGCTCGCGCGCGCGCTCCAGGTCGGCGGGGGTGATCTCGCGCCGCACGATCAGGGCCTCGGCGACCGTCTTCCAGCCGTAGCCGTTGGCGATGCGGCCGATCTCGCGCACTGCGCCGGTGCCGTCGTTGCCGGCGCTGACGAAGACCGCATAGGGCAGGCCGACGAGTTTGCCCTCGCAGGGGTAGTAGGTGCGATCGAAGAAGTCCTTGAGCGCGCCCGACATGTAGCCGAAGTTTTCCGGCGTACCGAGCAGCAGGCCGTCGCACGCGAGCAGGTCGGCGGTGCCGGCGTCGAAGGCGCGCAGCAACCGCGTCTCGGTCTCGCTCACGCGTAGCGCCCCCTCGAGCACCGCGGTGGCGAGCCGGCCCGTGTTGCCGCTCTGGGTGTGATGGACGATCAGCAGGCGTTTGGGCGCGCTCATGTCAGCCTCCGGCAGCGGCCGCCGCGCGGGCGGCGGGGTCCATTCCGTAGAAGTGCACGAGTTGATCGTAGACCGCAGGAAAGCGCCTGTGCAGCACGAGCGGATCCTCGAAGAACACCTCGGAGACCACCGCGAAGAACTCGCCCGGGTGCTCGGCGCCATAAGGGTCGATCGTGGTGTCGATGCCGCGGTCGACCTCGGCGCAGAACGCCTCGTAGGCCTCGCCGAAGGCCTTGGCCCAGTCCCGGCGAGACATGCCGGGGCGCAGGCGGGGCAGGCCGTCCACGTCGCCGTTCTCCATGTCGAGCTTGTGGGCGAACTCGTGAATGACCACGTTCACGCCCGCCGGAGCGTCGTTCCCGGGAAACCAGGACAGCAGCACCGGCCCGCCGGCCCAGGCCTCGCCCAGCACCTCGTCCTCGTATTCGTGCAGCACGCCGGCCTCGTCGACGATGCGGCGCGGGATCAGGAAGTCGCCCGGATAGACGATCACTCCCACCCAGCCCTCGTAAGCCTGCAGGCCGATGTGAAGTACCGGCAGGCAGGCCTGCAGCGCGATCGCCAGCAGCATGTCGTCGTCGAGTTCCAGCCCCTGCGCACCATGGAACTCCTTGCACCCGAGGAAGGCGAGCGCCATCTCGCGCAGACGCAACCGATCGTCGGGAACGAGGTGGTCGAGGAAGGGCAGCCTCGCTTCGACCCGCCGCCACTGCGACTCGTCGACCAGGGGGCGGGCGGGCGGGATGCCGAGCAGGCGGCGGAAGAGCTGGAGCATGAGCGCAGGTCCGGAGTGATCCCGCGCGATCATTGCCCGCCCGCGCCACGCGTGCAAGCCGCGTCTTGCGGGTGGAGCGGTCGCAGCGCGGGCTTTCGGCGGGGCGCTATAGTCGATTAAAATTCTCGGGAATTGAATGCGTGGCGCCCGCTCGACGCGGTCCGCCGTGTTTTTTCCACCGCACATCCGGGAGTCCTTCCATCATGTTCAGCCGCCTCCGAGAAGATCTGGCCAGCGTCCGCGAGCGCGACCCCGCCGCGCGCTCCACGCTCGAGGTGCTGACCTGTTATCCCGGCATCCACGCGCTGATGTTCCACCGCCTCGCTCACGGCGCCTGGCGCCGCGGCTGGTTCTGGGCGGGGCGCTTCGCGAGTCACGTCGGCCGGCTGCTCACCGGGATCGAGATCCACCCGGGAGCGAAGATCGGCCGCCGCGTGTTCATCGACCACGGCATGGGCGTCGTGATCGGCGAAACCGCGGAGATCGGCGACGACTGCACGATCTACCAGGGCGTCACCCTCGGCGGGACCTCCCTCTACCGCGGCACCAAGCGCCATCCCACCCTGGGGCGTGGCGTGGTGGTGGGGGCGGGCGCCAAGGTGCTCGGCGGCTTCACGGTAGGTGACGGCGCCAAGGTCGGCTCCAACGCGGTGGTGGTGAAGCCCGTGCCCGCCGGCGCGACCGCCGTCGGCAATCCGGCTCGCATTCTCGACTCGGACAAGGATAGCGAGCGCGACGCCGCGCGCGAGCAGAAGGCCGAGCAGTTCGGCTTCAGCGCCTACGGCGTGACCCGCGACATGGACGACCCGGTCGCCAAGGCGCTGCACGGCCTGCTCGACCATTCCGTTGAGACCGACCGCCGCCTGCAGGCCATCCTGGCCCGTCTCGAGGCCGCGGGGATCAAGCTCGACGACACGGTCGCCCCGAGCGACCATTTCGACCCGGGCCGGCTGTCGCGGATGGTGGATTGATTCGCACGCCTGCGGTGCCGGACGATCGAGCGCCGTGTTCGCGGCTGGCGCCGCGGCTGCAACGGCGCCCCTCGCGCCTTGCAGCGCAAGACTCGTCTCCCGATTAGTTGACCGTTTTTGTCGGGATCCATATACTCGACAAAAATGATGGGATATTCGGCGGCCCCCGGCACGCGCGAGCCCGGACAGCCTTCGAGGAGAGCCTCATGCGACTTACGACCAAGGGACGGTTTGCGGTGACCGCGATGATCGACCTGGCTGCCCGCCAGGGGGACGGGCCCGTCACGCTGGCGGGCATCGCCGAGCGCCAGAGCATCTCGCTGTCCTACCTCGAGCAGCTCTTCGGCAAGCTGCGCAGGCACAAGCTGGTCAACAGCGTGCGCGGTCCCGGCGGCGGCTACCGACTGGCGCGGGCGATGGACGAGATCACCGTGGCCGACATCATCATCGCGGTCGACGAGCCGATGGACGCCACCCAGTGCGGCGGCAAGGAAAACTGCCACGACGATCACGTGTGCATGACCCACCACCTGTGGTCCAACCTCAACCAGCGCATCTACGCCTACCTCGACTCGGTGAGCCTGGAGGCGCTGGTCAAGCACCAGGTACGGCCCGACGCCGACATGACGGTGCTCAAGAGCGTGCGGCGGCGCAGCCGCATGCCGGTGCACGAGATCGCCGCGGTCTGAGGTCGCGCATGAACTTCGCTCCCATCTACCTCGACTGGAACGCGACCACGCCGCTCGATCCGGCGGTGCGCGAGGCCATGCTGCCCTGGCTCGGCGCCGCCGAGCCGGCGCGCTTCGGCAACGCCTCCAGCCGCCA
>NZ_AMXD01000019.1 GCF_000310185.1 Thauera aminoaromatica S2 | reverse complement strand
GGCGGCAGCGGCGGCGCCGGCGCGGGCGGCGAGCTCGGCGAGGCCGGCGCCAGCCGTCCCGGCAAGGACAGCAGCCGCCAGGCCCACCGTGTCGAGCGCCAGGAGAAAATGCCGGAAAAGCACGGCATGATCATCCCCTTCCGCGCCGAGAGCCTGCTGTCGGTGGCGGAGTTCATCAAGGTCCAGCGCAGCACCGACGACGAGCCCGACGACAACGCCGCCGACGCCGCCGCCAACCTCGACCACCTGTCGATCACCCGCGACGGCGAGCGCGTCGCCTCCAAGGTGCGCTTCGACCTCGACCTGCCCTCGGCTGCCGAGGACGACGTCGTGCTCGGCGACGGCATCCCGCTGCCCGAGTGGGACTACCGCAAGAACCTGCTGCTCGAGGACCACGTCCGCCTCGCCGAGCTCACCCCCTCGATCCACGACCCGCGCGCCGCCCCCTGCGCCCTGCCCGAGCACCTGCGCCGCACTGCGCGCCGGCTGCACCGCCAGTTCGCCGCGCTCACTCCGGGCAGACGCTGGCTCAAGGCGCAGGTCGACGGCACCGAGCTCGACCTCGACGCGGTGGTGCGCGCCGCCACCGACCGCGCCACCGGCCACCATCCGTCCGATCAGCTCTACCTCTCGCTCGAGAAGCGCGAGCGCGACCTCGCCTGCCTGGCGCTGGCCGATCTGTCGCTGTCGACCGATTCCTGGGTCTCCTCCGAGGCGCGTGTGATCGACGTCATCCGCGACTCGCTGCTGCTCTTCGGCGAAGCCCTGCTCGCCACCGGCGACAGCTTCGCGCTATGCGGCTTCTCCTCGGTCAAGCGCAGCAACGTGCGCTTCCACCGCCTCAAGGACTTCGACCAGCGCTTCGACGACCGCGCGCGCGGCCGCATCATGGCGATCAAGCCGGGCTACTACACCCGCCTGGGCGCGGCGATCCGCCACGCCACCACGATCCTCGACCGCCAGCGCGCCGCACGCCGCATCCTGCTGATCCTGTCCGACGGCAAACCCAACGACCTCGATCTCTACGACGGCCGCTACGGCATCGAGGACACCCGCGTCGCCGTCGTCGAGGCACGCAACCGCGGTGTGGTGCCGTTCTGCGTTACCATCGACCGCGAAGGCGCAAGCTACCTGCCGCACCTCTTCGGTCCGGCCGGCTACGCGGTGATCCGCCAACCCGACGAGTTGCCCGCACGCCTGCCCATGTTCTATGCCCAGCTCACCCGCTGAAGCCATGCCTCGTAACGCCACCCCGGTCGGGGAAAGACCTGTCCGGATCGATTCCTCCCCCGCCAGCCCGGTCACGGAGATCGACCGCCTGTGCCGGTTGCTCGCGCGCGCGCCGCTTTTCAACGGCCTCGCCTGCGAGGATATCGTCCGCTTCGCGCGTGGTGTGCGCGAGGTACGGGTCGCGCGCGGCGAGATCCTGTTCCATCGCGGCGACCCCTGCCACGGCTTCCACCTCATCCTCGACGGCCAGATCAAGCTCGCCTTCACCTCGGCCGAGGGCAACGAGAAGGTGGTCGACATCCTCTACGCCGGACGCAGCTTCGGCGAGGCGGTGATGTTCATGGAAAAGCCCTACGTCGTGATGGCGCAGGCACTGACCGACGCCACCCTGCTGCACATCGGCAAGCAGATCTTCTTCGAGGAAATGTCGGGCGATCCCTTGTTCTGCCGCAAGATCATCGCCGGCCTGGCCCAGCGACTGCATCTGCTGATGGCCGACGTCGAGAGCTACTCGCTGCGTTCGGGTCGCGACCGCGTGGTGGGCTATCTGCTGCGCGAAGAGGAGCGTGACGGCGACGGGGTGGCCGAAGGCTCGGTGTCGTTGCGCCTGCCCACCAGCAAGGGCACGATCGCCTCGCGGCTCAACCTCACCCAGGAACACTTCTCCCGCATCCTCAGCGAACTCACCAGCGCAGGCCTCATCCAGGTCGAAGGCCGCACCATCCACATCCCCGACATCGGCCGCCTGCGCCGAAGCCTGGGTTGAGGGTCACGCCTTTCAGCGCGTCAAACCCGCACCCACGCTTCCGGAACGTCGCAATCGCGTCTCGCATCGCTCCTGCAGGGCGATCCTTGAGCCGTCGTGAATGTCCGGGCGATGCAAAAGGGGCCCGCAGGCCCCTTTCCTGTTTGTGGGCGCCCCGCAAGCGCTCAACCCTCCTTGCCGTCCACCCGCGCATACCAGAGGTAAGGGGCGTAGCGCCACAGGTAGAGCAGGAAGGCGATCGACCACAGCGTGGCGGCCGCATGCACGCCGCCGAACTGTGCGGCCGGGAAGAAGCCCACGGTCAGCACCCGCACCAGCGCGGCGATCAGCACCAGGGCGTAGGCCGCGGTCTCGATGCGACCGGCGATCAGCATGCGGCCGGTGTGGCCGAGCGCGGTGCGGGTAATCATGCCGATGATCAGGCCGCCGGTCGCGCCGATGGCCAGGGCATGGACTCCGGCCGAGCGCGGCAGCACGCCGAACTGGGTAAGCGCGAGCAGCGCCAGGCCGAGCGGAATCCACAGATAGGCCAGTTGCAGCACCCACAGGATGGGATGGCCGCGCGTCGCCCAAGGGTTCCAGCCGCCTAGCCGCACCGCCTGCAGAACGGCTGCGATCAACGACACCACACCCGCCCAGCCTCCGGCACCCAGCGCCCACAGCAGCAGCGCGATACCGGTGGCGATCGCCGCCGCCCAGTCGACCTTCACGTTGCGCCACTGCTTGACGCCACGTACCGCGTTGAAGATGAACATCGGGATCACGCGGCCGCCGACGATGGTCTCCAGCACCACCACCAGGCCGAGGGCCAGGTGCATGGCGGTCAGCGGATCGGCCTCGATCACGCCGAGCACGGCGAGGTGGAAGAACAGGTTCGCGAGCGCGAGCATCGCGGGCAGCGCACCGACGAAGTAGTTGCGCTTGCTCTTGGCCTTGATCAGCACCTTCAGCAGCATCCCCGCCGCGACCGGAAGGAAGGCCAGATCGACGATGGCCACCCAGGCTCCGCTGCCGAAGGCCATCGCCAGGCGCCCGGCGAGCCACACCGCGGCGAGCACCATGAGCGGCTTGCCCGTCGGGGTGTCGAGCCCGGTCCAGTTGCGCCCTGCGGTGAACAGGAAGCCGATGATCACCGCCACGGCGAAGCCGAAGATCATCTCATGCGAATGCCACCAGATTCCCGGCATGGGCAGGTCGATCGCGCCCGAGTAGGCCACCGCCCAAACCGGCACCGCGATCGCTGCGAACAGTGCGGCGAGCAGGTAGAAGGGACGAAAGGCGAGCGCCCACAGCGAGAAGGTGTCGGGCGGAATGCGTTTGGTGGTGGGTTCGTCGAGGCGGATCAGCGCCATGTTCGGTTCTCTTTTCTGCTGAACGGGTTGAAGGCGGATGAAGCTGCGCACGGCCGCACACCTGCCCGGCCGGGAGGAATCAGTGGCTGGTGCCTTCCTCGCGCGTGATCTTGTTCCATACGTTGTACTTGCCCACAGGCTTTCTCATCGGCAGGCGCTTGACCTCCTCGAGGGTCCGCGCGTCATAGACGATCACCGCGCCATCGTCCTCCCACAGGCTGGCGAGCGCATGGCGGCCATCGCGGGTGAACTCGACGTGGGCGAGCGTCTTGCCCGGCTCACCGGTGATCTCGCGCACCACCTCCAGCGTCTGCTTGTCGATGACCTGCAGGATGTGCTTGGCCTCCGCGCTCATCATCGAATCGACGAACGCATAGCGGCTGCTGGAGTGGCTGCGCAGGAAGAAGCCCGGGCCGCGGGTGGGGATGCGCTTCACCACCTCCCAGGTCTTCATGTCGATCACGGTGACCTCGCCCGCCTTGAGGTTGGTGCTCGCCATCACCGTGCGCGGCCTGGCGCCCGGACCGGCGGCGGGGTCCTGCCATTCCCAGGTGATGCCAGAGCCCAGGTGCGGCATGCCGTCAAGCGGCAGATTGGCGATCTTCTTGCGCACGTCGAGGTTCACCACCTGTCCGACCCCCTCGCGCGAGGCCCCCATCAGCTCGGAATAGTCCTGGGTGAAGAAGAAGTCGTCGAGCACCTCGGCGAGGATGGTGCGGCGCGGGTTGAGGTAACCGGGAATGAAGCTGCCTTCGCGCTGTGTGTAGTCGTGGATGTAGCTGACCGGGATGTCCTCGACCGCCTTGGTGTAGCTGATCTCCCACACCTCGCCGACGTCCTTGAGCGCGGCGATGAAGGACTGGCGCGGCGTGGCGTCGTACACCGCCGACACCCGCGAGCTCTTCTTGCCGTCGCGGTCCATCGCCGGGATGGTCTTGACCAGGTTCAGCTCGCCGTCGAGCAGCACCAGCGTGTTGGGGAGGTAGTTGGCCACCGCGACGTGGGTGCCGTCGGGCGATGCGGCGACGTTGCGGGTGTTGATGCCGGCACGCACCTCGGCCACGACCTTCAGGTTCCACAGGTCGAACTTGGTGATCCAGCCGTCGCGCGAGGCGAAGAACACGTAGCGCCCGTTGGCGGCGAACTTGGGCCCGCCATGCAGCGCGAAGCGCGACTGGAAGCGGTGGATCGGCTCGAGCCTGTCGCCGTCGAGCACGCTGACGTGGTGGTCGCCCGCCTCCACCACCAGGAAGAGGTTGAGCGGGTCGGCGTCGAACACCGGCTTGTCGGAAAGGGTCGCGGTGTCGACATGGACGACGCGCGAGGCGCGGATGTCCTCGTCGGTCCAGCGCGGCTCGGGCACCACCGGGGTGTAGATCCACTCGGTGAGCGCGGCGATCTCGTCCTTGCCCAGCTGCGCGGCGAAGCCGGCCATCTGGGTCGCGGGCCGGCCCTCGGCGATCACCTTGGCAGCCTCGCTCTTGCGCAGGCGGCCCAGGTTGTCGGGCAGCAACGCGGGCCCCATCGCTCCGAGGCGATTGGGCGCATGGCAGGCCGCGCAATGCTGCGCGTAGAGCGCGGGTACGTCGATGGCAGCCGGCGACGCCGCTGCCCCGGACGCGGCCCGAGCGACGGCCTTGTCCGGCGAAGCGGCGGCAGGCAAGACGACCAGTGCACCGGCGAGTGCGAACAGGCCGGTCAGGGTCGAGGCGCGGATCTTCATGCGGAAACCTTGTCGATGCGGGTCCAGGGCGTCGTGACGACGCGCTCGGCGCCGTAGTCTGCCGGATTCACGCCGATCTCCTCGTCGTAGAGGTAGCAGGCCGGGTCCTCCGCCCACGGGTTGCCGGTGACCTGCTCCGCGCGCACGCGCGAGCTGCCGTTGCAGATCTCCAGGTACTTGCACGCGCCGCAGCGCCCCTCCAGCTTGCGCGGATGCTGCTTGAGGCCGGCGAGCAGCGGGTTCGACAGGTCGTTCCAGATCTCGCCGAAGGCGCGCTGGCGCACGTTGCCAAGCGGCACGTGCCACCACATGGTGTCCGGGTGCACGATGCCCAGGTTGTCGATGTTGGCGACGTTCACCCCGCTGGCGTTGCCGCCCCACTGGCGCAGCCTGGCCTCGATGTGGGCGGCCTTGTCGGGGAAGCGGCGCTGCACCCAGTGCAGCAGGAAGGGGCCGTCGGCATCGTTGTTGCCGGTGACGAAGTCCTTGTCGATGCCACGCCGGTGCAGGTCGAGACAGGTCTCGAAAAGCAGCTCCATGGCCTCGCGGGTGGTGCGGTGGCGGGCGTCGCCGGCGCGGTTCTTGTTGCCGCGCCCGGCGTAGTTCAGGTGCGAGAAGTAGAACTTGTCGATGGCCTCGTCCTCGACCAGCTTCAACAGCGCGGGCAGGTCGTGGGCGTTGCCCTCGGTCATCGTGTAGCGCACGCCGACCTTGATGCCGCGCTCGCGGCACAGGCGGATGCCGTGCATCGAGGCCTCGAAGGCGCCCTGCTTGCGGCGGAAGTGGTCGTGCGTGGCGCCGATGCCGTCGAGGCTGACGCCGACGTAGTCGAAGCCGATCTCGTCGATCGCATCAATGTTGGATTCGTCGATCAGGGTGCCGTTGGACGACAGGCCGACGTAGAAGCCCATACCCTTGGCGCGGCGGGCGATGTCGAAGATGTCGGGGCGCAGCAGCGGCTCGCCACCGGACAGGATCAGCACCGGCACGCGTGCGTCCTTGAGGTCGTCCATGACCTTGAAGACTTCCTGTGTGTTCAGCTCGCCGGGGAAATCCTTGTCCGCCGAGATCGAGTAGCAGTGCTCGCAGGTGAGGTTGCAGCGCCGGATCAGGTTCCAGATCACCACCGGACCTGGCGGGTTGCGGCGGGGGCCGGCAGGCGTGGGGTGGTCGAGCTCGCGGATGAATTGGGAGATGCGGAACATGGGAGCCTCCTGAATGCTGGCCATTTCACCCGAGGCGCCCGCGAATGAAAATGATGCGCGTCAAGGGTGCCCGGGGCGGGCGCTCGTGCCGGCCGGAAGAGTCGCTTGCCGGATCAGGCGCCGATGCGCAGGCCCGTCTTTTTCAGGATGCCAGACGAGAACAGCACGTCGCGGTTGCGGCAGGCACCAGGAAACTCCGCCGCGATCAGCGCGGCGATCTCTTCCACGCGCGCGAGCGCGGCCTCGTGGCTGGCGGCGTGCACCATCGCGAACAGGTTGTAGGGCCAGTCGGGCAGATGGCGCGGGCGGCGGTAGCAGTGGGTGACGAAGTCGAGCGCACCGACGCGCTCGCCGACCGCGTCGATCACCGCGGCGTCGATGTCCCACACGCTCATGCCATTGGCGGTGTAGCCGATGGCGTAGTGGTTGGGCACCGCGCCGATGCGGCGAATGCGGCCGTCGGCGAGCATGGCGGCGAGGCGCTCGCGCACGCGGCCCTCGGCCACGCCGAGCGTCTCGGCCAGCGCGGCGTAGGGGCGTGGAACCAGCGGCAGGCCGCCCTGGGTGGCGAGCACGAGGCGGCGGTCGAACTCCGCAAGGGCAGCTTCATCCATGCCGGCACCCGCGGCATCCTGCGCATCCGCCCGCGCGAGGGCTCCGTTCCCGGACATGCCTTGCACCATCAGGCCTCCAGCCTCATCTCGACGAAGTACTCGCGTTCCTTGGGGAACAGATGCACCACCAAGCCGGTAGCGGCCTCGATGCGGCGCGCGCAGTCGGCGATGCCCTCCGGCGTCTCGGTGGCGAGCACGAACCACATGTTGAGCGCGTGCTCGCGGCGGTAGTTGTGCGCGACCTCGGGGAAGGCATTGACCGCCTCCACCGCGCTCGTCCACTGCGCCTCGGGCACCGCGATCGCGGCCAGGCAGAAGGCGCCGCCCATGCGCTCGATCTGGTACATCGGCCCGAAACGGGTCAGCACGCGGTCGTCGAGCAGCGACTGCAGGCGCGCGATCACCTCGTCCTCCGCCAGGCCGAGCAGGACGCCGACCTCGGCAAAGGGGCGCTCGGAGAGCGGGAACTCGCCCTGGATGGCATTGATCAGGCGACGGTCGGTGTCGTCGGGCGCACGCTTCGCGGCCACGCCACGACGGCCGACCGACGCGGCCGGCTGGGCTTCAGACATGGGCGAGATCCTTGGCGTCGAGATAGCGCGCGCCGGTCTGCTTGAAACGCCGGCAACTGAACAGCACCGCGTGCGGATGGCGGTCGAGGCCGAGGCGCGCGGCGAGATCCGCCCGCGCGGCCAGCACCTCCTCGCGCGCGCTGCCGTGGATCATGCAGAACAGGTTGTACGGCCAGCCGGGCAGCACGCGGCGGCGGCGGTAGCACAGCGTGACCGCCGCCTCCTGCGCGAGCCGGCGACCAAGCCCGGAGACCTCGGCGTCGGGGACGTCCCACACGCACATGGCGTTCGCCTCGAGGCCGAGCTCATGGTGGCGCACGACCACGCCGAAGCGGCGGATCAAGCCCTCGTCCACCCAGCGCGCGATGCAGGCGATCACCTCGCCCTCGGTGAGGCCGACGCGCGCCGCCAGCGTGGCGAAGGGCCGCGCCTCAAGCACCAGGCCGCCCTGCAGCGCGCCGATCAGCTTGCGTTCGAGCGCAGGCAACGCGCAGCCGCCGTCGGCGTCGCCCCGTGCGATCGGCTCGTCGCTGCGCGCGTCGGCATGCGGTCGCCGCCCCTCCCCGCCCGCCTTGAGGTCGAAGCCCAGGTCGATGTGGAACTCTTCTTCCAGCGGCAGCACGATGACCGCACAGCCGGTGTCGCGCTCGATGCCGGCGACCACCTCTTCGAGTTGCGCACGCGAGGCCGCGGTGACCACGAACCAGAGGTTGTAGCGATGCTCGCGCTGGTAGTTGTGGTTGATCGCCGGCTCGCGCGTGACGCGCGCGGCGACCTCCTCCAGGCGCTCCGGCGGCGCGGCCAGGGCCGCGAGTGCGCTCGCACCCAGGCGACGCGGGGCGAACACCGCGCCCACCCGGCTCACCAGGCCTTGCGCGCTCAGGTCGCGGTAGGCCGCGATGACGTCTTCCTCGGCGGCGCCCACCGCCTGCGCGATGCGTGCGAAAGGTCGCGGCTCGAGCGGGAAGTCGCGCTGCCACTCGTTGAGCAGGCGGAAGCCGGTGGCGTCGAGCGCCGCGGGCAAGATGGCCTGGCGCGGCATCAGAAGCCCGTGCGCGCGGCGCGCGTGGTGAAGAAGATGCCGCTCGGGCTCGCCGACTCGAAGCCGCCGATCGGCTGCTTGCTGGCGGTGTCGTAGATCACGACCTTGTTGTCGTCGCGCGCCGACAGCCAGATCTCGTGGCCCTTGGAGAGGAACTCCATGTGCAGGATGCCGCGGCCCGGCTGCAGGGTGTCGGTGACCTTGCCGGAGACGGTGTCGATGACCTGCACCCAGCCGTTGTCGGGGAAGGCGAAGTTCACCCAGATCTCGCGCCCGTCGGGGCGCGCCATGGCGAACACCGGCTGGCTCTTCACCTGGATGCGATCGACCTCCTGCCAGGTGGCGGTGTCGACCACCAGCACCTCGTGGCGACCGATGGCGGGCAGGTAGGCCCGATTGCCGGCGATCGACCAGCCGCGCAGGTGGGGCATCTTGAACACCGGCAGGGGCTGCTCGCCACGACCGTAGCCGGAGAGGATCTTGCGGCTGCCCTTGTCGAGGTTCCACAGGTCGATCAGGGCAAGGCCGTCCTCGCCGAACAGGCCGGCGATGTAGTACCGGCCATCGGGCGTGACCAGTGCATCGTAGGGCTGCTTGCCGCCGGCAAAACGCCGGGTCAGCGGATTCTTCGGGTCGGAGAAGTCGGTGATGCGAATCTCGCCCGCCTCGAACAGCGAATAGATGAAGCGCTTGCCCGAGAGGTCGGCGAGGCCCACCACCTTGGAGCGGGTGCCGTCGTCCGTGGTCGCAGGCACATCGGCGACGAGCTCGAGCGTGTTGGCGTCGAAGGCCTTGATGCCGCCCGGTTCGTAGTTCTGCACCACCACCAGGCTGCCGTCGTGCGAGATCGAGCCGCCGATCGCATTGCCCGCCTGGACCTTGCGGCCGACGATCCGGCGCGCCAGCAGATCGACCTTGGTCAGCCCGCCGTCGCGCCCGAACACGAAGGCGTAGCGGCCATCGCGCGAGAAAACCACCGAGGCGTGGGAGAGATCGCCCAGGCCATCCACGGTGGCCAGCACGCTGCGGCCAGTGGTCTCGATCACCTTGACCTTGCCGTCGGCACGCTCGATCACCACGCCGAGGTCGCCGGTGCCGCGCACGGCGACCGGCGGCACGCTCGAACAGGCCGACAGCAGCACGACCATGGCGGAGAGGACCACGCCCCATAGGGCGGGCGGTGCGAGACGAACTTCACGGCAAGACATGGGAGCTCCGGGAACTTGGGGTGGCGGAGGGCCACCGGGAAGACTGCCGTCCGCACTCGCCAACAGGGGCGTGGCACGGGGGCCGTACGACGGACGGCGATGGTTCAGTTGCGCGCGGGGGCCTGCGGCAGGCCGGCATCGGCGGGAAAACCGCGCATCAGCCAATACACGATCCACTCCGCCTCGGCTTCGGAGAGGATGGACTGGAAAGGCGGCATCGGCGTCCCCGGACGGCCACCGACGATGGTGGCCACAAGGCCCTCGGCCGGCTTGTCGGCAAGCGCCTCGGCGGTCAGTGCGGGGCCGAGCCCGCCCTTGAAGGTCAGGCCATGACAGGAACCGCAATCCTGGCGGACGATGTGGACCAGTTCGCGCGCACGCGCCGGAGCGGGCTCGACCGGGACGTGCCCGGAGGCTGCGGCATAAGCGGAGACGAGCGCTGCGCCGAGGAAGACGACGGCGTGGGCGAGGAGTGGCGGAATCTTCATGCTGGCATCCGACGGTAAGGCATCGGTGAAGAGCATGGGGCCTCGACCGGGTCGAAACCTTGACTCGCATCAACCTCGAAGGGCGAGGGGTCTCCGCCGCACCCGCTGCATCCGCTCACGCACCCTTTCCACCTCGACCGCCCGGGCCCACGAGCGAAATCCGTCGGCGAGCCACGCGCGCATCATTCGGCGACGATCACCACGCCGAGCATTTCCGGATGCGGTCCGCAGCGGTACTCGAAGCGCCCGGCCTCCGGGAAGGCGCGCGACCACTTCTCGCCGGGAAAAAAGCGCTCCGACTCCTCGTTGCGGCCGATCAGCAGCACCGAATGACTCACCCGCTTTTCGTTATTTATCCAGGTCACGGTGTCGCCACGCTTGATGCGCAACTCCATCGGCGAAAAGGCGTATTTCTCCACCACGACCTGATGTTCGGCGGCTTGCGCCGGAACGGCCGCGGAAAGCCCGATTGCGACCGCGAACAGACTTGCCGGAACGAGTCTGGCGTTCATGGAAATCTCCCGTTTCATGCCCACGCGACCACGCAGTCGCGATGGATCCATCGCAAAGGACAACGGCGGAAGCCCCGGGTTCGCCGGATGCTTCCGCCGTATCGAACACCGCCCAGGGGCATGGGCGGGATCGGACCGGATTACTGCTTGGCCGCCTTGATGTGGCCGTCGGTGTCGAGGCCGAGCTTGTAGCCGAGCGAAACGTGGTGGAATCGACCCGCCGCGTTGTCGTCGTGGATCGCGAAGCCGAAGTTGTAGGCCTTGCCCGACTCGAGCTTCACGTCACCGTCGCCCGCAGCGAGTTTGCGGGTGAACACCACCGACCAGTTGTCGCCGTCCTTCTTGCCTTCGGCGCTGACCAGGGCGTTGCCGCCTTCCATCACGCGCTTTTCGGCGACGTAGCCGTTGTAGCCCTTGTTCTCGCCGCTGCGCCACTGGTAGAGGTCGTAGAACTTACCCTCGGCGACCGAGCCGCCCTTGACGTACTTCGTCTTGGCGTCGTCCGCACCGGGCATGGTGCGCGAATCGGTGTGGCAGGTCGCCCAGCAACCCGCCTGGTCGGCGAGTTCGACCTTGCCGCCAGACTCGAGCATGAACGCGATCTTGACCGGGTTCTTCTCGTCCATCTTCGCCCCACCCGAGGCGGCCGGCTGCTTCCAGGAGAAGCGGATGTAGAGGTTCTCGCCGTCGTGCGCGGCCTGCACCTTCACCGGAATGAAGGCGGCCTTGCCGGGGATCGGACTGGGCTCGATCTTCTGGCCGCTGGCCATTTTCTTGCCCATGTCACCCGCTTCGTCGCTGTGGCAGTCGGCACAGGTCTCGCCCTTCTTGAGCGCGCGCGCGCCACCGTGCTCGGTACCCTTCTGGATCCACTCCAGCGGCGACACGCCGGGGTAGAAGGCGGTGATGTCCTTGCCCTGGACCTTGCTCCAGTCGGGCGCGGCTGCGAGCGCGCTACCCGTACCGATAGCCAGGAGAGCACCGACGGCGCCGGCAATCAGGTTCTTCTTCATCGTCATATCCTCGCTGTGCTTGGGTTGGCCTGTGATGCACGAGGGATCTTACTCCTCGTCCGCCTCGGTCATGCCTGCCGGCTTATTGTGGGAAATGCCCTTGTGGCAGTCGATGCAGGTCATGTTGTCTTCCTTCGCAATCTCGTGCTGCTTGCGCGCGCGCTGCCGTTGAACCTCGGGATTCATGCTCTCGAGGCTGTGGCAGTTGCGGCATTCGCGCGAGTCCACCGCCTTCATCCGCTTCCACTCGTTGCGCGCCAGCTCCAGGCGCTTGGCCTCGAACTTCTCGCGCGTGTCGATGGTGCCGACCATCTTGCCCCACAGCTCCTTGGACGCCTGAACCTTGCGGATCATCTTGTGCGTCCACTCTTTCGGAACATGGCAGTCCGGGCAGGTCGCGCGCACCCCGGTCCGGTTGCTGTAGTGGATCGTCTGCTTGTACTCCTGGTACACGTTGTCATACATCTCGTGGCAGGAAATACAGAACTTCTCGGTGTTCGTGGCCTCCAGCGCGGTGTTGAAGCCGCCCCAGAACAGCACGCCCACAATGAATCCGACAGCCAACAGGCCGCCCAGCGACTTGGCGGAAGGGCGGCGCAGGCGTGCCCACAGGCCGCCCGAATTTTCTTGTTTGGAGTTGTCGCTGTTTCGATCAGACATGGAACTCTTCCCCTCGATCCCCCGCGCCAGGGGCGCGGGGGTTTTTCAGAGCTTGACCGGAAGATCGATCAATAGACGTCGTGCATCGTGTTGTACACGTTGAACTTGCCGGTCGGCGTGACGATCGCCGGGTCGGTGATCACCTTCTTGACCTTCAGCGTCTTGTCGTCGTAGATCACGATCGCGGACTGGTCGGTCTTGCCGCCCCACAGCGAGATCCACACTTCGTCGCCAGCCTCGTTGTACTCCGGCTGCACGGCGCGGCGGATCGCCTTGCTCTCGGGCAGGCCCGAGTCCTTGGCGACGTTGAGGGCGACGGGTGCCTTCGACAGGTCGTTCATGTCGAACACGTACACCGACTCGGCCACTTCACGCTCCGGGTTCATCGGCGCATCCGCCCAGAAGTGCTTGGACTTCGGGTGCGTCTTGACGAACAGGTTGCCGGCGCCCGGCATCTTCAGCTGTTCGACGACCTTCCAGTTGTACTCCTTGTACTTGGAGAACTTGGGATCGTCGGAAGCCGTCGAGATCAGCGAGACCACGGCGTCGCCGAGGTGGCCGGTCGACCACACCGGACCGAACTTGGGATGGACGAAGTTGGCGCCGCGCCCCGGGTGCGGGATCTTGGCGGTGTCGACCAGCGCGGCCAGCTTGCCTTCCTTGGTGTCGACCGCGGCGACCTTGTTGGACGCGTTGGCGGCGACCATGAAGTAGCGCTTCGACATGTCCCAGCCGCCATCGTGCAGGAACTTGGCGGACTCGATCGCGATGCTCTTCAGGTTCTTGATGTCGGAGTAATCGACCAGCAGGATCTGGCCGGTTTCCTTGACGTTGACCACCCACTCCGGCTTCGTCATCGAGGCCACGATGGAGGCCACGCGCGGCTCGGGGTGATAGTCGCCATCGACGGTGTTGCCACGGGTCGACACGATCTTCATCGGCTCGAGCGTCTCGCCGTCCATGATCGAGTACTGGGGCGGCCAGTAGGTGCCACCGATCAGGTACTTGTCCTCGTAGCCCTTGAACTTGGAGGTATCGACCGAACGGGCATCCGAACCCAGGCGCACGGTGGCGACCGTGGTGGGCTCTTCGTAGAACATGTCGATGATGGTGGTCAGGCCGTCACGACCGACGGTGTAGACGTAGCGGCCCGAAGCCGACAGGCGGGAGATGTGCACCGCGTAGCCGGTATCGAGGATCTTCCAGATCTTGTGGGTGTCGCCGTCGACCAGCGCGAGCTTGCCCGCGTCGCGCAGCGTGATCGCGAACACGTTCTTCAGGTTGACCTTGTTCATCTGCTTGGTCGGACGGTCCTTGACGGGGACCAGCAGCTTCCAGCTGTCCTTCATGTCCTTGAGCGAGAACTCGGGCGGGATCGGAGGCGTGTTCTGGATGTAACGCGCCATCAGGTTGATCTCTTCCTTGGTCAGGATGTCATCGTAGTTGACCATGCCGCCTTCGGTGCCGTACGAGATGATCTTCTCGAGGCGCTCGGTGCCGAGCTTGAGGGTGCCGCCCTCCAGCTTGGTGCCGTCCGGAGCGGTCTTGGTCCAGTGCGGCTCGAGGTTCTTGCCGGTGGCGCCCTTGCGCAGCACGCCGTGGCAACCTGCGCAGCGCTCGAAGTAGATCTGCTTGCCTTTTTCCATCTCCTCGGCGGTCAGCTTGGGCGCTTCCTGGGCCCAGGCGCTGCTCATCGCGAGGGACAGCACCCCCATGGCAAACGCCGATCCGATCAAACCTTTCTTTTGCATAGCCCTCTCCTTACACGACACGGGATGTGAAACAACATTGCGACGGCAGTATGGTTTTTCCGGGGCAGGCCCATCCTTGATGTGAATTAATTTTCCACACCAGCGCCGAGGATAAAGTTCGGGGACGCCGGAACGACGTCGCCATGCGCACGCCCGCGGATTTCGCGGTGTCCTGGACAAGCGTTTTCCGGCCCCTGGCGGAACCGATTTTTCGCCGCAACGGATTTCCCGAGACCGTGCTGGAGCCCACATCATGCAGGCAGGAACCTTTCGATCGGATGCTTCGCCGGCCGGCGCGGCCAAGCCGCGCTCCCTTCGCGCCAGTCGCGCCGCCCTGCCGCCCCGCGGCACGCCCGAGGGCATCGGCGAGCGGCCGCGATCCACGCGTGCGCAGGGACATGGCAAGGTCCATCTGGTAGGCGCCGGCCCGGGCGACCCCGACCTTCTCACCGTGAAGGCGCTGCGCCTGATCACCGGCGCCGAAGTGGTCGTCTACGACCATCTCGTCGGCGAGGCGGTGGTGGCGCTGATCCCGCCCGCCGCGCGTCGCCTGTACGCGGGCAAGGAAGCCGGCAACCACGCCCTCGCCCAGCACGAGATCAACCGCCTGCTCGTCGAACTCGCACGCGAAGGGCACGACGTGGTGCGACTCAAGGGCGGCGATCCCTTCATCTTCGGGCGCGGCGGCGAAGAGATGCAGGCCCTGCTCGAGGCCGGCGTCGAGTGCGAGATCGTGCCCGGCATCACCGCCGCGGCGGGCGCGGCCTCGGCCACCGGAATCCCGCTCACCCACCGCGAGCACGCGCAGACCCTGGTGTTCGCCACCGGCCACCTCAAGGACGACACCGTCGACCTCGACTGGGCGGCGCTCGCCCGCCCGCGCCAGACCGTGGTGGTCTACATGGGCCTCGGCGCGCTCGAGATCATCTGTACGCAGATGATCTCCCACGGACTGGCGGCGGACACGCCGGCGGCGGTGATCCACGCCGCCACCACACCGCGGCAGTGCGGCGTGCATGCCACGCTCGCGACCCTGCCCGGGGCGGTGCGCGCGGCCGGCATCCGCGCGCCGGCGCTGATCATGATCGGAGAGGTGGTCGCACTCGACCCCGGCGCGCTGCTCGCAGCCGCGGCGACGGCGGGCTGAAACGGCCGCGCCCGGGTAAAATGGCGAATTCGACGCACCCCGGGGAGCAGCCATGGCAGGAGAAAACGAGTTCTTTCGTCCGATCCGGGAGATCGAGCAGCGCCGCGTGGTGAGCTGCAGCGCCGACGACGCGCTGGTCGATATCGTCGGCCGCATGCGCGAGATGAGCATCTCCTGCGTGGTCGTCGTCGACGGCACGCACCCGACGGCGATCCTGACCGACCGCGACCTGCGCAACAAGGTGATCGCCGCTGGGCGCGACCCGGCGGGGCTCCGGGTGCGCGACGTGATGAGCGCGCCGGTGATCACCATCGGCGAGGACGACGTGCTCTACGAGGCGCTCTACCGCATGTCGCGCCACGGCATCCACCGCCTCGTCGTGGTCGACCGCAAGGACGCACTCGCGGGCATCGTCACCGTCACCGACCTGCTGCGCCTGCAGGCGCACTCGCCCCACCAGCTCGTGCTCGACATCGAGAAGGCCGAATCGATCGACGCGCTGCGCGAGCTGCATCAGCGCATCCAGCAGCTGATCGTGCATCTCGCCGGCACCGGCATCGCGATCCGCGACACGGTGAAGCTGATCGCCAACCTCAACGACCAGGTCCTGATCCGCCTGATCGACCTGCTGCGCCGCGATCGCTACCCCGATCTCACCACCGACTTCGCCTTCGTGGTGATGGGCAGCGAAGGGCGCGGCGAACAGACGCTATCGACCGACCAGGACAACGCGATCATCTACGCCGACGCGGTGCAAGGCGAGGCGCTGGCACGCCTCGAAGCCTTCTCGGACGACCTCATCGACGCCCTGATCTCGATCGGGGTGCCGCCCTGCCCCGGCGGCATCATGGCGCGCAACCCCGCCTGGCGGCGCAGTCTGACGGCCTGGAAGCGCGAGCTCACGCAGTGGCTATCGACGCCGACGCCCGACAACGTGATGACCGGCAGCATGTTCATGGACCTGCGCCCGCTCTACGGTCGGCGGGAGCTCGCCGACACCCTGCGCGAACACGCGCTGCACTACATGAGCCACGAGCAGGGCTTCCTCGTGCGCATGGCGCAGAACATGGTCAACTTCGCCCCGCCGCTGGGCTGGTTCGGCCGCATCAAGGTGGAAAAATCCGGCGAGCGCCGCGGCGAGGTCGACCTAAAGAAGGCCGGCATCTTCGCCATCACCGACGGCATCAAGGCGCTGGCGATGGAGGCGCGCCGGCTCGACGGCAGCACCCACGACCGCATGGAGGCGCTGGTCGAGGCCGGCGTGCTCAAGGCCGAACAGGTCGCCGACCTGCGCGCGGCCTTCGACTTCCTGGTGCGGATGCGCCTGCGCGGCCAGGTCGAGGCCTTGCGCGGCGGGCGCACGCCGGGCAACTACATCGCGCTCGACCAGTTGAACGCGATGCAGCAGGGCGAGCTGCGCCTCGCCCTGGAGGGCGTCGCCAGCTTCCAGGCCTTCATCCAGCAGCACTTCAAGCTGCAGCTGCTGCGCAACTGAGCGCGGCCGAGCCACCCACGGGAAGCGGACTCAATCCTCGATCAGCTGGCGATGCACCAGCACCGCCGTCGCGCGCGGCCGCACCGTCCGGCCGCGCGCCTCCAGATAGGCGCGCGTGAACGCGGCGCCGAAGAGCAGGATCAACGAGGAGTAATTCACCCACAGCAGCAGCAGCACCAGCGAGCCCGCCGCCCCGTAAGTGGACGCGGTCGCGGTGGTCGACAGGTAGATCGCGATCAGCGCGCGCCCGAGCGCGAACAGCAGCGCGGTGACGAAGGCGCCCGGCAGCACGTCACGCCAGCCCAGCACAACCTCGGGCAGCACGCGGAAGATGGTGGCGAAGAGCAGCGTCACCACCAGCAGCGCGATCACCCAGTCCAGCCCGATGATCAGCCCCACCGGCACCGGCAGCCAGTCCTGCGCGAAGGCGACGAGCGCGCGAACGAAGATGCTCAGCGACAGCGACACCAGCAGCACGAAGCCGATGCCGAGCACCACCGCGAGCGACAGGAGGCGCGTCTTGAGATGGATGAACACGCCGCTGCGCGTGGGCCGCGGCGCCACTCCCCAGATCGCGTTGAGCGATTCCTGCATCTGGGTGAATACCGTCGTCGCGCCGAACACGATGGCACCGACGCCGGCGATCGTGGGCAGCAGCCCGCTGTGCTGGATGCGGCTGTTGACCACCGCGGTCTGGATCGCAGCCGCCACCTCCGGCCCGATCGCCACCTCGAGCTGCTCGGCGATGCGGCCCTGAGCCGCACTCTCGCCGAGCACCAGGCCCACCAGGCTGACCGCGATGATCACCACCGGCGCCACCGAGAACACGGTGAAGAACGCCAGCGCAGCGGCATGTACGAAGACCTGGGCTTCCAGCCACAGCTTCACGGTGGTCCGGATCACGGCGGACCAGTATTGCAGGATCGACGGTCGGGCTTCGGTCATGGCCGCATGTTAGCGCCATTGCCCTGGAAGCCGCTTCCAGAACGCGCCCCTCAGCTCACTCCCACTCGATTGTCGCCGGCGGCTTGCCCGAGATGTCGTAGACCACCCGGTTGATGCCGCGCACCTCGTTGATGATGCGGTTGCTGACCTTGCCGAGCAGGCTGTGCGGCAGCTCCGCCCAGTGCGCGGTCATGAAGTCCTGCGTCTGCACCGCGCGCAGTGCCACCACGTACTCGTAGGTACGGCCGTCGCCCATCACGCCCACGCTCTTCACCGGCAGGAAGACCGCGAAGGCCTGGCTCGTCTTGTCGTACCAGTCGGCGGCGCGCAGCTCGTCGATGAAGATCGCGTCGGCACGGCGCAGCAGGTCGGCGAAGTCCTGGCGGACCTCGCCGAGGATGCGCACGCCCAGACCCGGGCCCGGGAAGGGGTGGCGATAGACCATGTCGTGCGGCAGGCCGAGGGCCACGCCGAGCTCGCGCACCTCGTCCTTGAAGAGGTCGCGCAGCGGCTCGAGCAGCTTCAGGCCGAGCGTCTCGGGCAGGCCGCCGACGTTGTGATGGCTCTTGATGGTGTGGGCCTTCTTGCTCTTTGCGCCGCCGGACTCGATCACGTCAGGATAGATGGTGCCCTGGGCCAGCCACCTGGCGTTCGGCAATTTCCTGGCTTCGGCCTGGAAGACCTCGACGAACTCGCGGCCGATGATCTTGCGCTTCTGCTCGGGGTCGGTGACGCCCTTCAGGTGTCCCATGAACTGCTCGGTCGCATCGACATGCACGACCTTGGCGTGGAGCCGCCCGGCGAACATCTCCATGACCAGCTTGCCTTCGTTCAGGCGCAGCAGGCCGTGGTCGACGAACACGCAGGTGAGCTGGTCGCCGATCGCGCGGTGGATCAGCGCCGCCGCCACCGAGGAGTCCACGCCGCCCGACAGGCCGAGGATGACCTCCTCGTCACCCACCTGCTCGCGGATCTTCTGCACCGCTTCCTCGATGTAATCGGGCATGTTCCAGTCGTGGCCGCAGCCGCAGATGTCGTGCACGAAGCGCCCGATCATCTCCTTGCCCTTGATCGTGTGCGTGACCTCGGGGTGGAACTGCACGCCGTAGAAGCCGCGCGCCTCGTCGGCCATCGCCGCGATCGGAGTCGATTCGTTGCTGCCGATGATCTTGAAGCCCGGGGGCAGCGCGGTGACCTTGTCGCCGTGGCTCATCCACACGTCGAGCAGGCCGTGGCCTTCGGCGTTGCTGCGGTCCTCGATGCCGGTGAACAGCTTCGAGTGCCCGCGCGCGCGCATCTCCGCATAGCCGAACTCGCGCTTGGCCGAACTCTCGACCTTGCCGCCGAGCTGGCTGGCCATCGTCTGCATGCCGTAGCAGATGCCCAGCACCGGCACGCCAAGCTCGAACACCGCCTGCGGTGCGCGCCAGTCCTCTGCCTCGTAGACCGAGTTGGGCCCGCCGGAGAGGATCACGCCCTGCGCGCCGAAGTTGCGCACGAACTCGTCCGAGACGTCGAAGGGATGCAGCTCGCAGTACACCTGCTGCTCGCGCACGCGGCGCGCGATGAGCTGGGAGACCTGGGAGCCGAAATCGAGGATGAGGATCTTCTGGTGGGCCATGGGGCGGGAATCTCGAACGTCGAAAAAGGAAGGGCGGCCTCGCAGCCGCCCGGATGTCTCGAAGGAGCGCGCTCAGCTGATCTGGTAGTTGGGCGCTTCCTTGGTGATCTGCACGTCGTGCACATGCGATTCGCGCATGCCGGCCGAGCTGATCTGCACGAACTCCGCGCGCGCATGCATGGTCGGGATGTCGGCGCAGCCGAGGTAGCCCATCGAGGCGCGCAGGCCGCCGACGAGCTGATGGATCACCGCCGTGACCGAGCCCTTGTAGGGCACGCGACCCTCGATGCCCTCGGGCACCAACTTGTCGATGTTGCCGGTGTTCTCTTCCTGGAAGTAGCGGTCGGCCGCGCCCTTCTCCATCGCGCCGAGCGAGCCCATGCCGCGGTACGACTTGTAGGAACGGCCCTGGAACAGCACCGTCTCGCCTGGCGCCTCCTCGGTGCCGGCAAACAGTCCACCGAGCATGACCACGTCGGCGCCCGCGGCGATCGCCTTGGCGATGTCGCCCGAGAAGCGGATGCCGCCGTCGGCGATCATCGGCACGCCCGTGCCCAGCAGCGCGTTGGCGACGTTGTCGATCGCGCTGATCTGCGGCACGCCCACGCCGGCGACGATGCGGGTGGTGCAGATCGAGCCCGGACCGATGCCGACCTTGACACCGTCGGCACCGGCATCGACCAGCGCACGCGCGGCGTCGGCGGTGGCGATATTGCCGCCCACCACCTCGATGTGCGGAAAGTGCTTCTTGACCCAGCCGACGCGGTCGAGCACGCCCTGCGAGTGACCGTGGGCGGTGTCGACCACGATCATGTCCACGCCCGCGTCGGCGAGGCGCTCCGCGCGTTCCTCCGTGCCGGCCCCCACGCCGATCGCAGCGGCCACGCGCAAGCGACCATGCTCGTCCTTGGCAGCGAGCGGGTGCTCGGTGGACTTCATCATGTCCTTGACGGTGATGAGACCGCACAGCTCACCGGCATCGTTGAGCACCAGCACGCGCTCGAGGCGGTGCACACGCAGCAGCTCGCGCGCCTCTTCGAGGCTGGCGCCTTCGCGCACGGTGACAAGGCGGTCCTGCGGGGTCATGATTTCGGAGACGAGCTGGTCGAGCTTGGTCTCGAAGCGGGTATCGCGGTTGGTGACGATGCCGACCACCTTGCCGCCTTCGACCACCGGCACGCCGGAGAAGCGGTTCTGGCGTTGCAGTGCGATGACCTCGCCCACCGTCATCGTGGGCGGGATGGTGATCGGATCCTTGAGTATGCCCGACTCGTGGCGCTTGACCTTGAGCACCTCGGCGGCCTGCTGGGCCGGGGTGAGGTTCTTGTGCACCACGCCGATCCCGCCTTCCTGCGCGAGCGCGATCGCGAGACGGCTCTCGGTCACCGTGTCCATGGCGGCCGAGACAAGCGGGACGTTGAGGCGGATGCGGCGCGTGACCTGGCTCTGCAGGCTCACGTCGCGAGGGAGGACCGTGGAGTGGGCGGGAACGAGAAGGACGTCATCGAAGGTCAGCGCCTTCTGGATCACTCGCATGGCTTTTTTCCTTTCGACCAAATCCGTATTATACAGAGCGCTCCTGCACCACGTAAGCGGCTCGCCGCGGAGAATTGTGCCGATGACCCATCCGTTCGCCCCGGTCGCGATCCTCGCCCTGTTGCTGACCGCCCTTCCCGCGGCCGCGCAGGTCTACAGCTGGAAGGACAAGGACGGGCGCATCCACTACGGCGACATGCCTCCCGCAGGCGTCGAGGCCACGGTGATCCGCGGAGCACGACCGGGTGCCGCCGCGCGCAAGGCTGGAGAGACCGCGCCGTCGGCGGACATGCCGCCTGCTGCCACTCCCACCTCCCCGAGTTCGCTCGCCGAGCGCGAACAGGCTTTCCGGGAACGCCGCGCCGCCGCGGCGGAGGCCGAGGCGAAGGCCGCTCGGGAAGCTGAATCGAGAGGCGAGACGGAACGTTTCTGCACGGACGCGCAGCATGAACTCGCCGCCTTGCGTGGCGGCCAGCGCATGGTCCGCTTCAACGTCAAGGGGGAACGCGAGTTCCTCGACGATCGTGCGCGCGCGGAGCAGGCCGAGGCTCTGGAGCGCAAGATCGCAGATCATTGCAGATAGATCCGACCCGCAGGTCGACGCCAGCAGGCTCGCAAGCCCAACGTCGCGCGAGCGGAAATTCCGCTGCACAGGGTCCGCTGCACAGGGTCGCGCCGATCCATCACTCGGCCGCTTCGGCGGGCCCACCCCCCTTTTTCATGACCTTGCCCTCGTCGGCACGCTTCTTTCGCACCGCCTTCGGGTCGGCGATCAGCGGACGATAGATCTCCACCCGGTCGCGGTCGCGCACCTCGGTGTCGAGCTTGACCAGCCTTGCATAGATCCCCAGCTTGTTCGCACGGTCGGGCTGGATCTCCGGATGCTTCTGCAACAGGCCGGAAGCCTCCAGCGCATCGCGCACCGAGGCTCCTTCCGCCAGCCGCACGTGCACCAGCTCCTGGCGCTGCGGCAGCGCGTACACCACTTCCACGTTGATCATCCCGCTCATGCAGCACTCCCCTGCCCGGCCCGATAGACCTGGCCGGCACGCTTGACGAAGGAATCGACGAAAGTGTTCGCGATATGGTTGAACACCGGCCCGAGCACCTTCTCCAGCAGCTTGCTCGCGAACTGGTAGCGCAGCTGGAACTCGACCTTGCACGCGGTCTCGCCGAGCGCGGTGAAGCGCCAGTGTCCGTCGAGATGGGTGAAGGGGCCGTCGGTCAGGCGCAGCTTCATCTCCTGCGGGTAGCGCTTGGCGTTCTCGGTGCTGAAATGCGCCTTGATGCCATGGTAATTGATGTGCAGCGTAGCCGCGGTGATCGTCTCGGTGCGCCCGATCAGATCGACGCCGCCGCACCAGGGCAGAAACAGCGGGTATTCCTCGCAGCGGTCGACGAGCTCGAACATCTGCGCCGGGGTGAATTCGATCAGGACGAGCTTGTTGACTTCGGCCATGGGCAAGTTGGTCGGCGCCACCACCATGACGGAACGGAGGTGCGGCCGAACTGTTAAAATCCGCGATTCTACCGCATACGGACGCGCCGGCTCAGGGCCGCGCCGCCACGGGACGCCGAACCATGAGCATCATCGAAAACCGCAAGGCCCTTCACGACTACTTCATCGAGGAGAAGCACGAAGCCGGCATCGTCCTCGAAGGCTGGGAGGTCAAGGCGATCCGCGCCGGTCGCTCGAACATCAAGGAATCCTACGTGGTGATCCGCGCCGAGGAGATCTTTGTTTTCGGCATGCACATCACCCCGCTCAGCACCGCCTCCAGCCATGTGCGCCACGACCCGACGCGCACGCGCAAACTGCTGCTGCACAAGAAGGAGATCGCCCGCCTGATCGGCAAGGTCGAGCGCGCCGGCTATACGCTGGTGCCGCTCGACCTGCACTACAAGAATGGGCTCGTGAAGCTCGAGATCGGGCTCGCCAAGGGCAAGAAGCTGCACGACAAGCGCGAGGACGAGAAGAAGAAGGACTGGGAGCGCGAGAAGCAGCGCCTCATGCGGGTCAAGGCCTGAGCGCCCTCACAGCAGCGTCACCGCCCCCCCCGCGACCGCCAGCAGCACCAGCCAGGTCAGCACGCCGAAGCTGGTCACCTGCATGGCCACCTCGCTCGCCTCGACGTCCTCGTCGATGCCGAGCAGGCGGTCGACGCCGTGGCGGATCAGCATGGCCGAGGCGCCGAGCGCGACGAGGCCGACGAGCACCACGAACCACGCGCTGCCGAACACCACCGCGAGCGAGGACAGCCACAGTGGCACCGGCGCGATCGCCGCCACCGTGTAGGCATCCTCGAGCCGGCTGCTGCCGTCCTTGGCCATCGAGGCCTGGCGGATCGAGTTCGCCATGATCGGCACGCTGAAGTGTTCGGCGACGAAGAACAGCACGGCCGCGATCAACCAGTTGCCGAAGCCCGCGTCGGGAAACACCCGGGCGCCCACGCCCCCCGATGCCAGCAGGATCATCAGCGGCGGCAGCAGCGACATCGGCAGGACCAGGCGACGGAACAGCCAGTCCATCGGTGGCCGTTCGCGCGCGACCAAGTCCCAGCCATCGCGGCTCGAAACCACCATGCGGGGAAATTGCATGACGTCCATGATTCGGTCTCCTCTTTCGGGGTGGAAATCCGGCCGCCGCCACGATCCACCTGCGCGCGTGGGCCATCGCTCTTTTTACATCACACTTTGATATTAATCCGCAATCGTCGGATTGCAAGGACGATCTCTCGATCGGACTGCCGAAGCGAGGGCGGAAGAAGCTAAAATCCGCGCACGATGAACACTCCACTCGACAAGTCCGAATTCGAGGCCCTCGCCGACTTCCGCTACCAGCTGCGGCGCTTCCTGCGCTTCTCCGAGTTGCTCACCCGGCGCCACGGCATCACCAACCTCCAATACCTGCTGCTGCTCCAGGTCAAGGGCTATCCCGGACGCGAATGGGCCTGCATCGGCGAGCTCGCCGAGCGCCTGCAGGCCCACCAGCATGGAGTGGTGTCGCTGGTTTCGCGTTGCGAGAAACTCGGACTGGTCGAGCGCCGTCCGGGTCGCGAGGATCGGCGCGCGGTCGAGGTGCACCTGACCGCCGAAGGCGAGCGCCTCGCGGCAACGATCGCACTGCACCACCGCGAGGAGGTCAAGCTGCTCGGCGGTGTGTTCCGCGACCTCGCCTCGCAATTGCGCTGAAGCCTTCGGAAGCCTGCTGCAAGCCCGCTGGCGGAGCTCAGCCCTCCGGTCCCTGCCCCAAGCCGTTCTCCACCGCGAATACCGCCGCCTGCACCCGGCTGCTCAGGTTGAGCTTGCGCAACATGTTCTGCACGTGGATCTTCACTGTGCTCTCGGCGAGCTCGAGTGCACGGGCGATCTCCTTGTTGCTCTGTCCGCGCGCGATGAAGCGCAGGATCTCGCGTTCGCGCGGCGACAGCTTCTCGAGTTCGGCCGGCTCCGCACCGGCAGCAGGGGCACTCCTCGCCAGCGCTCCCGGTGCAGGCGCGATCGCACCGCCCATCGCCGCTCGGCTGGCGCTGCTGCGCACGCCGCTCAGCAGCTTGCCCATCATCTGGGGCGAAACCACCGATTCGCCCTGCGCGGCCGTCTTGATCGCCGATACCAGGGTTTCGGCCTGGATGTTCTTCAGCAGGTAGCCGCAGGCCCCGGCGCGCAGCGTCTCGATAAGGTCGTCGGCGTCCTCCGAGACCGTCAACATCAGCACACGCGTCTCGGGCACCTCCTCGAGCAGCAGGCGGGCGGCCTCGCGCCCGGAGAGCCCGGGCATGTTGTTGTCGAGCAACACCACGTCGGGTCGCAGCTGCCCGGCGAGGCGGATGCCCTCGCGCCCGTCGCCGGCCTCGCCCACCACCTCGAAGCAGACGTAGCTCTGCAGCAGCGAACGGATGCCGCTGCGGAACAGCGTGTGGTCGTCGACCAGAAGGACACGGATCTTCTCTTCAGCCATCAAGCCAGCACCTCGTTCGTTCTCGGCAGTTCCAGTCGGATCTCGGTGCCCCGCCCGGGCGACGAGCGCACCGCAAAGCGGCCACCGATCCGCATGGCGCGCTCGCGCATGATCTGCAGGCCGATGTGCGCCTCGCTGTCGGACGCGTCACGGTCTTCCGCAAAGCCCACGCCGTCGTCGCGCACCGTCACCGCGAGCCCGTCGCGACCGCGCCGCACACCCACGGAAACGGTGCTTGCACCGGCGTGCTTGCGCACGT
Source organism: Thauera aminoaromatica S2 (assembly GCF_000310185.1). Taxonomy (GTDB): domain Bacteria; phylum Pseudomonadota; class Gammaproteobacteria; order Burkholderiales; family Rhodocyclaceae; genus Thauera; species Thauera aminoaromatica. The sequence continues at coordinate 15,129 of NZ_AMXD01000019.1, read as the reverse complement.
TGGAGAGCGCTTCCTGGATGATGTAGAGCACCTGGGTCTCGGCCTCGGGATCGAGCGGTGCGCCGTCGCCCTGCACGTCGAGGTCGGTGGCGATGCCGGTCTGCTCTGCGAGCCGGCGCAGGGCTGCGGCGATGGCGGCATCGAGATCCTGCTGCTCGACCCGGGTGCGGAAGTGCACCAGCAACTCGCGCACATCCTCATAGCTCTCCTGGATACCGCGACGAAGCATCTCCACGGTCGTACTCACGTCCGCGGCGCGGTTCTCGGCGAGCGCGCGTTCCAGCATCTGCACCTGCAGGTTCAGGAAGGCCAGGCCCTGGGCGATCGAGTCGTGCAGTTCGCGCGCGAGCAGGTTGCGCTCTTCGGAGACGGCGAGTTCGCGCTCGCGCGCGTGCAGGCGCTGGTTCTCGATCGCGATGCCGAGCTGCTGTCCGAGAGCCTCGAGCAGCTGGCGATCGGCGTCGCCGATCGCATCCGACTGGTCGAAATACAGGTTGAACACGCCGAGCGCGCGCTTGCTGGCCGTGATCGAGGTGGCCGACACCGTACGGAACCCGGCGCGCCGACAGGCATCGCGCGTCACCGCGAGCGCGGCATTGCGTACATCCAGGGTCAGCGAAAGCCCGCTGCCCTGGGCCGCCTCGCCGCAGACGCATTCGCCGCAGGCCAGCACTTCCTCGCGATCGAGGAAGTCGTCGCCCAGCCCGTCGTGGACGATCATGCACAGGTTTCGCGATTCGAGATCGAGCAGGCGCGCGGAGCTCGCACTCGCACCCATCGTCTTCTGCACCCGCTCGAGGAAGCCCTTGCACAGCGTGTCGACGTCGTTGGGTTCGCGCAGGAAGGCGACGATCTCGTAGAGGATCTCGAGCTCGCGGTTCTTCTCTTCGAGGCTGCGGGTCTTGGCGACGACACGCTCCTCGAGCGTGTCATAGACGTTCTGCAAGTGGGCTGCCATGCGGTTGAAGCCGGCCGAGAGCTCGCCGAACTCGTCCTGCGACAGCACCGGCACGCGGGCATCGAAATCCTCCTGCCCCATGCGCTTGACGCCCTCGTGGAGCTCGAACACGGGGCGGATCACGGTGAGGAAGAAGAAGCGCAGCAGCAGGATGGTGCCGATCACCGCGAGGGCAACCAGGATCACCTGCGAGGTGCGCAGGATGTTGGTGTTGCGCGCATAGCTCTGCTCCATGCGCAGCACGAAATCGTTGATGTCCTCGACGTAGTCGCGGGCGGCGCGGTCGAACTCCAGGCCCCTGCGATGCAGGTTGGCCGGATCCGGGTCCGCGGCGATCGCGAGCAGGATCGGGCGCAGCTGCACGCTCCATTCTTCGGACATCCCGGAGAGCACCTGCTGGATACCGGCTTCGCGCGGCACGAACAAGGGGCGGGACGGATCTCCCCGGCGCAGCACGCCGAGGATGCGGTCGAAGTCGTCGACCCTCGCCCTCAGGTCGCCAGCGAAACCCTGCCGGTCGCTGGTATGCAGATCCGCACGAGCGAGGTGATGCGCCACGCGGTACAAGCGCATCCGCAGGCTGCCGGCATCGTTGATCGCAGCCGCCGCGCCTTCCAGGCGCCACGAGATGAACAGCGTCAGCGCGATCGCGGCAAGTGCCACGAGGAAAAAGCCGAGCAGCATGCCGGTGATCTTGACCGACAGGCCCGAGCCGCGGATGAACATGAGAATCGGTGCTTTCTGGCGCATCCGCGCAAGCTAGGGGCAAAAGGACCGAAAGGCAAGGCCGGCAGCCTCGATGGCTGCCAGCCCTGCCTCTCGCTTCAGCCTCAGGCCAGGCGGCGCTTGGTCCGGACGATCTGGTAGGCGCGCGTCAGGTAGCTGAACGGCGCGGTCAGGATGTGCACCAGGCGGGTGAAGGGGAACACCAGGAACACCGTCATGCCGAAGAAGATGTGGGCACGGAAGATCGGATCGACCTTCGTCATCAGCTCGGGCTGCGGGTTCAGCAGCAGGATGCTCTTGACCCACTCGGCCAGCGCCAGCATCACGGCCGGATCACCCTTGACGGCGTGACCGATCGAGAACGGCACGGTCAGCAGGCCGAGGATCAGCGTGGCCATCAGCCAGGTGATGATGAACACGTCGCTGCGACGGCTGTTGATGCGCACGCGCGGGTTGTACATGCGGCGATACCACAGCATGGAACCACCGACCAGGCACATGATGCCGAAGATCACGCCGGCGATGATCGCGATCCATTGGTGGGCGAGGTCGGAGATCCCCAGGCCAAGCCACAGGCCGTGCGGCAGCACGAGACCGGCGAAATGGCCGAAGAAGATCATGATGACGCCGACGTGGAACAGGTTGCTCGCCAGCATCATGCCTTGCTTGGACAGCAGCTGCGACGAATCGGTCTTCCAGGTGTACTGCTCGTTGTCGTACCGGATCCAGCTGCCGATCACGAACACGGTCAGCGCAATGTAGGGATAGACCCCGAAAAACAGGTTGGTCAGGGACATCGTCTTCTCCTCAGGCGGCCGCGCGGGCCAGCGAGCTGTGGTTTTCGATCACGCGAACGAGCGCCGCATAGGGGCTCTCCGCCTTTTCCAGGTTGGTCGCGAGCACGTTGAACACCTTCACCGCGTCAGTCAGGAACACGCGCGCCTCGGTCTCCCCGAGTTGCGACACGAACTCCATCATCATCGGCAGGTAGTCCGGGATCTCGTGCTCGTCGTGCTGCAGTCCGTAGGACTTGTAGAACTCCGACAGGTCGATCAGCGCCGGACCGCGGTTCTTGTCGTCGCCGAACACATGGTGGGTCAGGTGCAGGCTGTGCTCCGGGGTGAGGTCGAAGGTCTTGACGAAACGGCCTTCGAGCTCGGTCTGGTCCTGAGCGAGCATCCAGTCGATGAAACCGGCGATGCTCCCGTGCTCAGCCTCGGTGAACACCTGGTCGGTGTCCACCGAGCGCACCAGACCCCGCGCACCGCCCTGCTCCGAGACCGCGGCGCGCAGGTCGCCGACGATCTCGCTGCCCGGGTAGTCGAGCAGCATGGCAAGCAGCTTGTAGGTCTGCATGGTTCAATCTCCTCAGTAGCGTTCGCCGGTGACGTCGTGCAGCTCGTCGGCGTGCGGGACCGGCTTGCGCGGCTCCATCGACTCCTTGCGGCGCTCGGGGAACAGCGAGTTCGGCGAGATGCCGACCGACGACGCGCTGCCGAAGCTGAAGCCCGCCTGACCCTGGAAGCCGTGGTAGTCCTCGAGGCGCATCTCTTCCTTGGAGGTCGGAATCACGAAGCGGTCTTCGTAGTTCGCGATCGCCAGGTAGCGATACATCTCCTTGGCCATGTCCTCGGTCATGCCCACCGCCTCCAGCGCGCGCGTGTCGGGCGTGCCCTCGACGTGCACCGAGCGCTGGTAGGAGCGCATCGCGATCATGCGGTTGAGCGCGTCGATGATCGGCTGCTCCTTGCCCGCGGTCATCAGGTTGGCCAGGTACTTGACCGGCAGGCGCATCGCGGAGGCCTTCGGGATAACGCCGTCGGCCTCGGTCGGCAGCGCCTTCTGGTCGATCTGCGACTGCACCGGCGAGAGCGGCGGCACGTACCAGATCATCGGCAGCGTGCGGTACTCGGGGTGCAGCGGGAAGGCGATCTTCCACTGCACGGCCATCTTGTAGATCGGCGACTTCTGCGCGGCGAGGATCCAGTCGTCGGTGATGCCGTCCTTCTTGGCCTGCTCGATCACGGCCGGGTCGAAGGGATCGACGAACATGTCCAGGTGCTCCTGGTACAGGTCCTGGACGTTGTCGGCGCTGGCCGCGGCCGAGATCTTGTCGGCGTCGTACAGGATGATGCCGTTGTAGCGGATGCGGCCGACGCAGGACTCCGAACAGACGGTCGGCATGCCGTTCTCGACGCGCGGGTAGCAGCCCACGCACTTCTCGGCCTTGGACGACTCCCAGTTGAAGAACACCTTCTTGTACGGGCAGCCCGAGATGCACATCCGCCAGCCGCGGCAGCGGTCCTGGTCGGCGAGCACGATGCCGTCTTCCTCGCGCTTGTAGAGCGCGCCGGACGGGCACGAGGCCACGCAAGCCGGGTTGATGCAGTGGTTGCAGATGCGCGGCAGGTACATGTGGAAGGTGTTTTCGAACTGCTTGTACATTTCCTTCTCCATGTTGGAGAAGTTCTTGTCACGAGCACGGGAGGCGAACTCGCCGGCGAGGTCGTCTTCCCAGTTCGGGCCCCAGGTGATCTTGTCCATCTTCTCGCCGGTGATCTGCGACACCGGACGCGCGGTCGGCGCGGCCTCGGACAGCGGCGCGTTCTGCAGACGGGCGTAGTCGTAGGTGAAGGGCTCGTAGTAGTCGTCGATCTCGGGCAGGTTCGGGTTGGAGAAGATCTGCACGATCTTCTTCAGGCGGCCGCCGGCCTTGAGCTCGAGCTTGCCGTTGAGCTTGGTCCAGCCACCCTTCCACTTGTCCTGGTTCTCCCATTCCTTCGGGTAACCGATGCCCGGCTTGGACTCGACGTTGTTGAACCAGGCGTACTCGACGCCCTTGCGGTTGGTCCACACGTTCTTGCAGGTCACCGAGCAGGTGTGGCAACCGATGCACTTGTCGAGGTTGAACACCATCGCGAATTGCGCGCGGATTTTCATTTGTTTCTCCTGAATCTCTGGTCTCGAGTCGGCGCTTACTTCTTGCCGATGCCCACGGGGTTGCGTTGGGCTTCGCGTTCGGGCGTGAGCGGACGCTCCAGCCAGTCGATGTCCTGGTCCTCGATCTTGTGGATCACCACGACTTCGTCACGCTGGCAACCGACGGTGCCGTAGTAGTTGAAGCTGTAAGCCAGTTGCGCATAGCCGCCGACCATGTTGGTGGGCTTGACGATGACGCGGGTGACCGAGTTCAGGATGCCGCCACGCTTGCCGGTCGTGTTCGAGCCGGGCACGTTCACGTTCTTTTCCTGGGCGTGATACATGATCGCCATGCCACGCGGGATGCGCTGCGACACCACCGCACGGGCCACCGTGGCGCCGTTGGCGTTGATCGCCTCGACCCAGTCGTTGTCGCGGATGCCGATGGTCGCGGCCTCTTCCTCGGACAGCCAGACGTACGGGCCGCCGCGGAACAGGTTGAGCATGCGCAGGTTGTCCTGGTAGCTGGAGTGGATGCCCCACTTCGAGTGCGGGGTGATCCACGACAGGGTCAGGTGCGGCTTGTTGCGCACGCTGTCGGGCACCTTCTCGTGGGCCTTGAGGTCGACCGGCGGCTTGTAGGCGCAGAAGCCTTCACCGAAGTCGAGGAACCACTCGTGGTCCTGGTAGAAGTGCGCACGACCGGTCAGGGTACGGAACGGAATGTGCTCGTGGATGTTGGTGTAGCCCGCGGTGTAGGACACGGTCTCCGACTCGATGCCGGACCAGGTGGGCGCGGTGATGATCTTGCGCGGCTGGGCGACGATGTCGCGGAAGGTGATCTTGTCCTCGTGACGGCCGGCGTACAGGTGGTGGTGATCGATGCCGGTCTTCTTCGACAGCGCGCTCCACGACTTGTGCGCCACTTCGCCGTTGGTCTCGGGCGCCATGCGCATGACCGAGTCGCAGACGTAGATGTCTTCCTCGAGCGACGGCATGCCCTTCGAAACACCTTCGACCTGCACCGGGTAGTTGCACTTCTTGAGCTCTTCGTACTCCTGGGTGGTATCCCAGTCGATGCCCTTGACGTTGTTGCCCAACTTCACCATCAGCGGGCCGAGCGCGATGTACTTATTGTAGATCTGAGCGTAGTCGCGCTCGACGAGCTTGAGCATCGGCATGGTCTTGCCCGGGATCGGATCGCACTCGCCGTGCTTCCAGTCCTTGCCCACGCCCATCGGAGTCGCGAGTTCCATCGGCGAGTCGTGCTGCATCGGCAGCGAGACCACGTCCTTGCGGGTGCCGAGGTGCTTGGCGCCGAGCGCGGTGAAGGTCTTCGCCAGGGTGCGGAAGATCTGCCAGTCGGACTTCGACTCCCAGCCCGGAGTCACCGCCTCACCCAGCGGGTGGATGAAGGGGTGCATGTCGGTGGTGTTGAGGTCGTTCTTCTCGTACCAGGTCGCCGTCGGCAGGATGATGTCGGAGTACGCGCCGGTCGAGTTGAGGCGGAAGTTGATGTCCACCATCAGGTCGAGCTTGCCGGTCGGGCCATGCTCGCGCCACTTCACTTCCTTGCAGTTGTTGCCCGCGCCGCCTTCCTGCATCACGCCGTTCTGCGCGCCCAGCAGGTGCTTGAGGAAGTACTCGTGGCCCTTGGCCGACGATCCGATCAGGTTGGCGCGCCACACGATCAGGTTGCGCGGCCAGTTCTCCTCGGCGTCCGGGTCGGCGAAGGACACGTCGAGCGCACCCGACTTGAGCTGGTCGACCACGTACTTCGACACGCTCGCCTCGTCGGTCGCACCGGCACGCGCGGCTTCTTCGGCCAGCTCGATCGGGTTGCGGTTGAAGTGCGGGGCGGACGGCAGCCAGCCCATGCGCACGGCCTTGACGTTGTAGTCGGCCAGCGACGAACCCTTGTTGCGGCACGGACCCGCCGGCGACAGCAGCGAGTCGGCATCCACCGTCTCGTAGCGCCACTGGTCGGTGTGGAAGTACCAGAACGAGGTCGAGTTCATGTGGCGCGGCGGACGCTGCCAGTCGAGCGCGAACGCGATCGGCGCCCAGCCGGCCTGCGGACGCAGCTTTTCCTGGCCCACGTAGTGCGCCCAGCCACCACCGGTCTGACCCACGCAGCCGCACATGTGCAGCAGGTTCATGATCGCGCGGTAGGCGAGGTCGTTGTGGTACCAGTGGTTGATGGCCGCGCCCATGATGACCATGGACTTGCCCTTCGTCTTCGAGGCGTTCTCGGCGAATTCGCGGCCGGTGCGCTCGAGGTCGGCGGCCTTGACGCCGGTCTGCTTGGCAGCCCAGGCAGGGGTGTAGGCGACGTTGGCGTCGTCGTAGGACGAGGCCACGTTGGCGCCGCCCAGGCCGCGGTCGATACCGTACTGCGCGACCTGCATGTCGAACACCGAGGTCACGAAGGCTTCCTCGCCGCTGGCGAGCTTCAGGCGACGGGCCGGCACGTTGCGGTAGAGCAGCGCGGGCTCGCCCGGCACGAAGTGCGGGAAGCCGACCGACACGACCTCGTCATGGCTGTCCATGCAGGTGAGTTCGGCTTCGGTCTCGGCCTGGCCGGCACCGGCCTTCTCGAGCAGGTTCCACTTGCCGTCCTCGCCCCAGCGGAAGCCGATCGAGCCGTTGGGCGCGACGAAGCGGCCGCCCTTCTTGTCGAAGACGATGGTCTTCCACTCGGGGTTGTTGGACTCGCCGAGGTTGTTGTCGAAGTCGGAGGCGCGCAGGTTGCGGTCGGAGACGTAGCCCTCGCCATGCTTGCGCAGCACGACCTGCATCGGCAGGTCGGTGTACTTGCGCGCGTACTCGGTGAAGTACGGGTCCTGCTTCTCGACCAGGAACTCCTTCAGCGCGACGTGGCCCATGGCCAGGAAGGCGGCGGCGTCGGTGCCCTGCTTGACGGGCATCCACAGGTCGGCGAACTTGACGTACTCGGCGTAGTCCGGCGCCATCGACACGATCTTGGTGCCCTTGTAGCGCACTTCGGTGGCGAAGTGGGCGTCCGGGGTGCGGGTCATCGGCAGGTTGGCGCCGGTGATGATCAGATAGGTCGAGTTGTACCAGTCGGCGGCCTCGGGCACGTCGGTCTGCTCGCCCCAGGTCTGCGGCGACGCGGCCGGCAGGTCGCAGTACCAGTCGTAGAACGAGCCGCAGGCACCACCGATCAGCGACAGGTAACGCGCGCCGGCGGCGTACGAGATCATCGACATCGCGGGAATCGGCGAGAAACCGTAGATGCGGTCCGGGCCCCACTTCTTGATCGTGTAGACGTTGGCTGCGGCGACGATCTCGGTGACCTCGTCCCAGCTGGTGCGCACGAAGCCACCCAGGCCGCGCACGTGCACGTACTTCTCGCGCTTGGCGGGATCCTTCTGGATCGCCTCCCAGGCCTCGACCGGGTCGCGTCCGGCCTTGCGCTCGGCGCGGTACAGGTCGAGCAGGCGGCCGCGGATCATCGGGTACTTGATGCGGTGCGGCGAGTACAGGTACCACGAGAACGAGGCACCACGCTGGCAGCCGCGCGGCTCGTGGTTGGGCAGGTCCTCGCGGGTGCGCGGGTAGTCGGTCTGCTGCATCTCGAACGACACCAGGCCGTTCTTGACGAAGATCTTCCAGGAACAGCCGCCGGTGCAGTTCACACCGTGGGTGGAGCGCACCACCTTGTCGTGGCGCCAGCGGTTGCGGTAGGCATCCTCCCAGTTGCGGTCTTCATTGGTGACGATACCGTGTCCGTTCGAGAAGGTCTCCTTGACCTTGTCGAAAAACCTCAGGCGATCGAGAAAATGACTCATGGTTTGCTCCTCTCAAGTCGTCGCTTCGTTCGTCAAGCGCGATCGGTAAAAGTCTGGTTGAAAAAGGGAATCCGTCGGTCGGGCGGGAATCAGGGGTTCTGGATGTACGCGTCCTTGCGCAGGTAGAACCACCAGTTGAGGACCACGCACAGGGCGTAGAACACTGCAAAGCCGTACATCGCGTACTCGGGCGTGCCGGCCTTGATCTGGCCGCCGATCACCACCGGAGCGATGAAGGAGCCGTAGGCCGCCACCGCAGAGGTCCAGCCCAGCACGGGGCCGCGCTCGTCCTTGTCGAACACGAAGCCCACGGTACGGAAGGTCGAGCCGTTGCCGATGCCGGAGGCCGCGAAGAGCAGCACGAACAGCGCCATGAACATGAAGAAGTACTGTTCCGGCGTCGCCGAGTGGTAGGCGAGGAACATCACGTAGCCGGTCACCGCGGAGGCGATCACGAGCACGATCGAGATCCACTGGGTCACGATCGAGCCGCCCAGCTTGTCCGAGATCCAGCCGCCCACCGGTCGGATCAACGCGCCGACGAAGGGGCCGATCCAGGCGAACATCAGCGCGGAGGGCGCGTTCGGGTTCTTCGCATGCACCCAGGCCTGGGTGGCCGGATCGAGCACGTGGGTGTTGCCGAAGATCACCGTGATCGACAGCGGCAGCGCCATCGAGAAACCGATGAAGGAGCCGAAGGTCACCACGTAGAGCGCGGTCATCGACCAGGTGTGCTTGTTGCGGAAGATCGCGAACTGCTTGTCGAGATTGGTCTTCATCTCGCCGCTGGCGGCGAACTTCATGCCGTACAGCGTGCCGAGGATGACCAGCGGCAGCATGATCCACATCCCGCCGCCCGCGAGCACGCCGAGGCCGCTCGGCAGGTAGAGGTAGAGACCGATCGCCGAAACCACCAGGGCGATGCCGTAGAACAGGATGATCTTGCCGAGCGCCGCGCCCGTGGAGCCGATGTTGGGCGACACGGTGAGGAGGTTGTTCATGCCGAACCAGCCGACCACCGCGAGCGGCACCAACAGCAGCAGCCAGACGAAGCCGGCGTTCTGCACGTAGGTCGGCGTGCCGGCGGCGATCTTGCCGATCAGCGTGGCGGAATCCTTGACCAGCGGGATCGCGTCGCCGCCGAGTGCGCCGAACACCCCCATGGTCATCACTGCCGGAATCAGCAGCTGCGAGGTGGTCACGCCGAAGTTGCCCAGGCCGGCGTTGAGGCCGAGCGCGGTGCCCTGCAGGCGCTTGGGGAAGAAGGTGGAGATATTGGCCATCGAGCAGGCGAAGTTGCCGCCGCCCATGCCCGACAGCAGCGCCATGAGCTGGAACACCCACAGCGGCGTCTCCAGACTCTGCAGCGCGATGCCGGTACCCACGGCGGGGATCATCAGCAGCGCGGTGGTCAGCCACACCGTGTTGCGACCGCCGCAGATGCGGATGAAGAAGGAGGCCGGGATGCGCGTGGTGGCACCCGACAGGCCGGCGATCGCGGCGAGCGAGAAGAGCTGGTCGGGGGCGAAGGGGAAGCCCGCGTTGGCCATCTGCACCGTGATGATCCCCCACATCAGCCACACGGCGAAGCCGCACAGCAGGCTGGGGATGGAGATCCACAGGTTGCGGTTGGCGATCCGCGAGCCATTCTCCTTCCAGAAGGCCTCGTCCTCGGGGCGCCAATCGACGAGGTCGACGCTGCTGGTGATCGCCGGGCTCGGCGCCGCGACATTGCTTGCTTGCATGAAACCCACTCCTCGTTGTCTTGCGAATCAGGCCTTGGACGAGTCGACCGCGGTGTCGTGACCGTCGAACATGTCGACACGACGGACTTCCGTCAGGTACATCCAGATCAGGGAAACCCAGGTCACGCCGTAGAGCAGCATGAAGGCGCTCGAGCGCACGCCGGTGAGGTCGACCAGGGCGCCGAACATGATCGGCAACAGGAAGCCGCCCATGCCGCCCACCAGGCCGACGATGCCGGAGACCGCGCCGATCTCCTTGGGGAACTCGTTGGAGATGTACTTGAACACCGAGGCCTTGCCGAAGGCGAAGGCGATGCCGACGATGAAGAGCAGGATCGTAAACACCCACACGTTGAGGTGGATGCTGAAGGTGCGCGGCCCCTCGACGGTCTGCACGGTGAAGTCGGTGTTCGGATAGGAGAGCAGGAACAGGCAGATCCACGACGCCCACATCACCCACCAGGTGACCTTGTGCGCGCCGTAGCGGTCGGACAGCCAGCCGCCCACCGCGCGCAGCACGCCGCCGGGCAGGGAGAAGCAGGCAGCGAGCAGCGCCGCCGCCTGGATGCCCATGCCGAACTCGTTGACGTAGTACTTGGTGAGCCACAGCGACAGGCCGACGTAGCCGCCGAACACGATCGAGTAGTACTGGCAGTACTTCCACACGCGCGGATCCTTGAGCACGCGCAGCTGGTCGCGGAAGGTCACCGAGGAGTGCACCCGGTGCTCGGGGTCGTCGTAGGTGAAGAACCAGAACGCGACCGCGGTGATCAGCATCGCCGCCGCATAGACCTGCGGCACCATCTGCCAGCCGAACATGACCACCAGCGTGGGCGCGACGAACTTGGTGACCGCGGCGCCCGAGTTGCCGGCACCGAACACCCCCATCGCGAAGCCCTGGTTCTGGCGTTCGAACCAGCGCGCGCAGTAGGCGATGCCGACCGAGAAGGAGCCGCCCGCGAAGCCGACAAAGAGGCCGGCGACGAGGAACTGCCAGTATTCGGTCGCATGGCCGATCAGCCAGATCGGCAGCACGGTGCACAGCATCAGCACGAAGAAGACGATGCGGCCGCCGAACTTGTCGGTGAGCATGCCGAGGGGCAGACGGATCAGCGATCCGGTCAGCACCGGGGTAGCCGCCAGCAGGCCGAACTGGGTCTCGTTGAGGGCGAGAACCTCCTTGATCGGGATACCGATCACCGCGAACAGCATCCACACGGCAAAACAGACGGTGAATGCGGTGGTGCTCATGATGAGCACGGACATCTGCTGAAACTTGCGAGTAGCCATTTCCCACTGCGCTCCGGAAAGGTCCGACGGTCACGAATTTTCCGGGGTGAGGATAGGCTCGGGCGGCGCCCCGCACCATTCGCCAAAAGCACGGGATCGGCACTGCCGGCACGACGGCGGACTAGTCCTTAGTGCCTAGCCCGGACGAGCTCAGAGGGGTAGGACCGCCTCGTCGTGCGTCAGCAGGCGGGCGAGCTGCGCACGGTTGCGCACGCGGATGCGACGGCCGCTCACGGTGAGCACGCCCTCCTCGACCAGGCTGCGCAACACCCGCGAGAGCGTCTCGGGCGTGAGGTTGAGCAAGGAGGCGATGGTCTTCTTGGGCGCGGCCAGGACGATGCAACCATCGCTGCGCGCACCGCGCTCGAGCTGTTCGAGCAGATAGCTCGCCACGCGCACCGCCGCCGGGCCGCCGACGGTGCTGCCGATCGCGTCGATCAGGCGCTGGATGCGCGCGCACACCGCGACCAGCATGCGGTTGGAGAGCGAATTGTCCATCGCCACCGCGGCCAGCACGCGCTCGCGCGGAACATGCACCAGCACGACCGCGCCGACCGCCTGCGTCCACGTTCGATAGCGCTCGCCGGTGAACACGCCGATCTCGCCGAACATGCCGCCCGGCTCGAAGAGCTCGACCACCTTGTCCTTGCCCTCGGGCCCGCTGACCATCAGGCGGACCGCGCCGTTGCAGACGAAGAACAGGCCGCTGGGGTGGGAGCCGCGCTCGAACACCGTGGCCGACGAGGACAGGCGGACGAACTCCGCGCCGCGCGCAAGCTCGTCGAGCACCTCGGGCCCGCTGCCGAGCAGGATCGGCATGCGCGCCAAGGCCTCGCGAGGCGAAGCGGCCTTGCGCGCGAGCGCAGGACGCACGCGCGACTCCTCCGCATGAGTCAGGACGATGGTGGACACAGGTCTGTTTTATCCGCCGGCATGGGTCGCGACGGTTCCTCCTCCAGTTCCATCCTAGACCCTGGCACGGCCGCTGACCATTGGCCGATCGACGGAGCGCTACGCCGAAAGGACTACCCTCGCCTCAAGGGGCCCTCGGGAAGCGACGAACCCGGATGGCGCAGGCACGCCCGGCGACGACCACGCGCGATGTCGCCTGCACGTTCAGGAACTGCAGGAGAGCATGGAGCAGCCGGGGCGATCGCGCGCCCAGTCCGGCCGGCGCGCCGCGAAGCGCTCGCGCCCGGGCTGCTCGTCGTAGGGTCGGCGCAGTACCTCGAGCAGGGCCTCGAGCTCGCTCATGTCCCCACCCTCCGCGGCGTCGATCGCCTGCTGGGCCAGGTAGTTGCGCGGCACGTAGAGCGGATTGACGCGGTTCATCTCCGCCCGTCGCGCCGCGGCCAGCCGACCGTCGCCGAGCACGCGCGCGCCATGCGCTCGCAACCAGGCGAGCAGCTCCGCCTCCACCGCGGCGCGGCGCGTGGGGTCGTAGAAGGCCTCGGCGAGCGGCTCCAGCGTGGGCGCCGCCGGATCGACGTCGGCGAGGCGGCGGAAGAACAGGCTCATGTCCACCTCGCCTGCCGCGAGCAGGCGGTGCAGGCGCTCGAGCAGGCCGTCGTCGCCCTCCTCGCCACCACGCCATTCGGCGAGGCCGAGCTTGGCGCGCATCATGTCGCGATAGCTCGAATCATGGACGTCCGCGTACGCGGCGAGCGCGCGCTCCAGCGGCTCGACCTCGCGCACCACCGGATAGATCGCGTTGGCGAGCTGCCACAGGTTCCAATGCGCGATGAACGGCTGGTTGCCGAAGCGGTAGCGGCGCCCGCCGGCGTCGGTGGTATTGGGCGTCCAGTCGGGGTCGAAGTCGTCGACCCAGCCGTAGGGGCCGTAATCGATGGTGAGGCCGAGGATGGACATGTTGTCGGTGTTCATGACCCCATGCACGAAGCCCACCCGCATCCAGTGCGCGACCAGCACCGCGGTGCGCCGGCAGACCTCGTCGAACCAACGGATGCGCCGCGCCGCCGCATCGGGCTCGGCGGCGAGTTCGGGAAAATCGCGCGCGATCGTGAAGTCGATCAGGCGCTCGAGCAGCGCCTCCTCGCCGCGCGAGGCGAAGATCTCGAAGTTGCCGAAGCGGATGAAGGACGGCGCCACCCGGCACACCACCGCGCCCGGCTCGGGTCGGGGATTGCCGTCGTAGAGCATGTCGCGCACCACGGTCTCGCCGGTTCCCACCAGGCTCAACGCGCGCGTGGTCGGTACGCCCAGGTGGTGCATCGCCTCGCTGCACAGGAACTCGCGCAGCGAGGAGCGCAACACCGCGCGGCCGTCGGCGAAGCGCGAATACGGCGTCGGCCCGGCGCCCTTGAGCTGCAGCTCCCAGCGTTCGCCGCGCGCATTGATCGACTCGCCGAGCGTGATCGCGCGCCCGTCACCGAGCTGCCCCGCCCAGTTGCCGAACTGGTGGCCGCCATAGCAGGCGGCGTAGGGCTCCATGCCGGGCAGCAGGCCGTTCCCGCCGAAGACGCGGGCGAACTCGGCGCTGCGCACGTCGGCCTCCTCCAGGCCCAGGATGTGCGCCACCTCGCGCGACCACGCCAGCAGGCGCGGCGCCCGCACCGGCGTCGGCATCACCCGCGAGTAGCAGGCGCCATGGACCGGACGGACGTGGTTCTCCGCTTCGGGATCGGCGGGCAGCTCGCGCACGAAGCGGTTGTCGAAGCGAAGCGCTCTCATCGGGAAATCCTCGTCATGGTCGGCCCGGCGGGTGCGGGCCAGGGCGCGCTCAGGCGCGGCGCGGGTCGAAGGCGTCGCGCACCACGTCGGCGAACAGGTTGGCGGCGAGCACGAGCACGAACATGAACACGAAGGCCGCCGCCAACGACCACCAGACCATCGGCTCGCGCGCGAGTTCGGCACGCGCCATGTTGATCATGGTGCCGAAGCTGATCGTCGACGGGTCGACGCCGATGCCGACGTAGGACAGCACCGCCTCGGCCAGCACCAGCCCGGAGAAGTCCATCACCAGCGCGATCAGCACGATATGCATCAGGTTGGGCAGGATGTGGCGGCGCAGGATCGCCGGGGTGCGCACCCCGAAGGCGCGCGCCGCCTGCACGTACTCGAGCTCGCGCAGCTTGAGCGTCTCGCCGCGCAACAGGCGCGCCAGCCCCGTCCAGCTGGTGATGCCGAGGATGAAGCACAGTGCCAGCAGGCGCGCATCCGAGCGCTCGGCTGCGGTGTCGAACCAGTGCGGATTCGTGTCGATGACGACCTGCATCATCAGCACCGCGGCGGCGATCAACAGCACTCCGGGGATCGCGTTGAGCACGGTGTATACGTACTGCACGGCATCGTCCACCCAGCCGCCAAGGTAACCCGCGGCGATGCCGAGCGCGACCGCGAAGGGCATCATCACCAGCGTCGTCAGGGTGCCGATCACCAGCGCCGTGCGCACGCTCTTGAGCGCCAGGTAGAGCACGTCCTGCCCGACCTTGTCGGTGCCGAGCACGTGGTAGAGCGGCGCCAGCTCCACGCACACCCCCACCACCGCGAGCAGCACCGCCAGCGTCACCAGCGCCGCGCGCCAGGCCAGCACGGTGTGTCCGGCCAGCAAGGCCGCGGCCACCTCGCCCCAGCGCAGCCCGCTGCCGCGCCATACCAGGCTGGCGAGCACGACGAAGGCGAGCAGCCACGCGAGCGCCGCCTGCGCGAGCGCCTTCGC
>NZ_AMXD01000018.1 GCF_000310185.1 Thauera aminoaromatica S2 | reverse complement strand
GCGGTCGGCTCCTCCGCCGGCGTCGCGGACTCCACCGCCGGCGTCGCCGGCGACGCCTCGCCGCCGCCCTCCGCGCCCTCCTCGCTCTCGGCGCCCTCCTCGTCCTCGGCGGCCGGCGCGCCGGCACGCTGGTCGAGCAGGTAGTAGTCGATCACCTGGCGCGCGATCGGCGCCGCCGACTGGGCGCCGAAGCCGCCGTTCTCGACCAGCACCGCGAGCGCGATCTTCGGATTCTCGGCCGGGGCGTAAGCGACGAACCAGGAGTGGTCGCGCAGGCGCTCGCGCACGCGGCCCTCGACGTAGCGCTGGCCGCGCAGCGAGAACACCTGGGCGGTGCCGGTCTTGCCGCCGACCGTGTAAGGCGCCCCCTTGAACGCGCGCTTGCCGGTGCCCGTGCGGTTGACGTCGACCATCGCGTCGAGCACCGCCCTCAGGTGCGCATCCCGCAGCGGAATCTGGCGCAGGGGCTCCGGTTCGACCGCACGCCGCTCGCCGGTGCGCGAATCGACCACGTACTTGACCACATGCGGGCGGTACAGACGGCCCCGGCTGACCAGCGCGGCGAGCGCGTTGGCGAGTTGCAGCGGCGTGTAGGCGTTGTAGCCCTGGCCGATGCCCACCGAGATCGTCTCGCCGCCGAACCAGCGCTGCTGCTCGGCCTTCTTGAAGCGCTTGCGCTTCCACTCCGGCGAGGGCAGCACGCCGGTGGCCTCCCCGGGCAGGTCGATGCCGGTGCGCTCGCCGAAGCCGAAGGGGGCCATGAAGCCGGCGATGCCCTCGATGCCGAGGTCGTTGGCGAGCTGGTAGTAATAGGTGTTGCACGACACCACGATCGACTTGTGCAGGTCCACCATGCCGTGGCCGCCGATCTTGTCGTCCATGAAACGGTGGCCGCCGGAGTTGAAGTAGCCGACGTCGTGGATCGCCTGCCGCGCGGTGCGCTTGCCGGTCTCGAGGCCGGCGAGCGCCATGAAGGGTTTGAAGGTGGAGCCGGGCGGATAGGTGGAATAGATCGCGCGGTGCAGCATCGGGTGGTCGGGCGAATCGTTGAGCGCCTTCCAGTCCTGGGTCGAGATGCCGTCGACGAAGAGGTTGGGGTCGTAGGTCGGCATCGACGCCAGCGCGAGCACGCCGCCGGTCGAGGGCTCGATCGCCACCAGGGCGCCGCGGCGATCACCGAAGGCCTTCTCGGCCACCTTCTGCAGTTCGATGTCGAGGGTCAGCTCGAGATCGTTGCCCGACGTCGCCGGAGTGTGCGACAGCGCGCGCACCGCGCGCCCGCCGGCGTTGACCTCGACCTGCTCGAAGCCGGTGGTGCCGTGCAACTCGTGCTCGTAGGACTGCTCCAGGCCGGCCTTGCCCATGTGCTGGCTGCCGCGGTAGTTGGCCGCGTTGCCGGCCTCCTCGATGCGCTCGACGTCGCGCTCGGTGATGCGGCCGATGTAGCCGATCACATGCGATGCGGTAGTTCCCTGCGGGTAGTCGCGCAGCAGGCGGGCCTTCACGTCGACGCCGGGCAGGCGGTAGCGCTGCGAGACCACGCGTGCGACCTCCTCGTCGGTGAGCCGGCTGCGCAGCGGCACGCTCTCGAAGTTGCGGCTCTCCTCGTAGAGCTTGCGGAAACGGCGGCGGTCGCGTCCGTCGATCGGCAGCAGGCTGGCGAGCTCGTCGAGCGTGGCGTCGAGGTCGCGCACCTGCGAGGGGGTGATCTCGAGCGTGTAGGTGGCGTAGTTGCGCGCCAGCACCACGCCCTTGCGATCGACGATGGTGCCGCGGTGCGGCACCACCGGCAGCAACGCGATGCGGTTGTCCTCGGCGCGGGTGAGGAAGTAGTCGTGGCGCTTGACCTGCAGGTGGTGGAAGCGCGCCGCGAGCAGACCGAAACAGACGAGCACGAACACCGCCGCCACCACGACGCGAAGCCGGAAGCGGGCCAGTTCGACCGCGGGCGCACGAAACTCGGTCATCGCCCGCCCGCCTCAGATCGGGCGATTGTCATCGCGCTCGTCCGGCTGGTACTGCGGCAGCAGCAGCAGGAAGGACAGCGGCGTCCACAGCAGCGCGCTGCCGAAGCTCGACAGGAAATACGCCCACCCGGGGAACTCCGCCCCCGCCACCAGGCGCACCAGCGCCATGATCGCCTGCGCCAGCAGCAGCAGGGGCAACACGTGCAGCGCCTGCTGCCAGGCGGGGAACCACAGCACGCGGCGGGCGAGCGCGTTGGCCAGATAAGCCAGCACGACATAGGCGAGCGCGTGCTGCCCCATCGCCGCGCCGAGGCCGACGTCCATCAGCAGGCCGAAGGCGAAACCCGCGCCCATGCCGATCGCGAGCGGCTCGCGCACGCACCAGAAGGCCAACGCCAGCGCTACCCAGTCGGGCAGGCCGGGCGTGCGTCCGGTGGGGATGTACTCCAGGCCGAGCGCGACGAACAGGCTCAGGTAGACGAACCACAGCTTGACCGGCTGCAGGATGCGGCTGGAACGGTTGGTGGGGTGCATGGTTCAGCGCCCTCCCGCGGGTTCGGGCGGCGGTGGAGGCGGCGGATACGCGGCGCGCCCGATCACCAGCACCTGCACGCTGCGCTCGATCGCCGCCAGCGGCTCGCATTCGATGCGCGCGAAGGCGTCCTGGTCGCGATCGACCCGGGTCACCGTCGCCACCGGCAGGCCGGGCACGAAGATGCCGTCGAGGCCCGAGGTGACGAGGCGGTCGCCGGGCTGGATATCGACCTCGGCGAGTACGTGGCGCATCTCCAGCATGCCGCGGCCGACGCCGTAGAGCACGCCGCGCACGCCGTTGCGCACCACGCTGACCGGAATCGACTGGTTGCGGTCGGTGAGCAGGGTGACTTCGGACTGGACCGGATGGACGCGGGTGACTTGGCCGATCACGCCGTTGGCGTCGAGCACCGCGAGACCGGCCTCGACACCCTGCTGGGTGCCGCGGTCGAGGATCACCTTGCGCGCGAAGGGGTCGGGCGCGTTGTAGAGGATGTCGGCGGCGATGCTCTTCGTCTGCACGCGCTGCGACATCTGCAGCAGCTCGCGCAGATGCAGGTTCTCCTGCTCGAGCTGCTCGAAGCGCAGCAGGCGTTCGCCGGCGCCGAGCTGGTGGCGGCGCAACTCTGCGTTCTCGAGCTGCACATCGACCAGGGTGCCGAAATAGCGCGAGGCGTTGCGCACCACGTCGGCCGGCGTCGACGCCGCCATCTGCAGCGGGTAGGTGACCACGGACAGCGCGTTGCGCAGCACCTCGAGATAGCGGAAGCGCAGGTCGGCCACGAGCAGCACGAGGCACAGCGCGACGAACACGAACAGGCGCGCCAAGGGTGCCGGGCCGCGCCGGAAGATGGGAGGGGGCTGATGGCCGACGAGAGACATCCGCTACGAACCAGGGCCGTCGGGTGGAGAGGAGAAACGCGCCCCGGCGCGCGCACCGGGGCCGGAGAGCGTCACTCGGACGTGAAGATGGAGGCGAGCTTGTCCATCTTGTCGAGCGCCATGCCGCAGCCGCGCGCGACGCAGGTCAGCGGTTCCTCGGCCACGACCACCGGCAGGCCGGTCTCTTCCATCAGCAGGCGGTCGAGATCGCGCACCAGGGCGCCACCGCCGGTGAGCATCATGCCGCGCTCGGCGATGTCGGCGCCGAGCTCGGGCGGCGTCTGCTCGAGGCCGATCTTGACCGCGGAGACGATCTGGTTGAGCGGCTCGGTGAGCGCCTCGAGGATCTCGTTGGACGAGATCGTGAAGCTGCGCGGGATGCCCTCGGCCAGGTTGCGGCCCTTGACCTCCATTTCGCGCACCTCGGAACCGGGGAAGGCGGAACCGATCTGCTTCTTGATCTTCTCGGCGGTGGTTTCGCCGATCAGCATGCCGTAGTTGCGGCGGATGTAATTGACGATGGACTCGTCGAACTTGTCGCCGCCGACACGGATGCTGCCGGAGTACACGATGCCGCCGAGCGAGATGACACCGACTTCGGTGGTGCCGCCGCCGATGTCGACCACCATCGAGCCGGTCGCGTCCGACACCGGCAGGCCGGCGCCGATCGCCGCGGCCATGGGTTCTTCGATGAGGAAGACCTGCGAGGCGCCGGCCGCCAGGGCCGCATCGCGGATCGCGCGGCGCTCGACCTGGGTCGAGCCGCAAGGCACGCAGATGATGATGCGCGGGGACGGCGAAAGCAGGCGGGAGTCGTGCACCTTCTTGATGAACTGCTTGATCATCTGTTCGGTAACGACGAAGTCGGCGATCACGCCGTCCTTCATCGGCCGGATGGCGGTGATGTTGCCCGGCGTCTTGCCGAGCATCTGCTTGGCCTGGTGGCCGACCGCCTGGATGGAGCGCTTGGCGTTGGGCCCCCCCTCGGTACGGATCGCCACCACCGAGGGTTCGTCCAGCACGATGCCCTTGCCGCGCACGTAGATCAGGGTATTGGCCGTGCCGAGGTCGATCGCGAGATCGTTGGAGAAATAGGAGCGCAGGAAACCGAACATGAAGCCTTCCGAAACCGGTGGAGTGGTCGAGCCGCGCGCAGTCGGCGCCCTGGGCGCGCTGCAACACGAAAACCCCGCCCGCTACCGCGAAGCGGTGTAGCCCCGGGCGGGGCAAAGACGATTATGATAACCTACAAACCTTTGTGGATTCAGCAGGTTTTGTTACGCCATGTCGCTCTCCAATGACCAGGTCGGGCACATCGCCCGCCTCGCGCGCATCGCGCTTTCCGACACCGAACTCGAAGCCACGCGCGCCAAGCTCGACGGAATCTTCGGCCTCATCGAGCAGATGCAGGCGGTCGACACCACCGGCGTGGAGCCGATGAGCCACCCGCAGGAGTTTCCCACCCGCCTGCGTCCCGACGTCGTCACCGAGACCGACCGCCGCGACGCCTTCCAGAAGGTCGCGCCGCAAACCGAGGCCGGCCTCTACCTGGTGCCGAAAGTCATCGAATGATCCGCTCCGCGGCCACCGTTCCCGTCGCTGCGCCCGCGCCCGTCCGCCCGGAGCGCGCCGCTGCGCCAACCTGCCCGACCGTAAAATGATCAACGCTTCCCTCCCGGAACTGCGCCGCGCGCTCGACGCCCGGCAGATCTCCGCCGTCGAACTCGCGGGCCTGTTCCTCGACCGCATCGACGCGCTCAACCCCGCGCTCAACGCCTTCATCACCGTCGACCGCGAAGGCGCGCTCGCCGCCGCGCGCGCGGCCGACGCGCGCATCGCCGCCGGCAGCGCCGGGCCGCTCACCGGCATCCCGCTCGCGCACAAGGACGTGTTCTGCACCGAGGGCGTGCTCACCACCTGCGGCTCGAAGATGCTGGCCAACTTCGTCAGCCCCTACGACGCCCACGTGGTGAGCCTGCTCGAGGCCGCCGGCGCGGTAAGCCTGGGCAAGGCCAACATGGACGAGTTCGCCATGGGCTCGTCGAACGAGAGCTCGTACTTCGGCGCGGTGAAGAACCCGTGGAACCTCGGCCGCATCCCCGGCGGCTCGTCCGGCGGCTCGGCCGCCGCGGTGGCGGCGCGCCTGGCGCCGATCGCCACCGGCACCGACACCGGCGGCTCGGTGCGCCAGCCCGCAGCCTACTGCGGCATCACCGGCATCAAGCCCACCTACGGCCTGGTGAGCCGCTACGGCATGATCGCCTACGCCTCCTCGCTCGACCAGGGCGGCGCCTTCGGCGCCAGCGCCGAGGACTGCGCGCTGCTGCTCGGGGCGATGACCGGCTTCGACGCGCGCGACTCCACCAGCCTGGAGCGCCCGACCGAGGACTACGCCGCCGCGCTCGCCGGCCCCGCTTGCGCCCGCCCGCTCGAAGGCCTGCGCATCGGCCTGCCGCGCGAGTTCTTCGCCGAGGGCATGTCCGACGACGTACGCGCCGCGGTCGAGGCGGCGGTCGAGCAGTACCGCGTGCTCGGCGCCACCACGGTCGAGGTCTCGCTGCCCAACGCGAAGCTGGCGATCCCGGCCTACTACGTGATCGCGCCGGCGGAATGCTCGAGCAACCTCAGTCGCTTCGATGGCGTGCGCTACGGCCACCGCGCCGCCGACTACGGCGACCTCGCCGACATGTACGCGAAGAGCCGCGCCGAGGGCTTCGGCGCCGAAGTCAAGCGCCGCATCCTGGTCGGCACCTACGTGCTCTCGCACGGCTACTACGATGCCTACTACCTGCAGGCGCAGCGCCTGCGCCGCCTGATCGCGCAGGACTTCCAGGCCGCGCTGCAACACTGCGACCTGATCGCCGGACCGACCACGCCGACCACGGCCTGGACGCTCGGCGAGAAGGCCGACGACCCGGTGCAGATGTACCTGTCCGACATCTACACCATCGCGGTGAACCTCGCCGGCCTGCCCGGACTGTCGCACCCGGTGGGCTTCGGCGCCGACGGCCTGCCGGTGGGCCTGCAGCTGATCGGCGACTATTTCGCCGAATCCCGCCTGCTGCACGCCGCACACCGCTTCCAGCACGCCACCGACTGGCACGCGCGCCGGCCGGCGTGCGCCGCGTGAGTTCCACGCAGTGAGCGCCCTGTCCCGCCCGACGCTGCGCCCGCTCCACGGCCGCCTCGCCGCACTGGCGGCGGCGGTGCTGCTGTCGGCCTGCGCGTTGCCGGTGCTGCCGCCTTCCGACGCGCCGATCAGCGACGAGGTGCTGGCCAGTCCGAGCTCGGCCGGCAAGCACCTGCGCCCGATGCCGTGGCGGCCGCTCGACGTGCGCGCCGACTGCCGCTTCCGCGACGAGGCCGGCTACACCACGCGCATCACGCTCGACATCGCGCAGTCCAAGGTCAACGCCTTCAACGCCGACGTCGACATCCCGCGCCGCGGCAGTTGCAGCTTCCACGGCCCATTCACGCAGACGCGCGAGAAGCCGAGCGTGCAGCTGCGCGCGCCCGACGGCTGCACGGTGGACATCTTCGAGCAGGGCAAGGCCGTCACCGTCGGCTTCGCCAACTGCGCCAGCCGCTGCACCCGCGGCGCCTCCGATTACCTGTGGCCGATCCTCGTCGATCGGACCAACGGCCAGTGCCACTGACCCCGGTGGCCGGCTGCACGCAACACGAGAACACACCATGAGCCGATCCGATTGGGAAGTCGTCATCGGGCTGGAAGTCCACGCCCAGCTCGACACCGCCAGCAAGATCTTTTCCGGCGCCAGCACCGCCTTCGGCGCCGAGCCCAACCGCCAGGCGAGCGCGGTGGACATCGCGCTCCCCGGCGTGCTGCCGGTGCTCAACCGCGGCGCGGTCGAGCGCGCGATCCGCTTCGGGCTGGCGATCGGCGCCCACGTGGCGGAAAAGAGCGTGTTCGCGCGCAAGAACTACTTCTACCCCGACCTCCCCAAGGGCTACCAGATCAGCCAGATGGACCTGCCGGTGGTAGTCGGCGGCACGATCACCATCCGCGTCGGCGAGGGCGAGTCGGCGTATGAGAAGACCGTGCGCCTGACCCGCGCCCACCTCGAGGAAGACGCGGGCAAGAGCCTGCACGAGGACTTCCACGGCATGACCGGCATCGACCTCAACCGCGCCGGCACGCCGCTGCTCGAGATCGTCTCCGAGCCCGACATGCGCTCGTCCGCCGAGGCCGTGGCCTATGCGCGCACGCTGCACGCGCTGGTGCGCTGGATCGACATCTGCGACGGCAACATGCAGGAAGGCTCGTTCCGCTGCGACGCCAACGTCTCGGTGCGCAGGAAGGGCGCGACCGAGTTCGGCACCCGGCGCGAGATCAAGAACCTCAACTCCTTCCGCTTCCTGCAGCAGGCGATCGACTACGAGGTGCAGTGGCAGATCGACACCCTCGAGGACGGCGGCCGCATCGAGCAGGCCACCGTGCTGTTCGACCCGGACACGGGCGAGACGCGCATGATGCGCAGCAAGGAAGACGCCCACGACTACCGCTACTTCCCCGACCCCGACCTGCTGCCGCTGATGATCGCGCCGGAGTGGAAGGCGCGCGTGCAGGCGGAGATGCCTGAGCTGCCGGGGGCGATGAAGGGGCGCTTCATGGACGACTGGGGGCTGTCGGCCTACGACGCGACCACGCTCACCGCCTCCAAGGAAGTCGCCGACTTCTACCAGGCCACGGTGTCGGCGGCCGGGGCCGCGCTCGCCAAGCCTTGCGCCAACTGGGTCATGGGCGAACTCGCCGCCCGCCTCAACAAGGCCGAGCTCGACGTCGCCGCCTCGCCGGTGTCGCCGGCGCAGCTCGCCGGCCTGGTGGCGCGCATCGCCGACAACACCATCTCCAACGCCATCGCCAGGAAGGTGTTCGAAGCGCTGTGGAACGGCGAGGGTGCGACGGCGGACGAAGTCATCGACAAGCAAGGCCTCAGGCAGGTGACGGACACCGGCGCGATCGAGGCCATGATCGACGAGGTGCTGGCGGCCAACCAGAAATCGGTGGAGGAATTCCGCGCCGGCAAGGAGAAGGCCTTCAACGCCCTGGTCGGCCAGGTCATGAAGGCGAGCAAGGGCAAGGCCGGCCCTGCCCAGGTCAACGCGCTGCTGAGGAAGAAGCTCGGCGCCTGAGCGGGAAAGCGGCCGCGAACGGAGGGTTTCACGATGTGCCAGTTGCTGGGCATGAACTGCAACGTGCCGACCGACATCTGTTTCTCGTTCGCGGGCTTCCGCGCGCGCGGCGGGCTCACCGACCACCACCGCGACGGCTGGGGGATCGCCTTCTTCGAGGGCCGCGGCGTGCGCGTCTTCCTCGACCCGGCGCCGAGCGCGCATTCGCCGGTGGCGGAGCTGGTGAATCGCTACCCGATCCGCTCGCTCAACGTCATCGCCCACATCCGCAAGGCCACCCAGGGCGAGATCCGGCTCGAGAACACCCACCCCTTCCAGCGCGAGCTGTGGGGACGCTACTGGATCTTCGCCCACAACGGCAACCTGAAGGACTTCGCGCCGCCGCTCTCGGGGCGCTTTCTGCCGGTCGGCAGCACCGACTCGGAGCTCGCCTTCTGCCACATCCTCGACACGCTGGCCGCGCGCTTTCCCGCGGGCAAGCCTGCGCCCGCGGAACTGCACGCGGCGCTGCGCGAGCTCGCGCGCGAGATCGGCAGCCGCGGCGAGTTCAACTTCCTGCTCTCGGACGGCGACTGGCTGTTCGCGCACTGCTCGTCGCGCTTGTGCTACATCGTCCGGCGCGCGCCCTTCGCCGAGGCCCACCTGGCCGACGAGGACCTCACGGTGGATTTCCGCCGCCTCACCGGTCCGCAGGACCGCGTCGCGGTGATCGCCACCACGCCGCTCACCGATAACGAGCACTGGACGCAAATCGCGCCGGGCAACCTGGTCGCCTTCCGCGACGGCGACACGATCGCGCTCGGGGAAACCGCCACCGTGGCGCAGGATTACCCGCGCCGGGGCATCGACAAGGCTCCGAGTGCGTAACAGTTCCTCGCCCGCCCGCAGCGTCGGGCCTAGATTGAAAATCCGTCGAACCCTCCGCAGCCGACCGAGAAACCCTCATGGATTGCCCCCTGTGCGCCCTGCCGTCCGAACTCGTCCTCTGGGAAGACGAGCGCTGCCGCGTCATCCGCGTCGATGACGCCGCCCACCCGGGCTTCTGCCGGGTGGTGTGGGGCGAGCACGTCGGCGAGATGACCGACCTCTCGCCGGCCGATCGCCGTCATCTTCTGGATGTGGTGATGGCCACCGAGGCGGCGCTGCGCAATCTGCTCGACCCGGACAAGATCAACCTGGCCAGCTTCGGCAACATGGTGCCGCACCTGCACTGGCACGTGATCCCGCGCTACCGCGACGACCGCCACTTCCCCGAGTCGGTGTGGGGCGCACCGCAGCGCGACGGCGTGATCCACCCCGCCGCCGACGCGGTCGCCCTCGCACGCGCGATCGACGGCGCGCTGCACCCGAGCGGACCGGACTGAGGACGCGCGAAGCCATGGACTACAGCCAGCCCGCGGTCTGCCTCGCCCTGCTGCAGAAGCTGCACCCGACCGATTTCCGCGCCACGCATGCCAGCCTGGGTCGCATCGTCAACGGCCTGCTGGAGGCCTCCCCGGCGCCCAACCAGCACCTCGAGGTGCTGGAGGCCGCGCGCGAGACGCTCGCCTTCGTGCAGGGCGAGATGGCGCACGCTTATGCGATCCACCCGCAACCTCCGGCGCGCAACCAGGAGGGCGGCGCGCTCGAGCGCGTGGTCTCGCTGTGGAAGGCGGTGGCGCGCTCCTACGCACGCATCGCCGACGCCGACGCGCGCGAAGGCACGCTCGAGGACCAGCGTGCGCTGCTCGCCCAGCGCCGGGTGTTCTACGAGGGCCTCGTGCTGGTCGAGTATTACCGCGCCCACCTCGAGTTGCCGCAAGGGTTGTGGCGGGCGGTGCATGTCGCCTACAACGATGCCGTGCGCAACGGACTCGCACAGGTACGCGTGACCGACCCGCTCAACGAGGTCTGGCGTGCACAGAGTGCCCAGGAAGCCTACGTCGCCACCCTGCTCGCCGAGCTCGCCAACCCCTATGGCCGCGGCGAGCGCGAACTGAACTGGGTCGTGCGCTGGGCGCAGCGCTTTGCGCCCTATTGCACGCTCGACACCGGCATCGAGGGACACAAGCCCAGCACCTACGGCATCGACACCGACGGCGACAGCGGCCTGCGCCCCCTTGGGCTGCTCGCGCGCACGCCTACCGTGCTGCGCTTCGACGGCAGCGGGCTCGCCACCCAGATCCAGGCCGTCCTCGCGCAGTTCAAGCGTGGTGTCACGCCCGCCTCGCTCGGGCTCGGCAACGACTGCTCGGCCAGTTCCAGCGCGCGCCTGCTGCTGTCGCTCTACCGCCCGTGGGGACTGGCGGCTTCCGGGCGGCGCTTCCCGCGCCGGCAGAAAGCCGGAGCGATCGACTTCACCGGCGACTGGCTCGCGATCGGCTACGCGATCAAGGGCGAGCTCTTCCAGCAACCCGTCGGCGAGCAACGGGCGCGCGCCTTCCGCGACGACATCTCCCTGCTCACCTTCGGCGAGCGCGTGGCCACGGTCGATGGCAGCACCTCGGAGAGCCGGCGACGCGAGGCGCAGGCCGCGGACCTGGGCATGGAGTGCGAGCGCTGGGAACTGATGGACCAGTCGGTGGGCGGCTTCCGCCTGCGCCGCAGCGGCAACGGGGCGCGCCTGGACCACCACCAGCTCGTCGGCATCCGCCCGCCCGACGCCGATCAGCTGCTGATCGCCGATCTGAGCTGGCTGATGTACCGCACCGACGGCACGCTGGAAGTCGGCGTCAACGTGCTGCCCGGCGTACCGCGGGTGGTCGGGGTGCGGCGCACGGCTGCACGCACGGGAGCGCGCGAACCCTTCCACCAGGCCTTCGTGCTGCCGCCCTCGCCCGCGCTCAAGACCGCAGGCGCGCTCGTGCTGCCGCCCGCCTGGTTCAAGAAGGACCGCATCGTCGAGGTACGGGACGGCGAGGAGCGTCAGCAGGTGCGCCTGCTCAAGGTGCTGATGCGTGGCGCGAACTTCGACCAGTGCAGCTTCGTGCCGGTCGAGCAGGAAGTCAGGCCGGCCTGACCCGTGCCGGCGTGAAGCGCAGCGTGAAGCGGCTGCCCCGCCCCGGTTCGCTCTCGATGGCGAGTTCGCCCTGGTGGCGCGTGGTGACGTGCTTGACGATCGCCAGCCCCAGCCCTGTGCCCCCGGTCTCGCGCGACCGCCCGCGATCCACCCGGTAAAAGCGTTCGGTCAGGCGCGGGATGTGCGCCGAGTCGATGCCGATGCCGTCGTCCGCGACCCAGAATTCGCCACCACCCGCACCGCTGCGCCAGCCGATCTCGATGTGGCCGCCGGCCGGCGTGTAGCGCACCGCGTTGCTGGCCAGGTTGGAGAAGGCGCTGCGCAATTCCTTGTGGCTGCCGAGGAGTTCGCCGCCACCCTCGAGCACCAGGCGCACCTCGTGACGGCCCGCGGAGAGCAGTTCGCAATCGCGCACGACGTCGCGCACCAGCGCCTGGGCATCCACCTGCTCTTCCGCCGGCGCGGGCGCCCCGGTCTCGAGCGCCGACAAGGTCAGCAACTCCTCGATCAGGCGCTGCATGCGCGAGGACTGTTCGCTGGCGAGGCTCAGGTACTGCAGCACCTCGTCGCGCCCGAAGTCGTCGAGGCCGTCGATCAGGGTCTCGAGGAAGCCGCAGACCACGGTCAGCGGGGTCCGCAGCTCGTGCGACACGTTGGAGACGAAGTCGCGCCGCATGGTCTCCAGGCGCTCGAGCTGGGAGACGTCGCGCGACAGCACCATGCGCCGGTTGCCAGCGAAGCCGATGACCTGCACCTGCAGGCTGCGCTCGCGCCGGCGCAGCGAGCGCATCACCAGCGGTTCGGCATACTCGCGCCCGGCAAGGTAGCGGACGAACTCGGGCTGGCGCACCAGGCCGGGCAAGGCCATGCGCAGGTCCTTGCGGCGGTCGAGGTCGAAGTGCTGCTCGGCCATCGGATTCATCCACTCGATGGTGTCGTCCTCGGCGAGGTAGATCACGCCGTCGGGCATGGCCAGCGCGGCTTGCTGGAAGCGGCCGAGTTCGGCCGAGAGGCGCTCCTTGACCTCGCACTCGCTCTGCATGCGGTCGCCGATCTCGGCGAAGATCCGCCCCCACAGGCCCTCGACCTGCGGCACCGGGGTGCCCACCGGCTGGCGCGCCCAGATGACGAGCTGGCGCAGGTTGTGCACCAGCATGATCGTCCAGCCGACCAGCCCGACCACCAGCAGGGCGAGTGCGGCATCGCTGCCGCGGTAGGCGGCGGCCAGGGCCGCCAGGACCATCAGCGTCCCCAGCGGCAGGACGATGACGAGGGCGACGTAGCTGAGCGGGCGGCGGATCACTGGGAGCGGATCACGGGACGGATCGGGGGTGCGCTCAGGAGGCGGCCGCGGCTTGCGCGGTGTGCACCGAAAAACGATAGCCGCTGCCGCGCACGGTCTGGATCAGCGCGTCGTGCGCGCTGGGTTCGAGCGCGCAGCGCAGGCGGCGGATGTGCACATCCACCGTGCGCTCCTCGACGAAGACATGGTCTCCCCACACCTGGTCGAGCAGCTGCGCACGCGAATGCACGCGCTCGGGATGGGTCATGAGGAAATGCAGCAGGCGGAACTCGGTCGGTCCGAGCGCGAGCGCGGTCTCGCCCGCGCTGACACGGTGGGTGGCGGGGTCCAGGCGCAGGCCGCCGAGCTCGACCACGTCCTCGGTGGTCTGCGGCGCACGCCGGCGCAGCACCGCCTTGATGCGCGCGACCAGCTCGCGCGGGCTGAAGGGCTTGGTGACGTAGTCGTCGGCACCGACCTCGAGCGCGGTGACCTTGTCCTGCTCCTCGCCGCGCGCGGTCAGCATGATGATCGGGATGTCGCGGGTGCGCTCGTCGGCACGCAGCCGGCGGGCGAATTCGACGCCCGAGGCGCCGGGCAGCATCCAGTCCAGCAGCACCAGATCGGGCAGCGCCTCGCGCACGATGCGTTGCGCGCTCTCGGCGTCGTTGGCGCGCACCACGTGGTGGCCGGCGCGGGCGAGGTTGGCCGCGATCAGCTCCTGGATCGCCGGCTCGTCTTCCACGAGCAATATGTTCGCTGGCATGCCTGTGCTCCCTGAAAAATGCCCGTGAAGTGTATTGCAGCTCCTTGAAGCTTTGATGACACGTCATCGAAGCGCAATGCACAATCCCCGCGCGCCTCCGTCCAGGCCGGACAAGAGGCGTGCGGGGCGGGCGAAGCGCGCCATCGTGGGGCGCCACGCGGGCAGGATGCTTGCGGTCGCCCCCTCGCAGAGGGCGCGGCACAGGGCGAACGGAACACCAGGCTACAAGGATTCAGCCTCCCTGCCAGAGCGCGTCGACCGTCCGCGGCGCCAGCGCCAGCAGCACCCGGCGCCGATAGCCGACGCCGGTGACGGTGGTCTTGAGCACGTTCGAGGTCTTGCGCACCAGCTGGGACAGGGTCTCGGCGGCGGCGGCATCCCAGCGCCCTCCCACGAGCTCGTCCGTGGGCACGCGCAGCGGGGCGGAGTTGGTGCCGGTAATCGCTACCTTCAGGCCGGCGACCCGGTCTCCGTCACGGCGCAGGGCGACGGCGACCCCCGCGAGCGGAAAATCGACGGCGTCGCGGATGCGTGCCTTGGCGTAGACGGTCCTCCAGCCGCTGGCGGGGGGAACCTCCACGGCCACGACCAGTTCGCCCCGTCCGAGGCTCAGGTGCCCCGCCCCGTCTTCGCGGAACAATTCCTCCACCGCGAGGCTGCGCCTGCCCGCGGGCCCCGCGATCTCGACACGCGCGCCCAGCACCATCAGCGCCGGGGCGACGTCGCCGTGGTAGGTGGCGTAGCAGCGATCGTTCTTGACGATGACGTGGCACTTGTCGCCCTGGTACTTGAGGCAGTAGCCGTTGCCGGCACGCCACCACTCGCTCTGGTTGTAGAAGATGCAGCGCGTGTCCTGGCACAGGTTGCCGCCCAAAGTGGCCGCGGCGCGGTGGGTCGGACCCGCGACCGCCGCGGCCGCCTCGGCCAGTGCCGGCCAGGCGTTGCGGACGAGCCCGTGCTCGGCGATGGCCTCCAGCGTGGCGCCGGCACCGATGCGCAGGCTGCCGTCGGCGAGGATGGAGATCGTCTCCAGGCCCCCGATTCCGGTCAGATCCACCAGCACGGCGGGCTGTCCCAGGCCGCGACGAAGATTGGGCAGCAGGTCGGTGCCGGCAGCCAGGGGAACGGCCCCGTCGGCGGCCAGCGCACTGACCGCGTCGGCCAGGGTGGCGGGGCGATGGGTGCGGAAATCGGCGAGGATGTTCATGCTGCGGCTTCCTTGGCGTCGAGCAGTTCGGTGATGCGGTCGGGGCTGAGCGGGAATTCGGTGGCGCGCACGCCGACCGCTTCGTATACCGCCTCCTGGACGGCGGGGAGGAAGCCGGCCAGCATGCCTTCCGAGGCTTCCTTGGCGCCGAACGGGCCGTTGGGGTCGAGGCTCTCGACGATGATCACCTCGATGTCGGGGCTCTCCATCATGGTTGGGACGCGGTAATCCAGGATGTTGCCATGCAGCATCCTGCCCTTGTCATAGACGATCTCTTCCGACAGCGCCTGGCCCATGCCCATCCACACGCCGCCTTGCGTCTGCCCTTCCACCGCGAGCGGGTTGAGCGCCTTGCCCACATCGACCGCCACCCACACCTTGTGCGCGGTGACCTTGCCGGTGATCTCGTCCACCGAGGCCTCGACCACCTGGGCGGCGTAGCAGAAGCCCATGGTGGCGCCGATCGCGCTGCCGCGGATGCGCTTGTCGCCCTGGAACTCGGTCGGGCAGGTGAAGGTGCCCTTCACGGTGATGGTGCCGGAGTCGACCATCGCGGCCTTGACCACCTCCTGGAAGGTAAGCCCGGGGTCCTGGCTGCCCGACACCATGAACAGCTCGTCGATGACCTCGATGTCTTCCTCGCGGGCGTCGAGCTTCTTCGCCGCCGCCTTGACCAGGATGCCCTTGAGCTCCTCGGCGGCGGAGATCGACGCGTTGCCGACCATGAAGGTGACGCGCGAGGAATACGAGCCGTTGTCCTTGGGCGTCAGCGCGCTGTCGGCGGAGATCACCCGGATACGGTCGAGGCGCACGCCCAGGACCTCGGCGGCCACCTGCGAGGCCATGGTGTTGGAGCCCTGGCCGATGTCGGCTGCGCCGGTCAGCAGGGTGATGCCGCCGTCGAAGTCGAGCTTGAGGTTGACCGTGGCGTGGGGTTCGCCCGTCCAGTGCTTGGGCGTCGAGGTCCCCGACACGAAATGCGACAGCGCGATGCCGAGGCCGCGCCCCTTGGGCAGCCTGCCCTTGCGTTCCTCCCAGCCCGAGGCGGCCTTGACCTTCTCGAGGCACTCCGGCACGCCATAGCTCATCACCCGCTGGGCGTACATGGTGACGTAGGGGATCTCCGGCAGCATGTTGATCTGGCGGATGCGCAGCGAGTCGATGCCGAGCTCCTCGGCCATCTCGGTCAGCAGCGCCTCGAAGGCGGCGCGGGTGTCCACGGTGCCGTGGCCGCGCATCGCGCCGCTCGGCGGCAGGTTGGTGTACACGCGCCAGGCGTCGTGCTTGATCGCCGGGATGTGGTAGAGCCCGTGCATCAGCGCGCCGCTGTAGAGGATGGTGATGATGCCGTAGCCGGCATACGCACCGCCGGCCTGGGTGGCCTCGAGCACGAGGGCGGCGATCTTGCCGTCCTTCTTGAGGCCGAGCTTCATCTTCACCTCGGTCCACGGTCGCCCGCGATGCGCGATGAAGGTTTCCTCGCGGGTCTGCATCAGGCGCACCGTGCCCCGGGCCTTGCGCGCGAGCAGCGCGGCGATGATCTCGAAGTGCAGGGTCTCGGTGCGGGCGCCGAAGCCCCCGCCCAGGAAGGGCTTGATCACGCGGATGCGGGCCGAGTCCATCTGCAGGCAGGCCGCCACCTTCAGGTGAACGTAGTAGGGCACCTGGGTGGTGGTGTTCAGCGTCAGCATGTCGCGCACCGGGTCGTACTCGGCCAGGGTGGCGTTGAGCTCCATGTGGACGTGGTTGACCCCGGCGAAGGTGTAGGTCTTCTCGCGGATCAGGTCGGCCTCGGCGAAGGCCGCGGCGACGTCGCCGAACTCGGCGTGCACCTCGCGCAGCACGTTGTCGGGCTTGTCGTCGTGGATCGCGACCGCCCCCGCCTTGCGCGCCGCCTTGGGGGTGAAATACGCGGGCAGGACCTCGTAGTCGACCCGGATCAGGCCGAGGGCCTTCTCCGCCGTCGCCTCGTCGATCGCGGCGACCGCTGCGACCGGATCGCCGCGATAGCGCACCTTCTCGCGCGCGAGCGGGTATTCGTTCTCGGCGATCGGCAGCACGCCGTAGGGCACCGGGGTCTCGGCACCGGTGCAGACCGCGAACACCCCCTCCAGCGCCTCGGCCGCCGCGGTGTCGATGGACAGGATGCGGGCGTGGGCGTGCGGCGAGCGCAGGATGCGTCCGACCAAGGCGCCGGGGGCGGCGATGTCCGCCGTGTATTTGGCCTTGCCGGTGACCTTCTCCACCCCGTCGACCAAGGGCGTGCGGGCGCCGACCGTGCCATTCCTGGGGAGCCTCGGGTTCATTTCGCCTCCTCCGCGCACAGCCGGGCCGCCGCCGCGGCCTCCACGGACTCGATGATCTTCACGTACCCGGTGCAGCGGCACAGATTGCCGGCCAGCGCCGTCTTGATCTCCTCGCGCGAGGGATCGGGGTTCTTGCGCAGCAAGGCTTCGGACGCCATCAGCATGCCCGGCGTGCAGAAGCCGCACTGGGTACCCAGCTTCTCGTGGAATGCGGCCTGCAGTTTCGAGAGCGTGCCGTGGGTCGACAGCGACTCGACGGTCTCGACCTTCCGGCCGGCGACCTGGTGGGCCAGGGTGGAACAGGCGAGGCGGGGGCGATCGTCCACCAGGACGGTGCAGGCGCCGCATTCGCCGCCATCGCAGCCCTGCTTGGTCCCGGTGAGGCCGACCGCTTCGCGCAGGTAATCCAGCAGCAGCATGTTGTCGGGGACGAGGTCCTCACGGAGACGCCCGTTGAGGGTCAGGCGAAGGATGTTCTTCAAGATTCGGCTCCTATTCCCGCGCGAGCGGTCGGGGTTTCACTGTCTGGTCGGTAAAGTCGGGTCAGCAGCGCGATCAGCGTGGCGCGCTCGGTGTCGTCGAGGCGCGCCGAGAAGACCCGGTCCTGGCGTATCACGGCGTCCTGGATACGCCGTAGCGCCCGCGCGCCGGTCGCCGTCATGTGCAGCCGGTACCGCCTGCGATCGGTCGGAGAGGCGTCACGGACGATCAAGCCTTTCCCCTCCAGCCGATCGACGACCTTGACGATCGAGGAGCGGTCGACATCCATCGCGACCGCCAGCGCGCTTTGGCTCAGCCCGGGGTTGTTGTCGATCGCCTGGAGCATGCCGTAGAGGCCGGGCGTGATCCCTTCCACCGCACCGACGGCATGGGCGAAGTGCTTGAACGCGGCAAGCTGCGCGCAGCGCAGGTGGAAGCCGAGTTCGTCGGCCATGGGACCATGGGAAACCACTGCCGGCTTGCCTGGGTTCGGATCATCCGGGGGCATGCTATTGGCGCCTCAAATTGTTTGTGTTCCAATTGTTGCTCCAACAAACTTTTTCTGCAACTGGATTGTTTGCCGATTCGCCAGGACCGCCCTTGCCTCCTCCACACCCGGGAGCCCTCGATGACCGAAATCCCGATGACAGCCGCAGGCCCTCTTCCGCCCCTGCCCGATACCGAATGTCCAGTGCGCGAGGCCTTCGGGCTGGACAGCGACATGAGGGTGCCGGCCTTCAGCCGGGGCAGCGAGCATGTGCCGCCACGCGACGACACCTACCGCTTCGATCCCGATACGACCTTGGCCATCCTGGCGGGCTTCGCCTTCAACCGGCGGGTGATGATCCAGGGCTATCACGGCACCGGAAAATCGACCCACATCGAGCAGGTCGCCGCACGCCTGAACTGGCCGTGCGTGCGCATCAACCTCGACAGCCACGTCAGCCGCATCGACCTGATCGGCAAGGACGCCATCGTGCTGCGCGACGGCAAGCAGGTGACCGAGTTCCGCGAGGGCATCCTGCCCTGGGCCCTGCAACATGCCTGCGCACTGGTCTTCGACGAATACGACGCCGGCCGGCCCGACGTGATGTTCGTGATCCAGCGCGTACTGGAGGTCGAGGGCAGGCTCACGCTGCTCGATCAGTCGCGGGTGATCCATCCGCATCCGGCGTTTCGCCTGTTCGCCACCGCCAACACCATCGGCCTGGGCGACACCACCGGGCTCTATCACGGCACCCAACAGATCAACCAGGCCCAGATGGACCGCTGGAACATCGTCGCGACCCTGAACTACCTCGACCACGATGCCGAGGTGGAGATCGTCGTCGCCAAGATGCCCGCATACGACACGAAAGCCGGACGCGCCCGCGTCGGCGCCATGGTGATGCTGGCCGGACTGACCCGCAGCGGCTTCATCGACGGCGACCTGTCGACGGTCATGTCGCCGCGCACGGTGCTGACCTGGGCCGAGAACGCGCTGATCTTCGCGGACCTTCGCTTCGCATTCCGGGTCAGCTTCCTGAACCGGTGCGACGAGATCGAGCGCGCGGTGGTGGCCGAGTACTACCAGCGCTGTTTCGGCGAGGAGCTGATCGATCCGCGCGCCGCCGCGGGCTGATCGCAGCCTCATGACAAGCGAACGCCCCCGCTCCCGGCCCCTGCGCGGAGTCGCGAACACGGCCGTCTTTCTGCGGGCGGTCGACAGCACCCTGCGTGCGATCGCCGGGTGCGCCGGCGGCGCGTCCGCCCCGTCCGGCGTCGACGGCATCGAAACCGCTGCACTGCCGCCCGCCCTGACGACGGCGGAGATCGTCCGCCTGCGCGGCGAGGCCGACGCGCAGGCCCTGCGCCTGCGCCATCACGACGAGCGCCTCCATGCCCTGCACGATCTGCAGGGCGAGCGCGCACGCGCGGCCTACGATGCGATCGCACAGGCACGCGTCGAGGCCTTGGGGGCGGGCCGGATGCCGGGCGTGGCGGCCAACATCGCCGCGCTCATCGAGCAGCGCTGCCGGGACAGGCGGCTCGACCGCGCGACCAGCCGGGAACAGGTTGCGCTCGCAGAGGCCCTGCACGTCCTCGCCCGCGAACGCTTCTGCGGCGCGCCTCCCCCGCCGGCGGCGCGGACCATGGCCGAGCTGTGGCGACCCTACTTCGACGCCCACGTCGGCCCGCGCCTCGACGGCCTACGCGAGCACCTGCGCGACGAACGCACGTTCGCCGCCGGATTGCATGAACTGATCGAGGCGCTCGACCTGGAAAACCCCACCAGCGAAGCCCGCGAGCCGCGCAAGCTGGCCCGCAGCGAGGGCGAATCCGGAGACGAGGACGCTGCGGAGCAGGCGCGGGCGGGCGGCGCGGCTGCGAGGGACGCGCAGCCCTCGCTCCGCCACGCCTCGTCCGGTCGGAACGAGGGCGGACGGGCAGCGCAGGCAGACTTGGCCGCCGCGCCGGCACGGACTGGCGCGGCAGGAGGGGACGCAGTCCGCGACGCCGCGTCTGCGCGGGGGCCCAGCGCGTCGTACCGTGCCTACACCACCGCCTTCGACCAGACCGTGGGCGCGGAAGAGCTCTGCGACGCGTCGGAACTGCACCCGCTGCGCGCCCGCCTGGACCGCGAGCTGATGCGTCTCCCGGAACTCGTCGGGCGACTCGCCAAGCGGTTGCAGCGACGCCTGCTGGCGAGCCAGCTGCGCGACTGGGCCTTCGATCTGGAGGAAGGCTGGCTCGATCCCGGGCGACTCGACCGCATCGTCGTCAGTCCCGATCATGGCCTGTCGTTCAGGATGGAGAAGGCTTCCGGCTTTCGCGATACCGTGGTCGGCGTGCTGATCGACAACTCCAGCTCGATGCGCGGCCGTCCGCTCGCCGTTGCGGCGATGAGCGCCGACATCCTCGCCCGTACGCTGGAGCGCTGCGGCATCAAGGTCGAGATCCTCGGCTTCACCACGCGCACCTGGAAGGGCGGCCGTGCCCGCGAGCAGTGGCGGCGCGAGGGCGAACCCGTCGCTCCGGGGCGGCTCGCCGAGCTGCGTCACATCGTATACAAGGCTGCGGACACGCCCTGGCGGCGTGCGCGCAAGAACCTGGGCCTGATGCTGCGTGACGGCATCCCCAAGGAGAACATCGACGGCGAAGCCCTGCTGTGGGCCCACCGCCGCCTCGTCGCCCGCCCCGAGCAGCGTCGCATCCTGGTCGTCGTGTCGGATGGCGCGCCTGCCGACGAGGCCACGCTTGCGGCCAACCCGGGCGATTATCTGGAACGTCACCTCCACGAGGTGATCGCCTGGATCGAGCGGCGCTCGCCCGTCGAGCTGCTTGCCATCGGCATCGGCCACGACGTGACCCGCCATTACCGCCGCGCGGTCACCCTGCGGGATGCCGACGCGCTCGGCGCAGCCCTGCTCGAGCAGCTCGCGCGGCTGTTCGACGAGCGGCCCCGAGCGCCCGCGGGAGCGAGGATGCGCCCGCGGGCCAGCGAAACGGCTCCCCGATGATTCGGGTATGATTGGGCCCCCTGCACGCGGACCGACGCCATGGCCGGACTCGACGAAAACACCCCGACGCCCACCGACATCATCGTCCATCGCGACCGCAAGACGCTCGAAGTCGCCTTCGACGACGGCAGCCGCTTCGAGCTGCCGTTCGAGTTCCTGCGCGTGTATTCCCCCTCGGCCGAGGTGCGCGGGCACGGCCCGGGACAGGAGACCCTGCAGCAGGGCAAGCGCGACGTCGACATCGTGGACCTCGCGCCGGTCGGCAACTACGCGATCAAGCCTACCTTCTCGGACGGCCACGACAGCGGCCTGTACTCCTGGGACTACCTGTTCGCGATCGGCCGCAACCAGGAAGAACTGTGGAACAACTATCTCGAGGCCCTCGAGCGTGCGGGCGGCACCCGCGACCCGTCCAAGGTCCCGCCCCCGCCGCCCAAGGGCGGCTGCGGCCACCATCACTGAGCAGATCATGAGCGACAAGACGACCCACTTCGGCTTCCAGACCGTGGCCGAGGAACAGAAGGAAAAGAAGGTCGCCGAGGTGTTTTCCTCGGTGGCGCAGAAGTACGACGTGATGAACGACCTCATGTCGTTCGGCCTGCATCGGCTGTGGAAGCACTTCACCATCCAGGTCTCCGATGTGCGCGAGGGCGACCGCGTACTCGACGTGGCAGGCGGCACCGCCGACCTTTCGCTCGCGTTCGCGAAGAAGGTCGGACGCAGCGGCCAGGTCTGGCTTACCGACATCAACCACGCGATGCTCGCTCGTGGCCGCGACCGCATGATCGACCACGGCTTCGCGATGCCGGCCGCGCAGTGCAACGGCGAGAAGCTGCCTTTCCCGGACGATTGGTTCGACTGCGTCACCGTGGCCTTCGGCCTGCGCAACATGACCCACAAGGACGTCGCACTCGCCGAGATGCGGCGCGTGCTGCGTCCGGGCGGACGCCTGCTGGTGCTCGAGTTCTCGCGCGTGTGGAAACCGCTGTCGCCGCTCTATGACCTATATTCCTTCAAGCTGCTGCCGTGGATGGGCCAGAAGGTCGCCAATGACGCGGACAGCTACCGCTACCTGGCCGAATCCATCCGCATGCATCCGGGCCAGGAAGAATTGAAGGCGATGATGGAACAAGCCGGCCTGTCGAGGGTCAATTACTTCAATCTCAGTGCGGGGGTGGTTGCCCTGCACCGCGGTTACAAGATCTGAACCAGGAGACCCCGACAGATGAAGCAGTTCTTCCTCACCCTGATCGTCGCCGTGATGTCTTTCGGCTTCGTCGCCACCGAAGCCGAAGCCAAGCGCCTCGGCGGTGGCAGCAGCTTCGGCATGCAGCGACAAGCCACGCCACCTGCGCAGCGCCAGCCCTCGGCAACCCAGCAGCAGGCGCCCGCCGCCGGTGCAGCCACCGCGGCTGCGCAGCCCAAACGTTCGTGGATGGGTCCGATCGCGGGCTTGGCCGCAGGTCTGGGCCTTGCCGCACTGTTCTCGGCCCTGGGCCTCGGCGAAGGCTTCGCCAACTTCGTCATGATCCTGCTCCTCGCCGCGGCGGCATTCTTCGTCTTCCGCCTGATCTTCCGGCGCGGAGCGAACGCGGCCGCGCAACAGCCCGCGCGCGACCTGCAGTACGCCGGCGCACCTGCAGGCGCCGCGCAACAGGCCCGTCCGCAGCAGTTCGAGGCCGGTCGTCCGCTGGCCGGCGGCAGTGTCTCCGCCCAGAGCGGCCTCGACAAGGCGCTCGCCAGCGGCTTCGATGCCGAAGGCTTCGCCCGCCAGGCCAAGCTCAACTTCATCCGCCTGCAGGCTGCCAACGACGCCGGCAACCTGGACGATCTGCGCGAGTTCACCACCCCCGAAGTGTTCGCCGAGCTGTGCATGCAGGTCAACGAGCGCAAGGGTGCCGGGCAGCGTACGGACGTGGTCGAGTTGAACGCCCAGGTGATCGACGTCGCCGAGGAGAACGATCGCTACGTCGTCAGCGTCCGCTTCAGCGGCCTGCTGCGCGAACAGGCCGAAGCCGCTCCGGAAGCCTTCGACGAGATCTGGCACCTGAGCAAGCCGCTCGCCGGCAGCGGCGGCTGGCTGATCGCGGGAATCCAGCAGTCGCAGTAAGCGATCGGGGTCACGAGCCTCGTGTCCCCCCGCTGCCGCGGGCCTGCCCGTGTCTCCCCGGAGGCATCGGCAGGCCCGCGGCATTTTCGGCGCCCCGCCCGCGACAGGATGCCTCACCGCTGCGTATCCTTGGCGAACCTCCCTCCAGCCCTTCTCCGGAGCCCCGATCATGATTTCGAGCCTGTTCCTCTCGGCCACCAACCATCTGCTGTCCCAGGCCGGCTGGGCTCGCCAGCGCCTGCAGCCGCACGCGGGACGCACGGCGCGGCTGGTCCTCAGCCCTGTGGCCGAGATCGACTTTTCCGTGACCAACGAGGGTCAGCTCGCCGAGTGGAGCGGTGAGGAAGCACCCGAGGTGAGCCTGCGCCTCGCGGTGGCCGACCTGCCGCGGCTGCTGGTGGACGGACTGGAGACGGCGATGCGCCACGTGCGCATCGAAGGCAACGCCGAACTCGCCGAGGCGCTCGGCTTCGTCTTCCGTCATCTGCGCTGGGATGCCGAGGAAGACCTGGCGCGGCTGTTCGGCGACATCGCCGCCCACCGCCTGGTGGAAGGAGGGCGCAAGGTCGTGGACGAGGGCCGCCGCAGCCTGGAGCGCGCAAGCGGGAACGTGGCCGAATACCTTACCGAGGAATCCACCCTGCTCGTCCCGCGCAAGGCCCTGCCCGCATTCGCCGAAGAGGTGGTGGCGTTGCGCGACGCCGTGGCGCGCCTGGACAAGCGCGTAGCGAGGCTGGAAAAGCGGCGCTGAGCAAGCGGTACGCGCCCGGCTCGCATGTAGCCCGCGCCGCGCACCGAGCCCGGAAAACCGGCAAAAAAAAGCAGCTCGAGGTGAGCTGCTTTCGGGATGTCGAACGCGCCGGCGGACCGGCGCGCTCCGGTCTCAGTGACCGCGCTTGCGCAGGCGCTGGATCGCGGCGAGCTGCGCCACCGCTTCCATGAGCTCGGCCTGGGCCTTGGCATAGTCCAGACGCGCGGTCTGGTTCGCCATGGTTTCCTCAGCCTTGCGCTTGGCTTCGAGCGCCTTCGCCTCGTCGAGGTCCTTGCCGCGGATCGCGGTGTCGGCGAGCACCGTCACCAGACCCGGTTGAACCTCCAGCAGGCCTCCCGCGACGAAGATCAGCTCTTCCTCGGTCGCGT
Source organism: Thauera aminoaromatica S2 (assembly GCF_000310185.1). Lineage (GTDB taxonomy): Bacteria > Pseudomonadota > Gammaproteobacteria > Burkholderiales > Rhodocyclaceae > Thauera > Thauera aminoaromatica. The sequence goes on along the minus strand of NZ_AMXD01000018.1, from coordinate 19,665 downwards.
TTTGGGCACGCACGCGCACGGCACCCGGCTTGATCCGGGTCATCAGCGGCATGTGACCGGGCAGGATGCCCAGCTCGCCCGCTTCGCCCGGCAATGCGACAAACTCGGCCAGCCCGGAGAAGATCTGCTCTTCCGCGCTGACGATGTCGACATGAACCGTCATAGCCATTGTGTTTCCCCTTGATGTCCCGCACGCCGCTTGCACGACGCGCGGGCGGCCTCGTTACTGGAGCTTCTTCGCCTTCTCGATGGCCTCGTCGATGTTGCCGACCATGTAGAAGGCCTGTTCAGGCAGGCTGTCCAGTTCGCCGGAGACGATCATCTTGAAGCCCTTGATCGTGTCCTTGAGCGAGACGTACTTGCCCGGCGAGCCGGTAAACACTTCCGCAACGTGGAAGGGCTGCGACAGGAAACGCTGGATCTTGCGCGCGCGTGCCACCGACAGCTTGTCTTCCGGCGACAGCTCGTCCATGCCCAGAATCGCGATGATGTCGCGCAGTTCCTTGTACTTCTGCAGCGTCATCTGAACCTGACGCGCCACGTTGTAGTGCTCTTCACCCACGACCAGCGGATCGAGCTGGCGCGAGGTGGAGTCGAGCGGATCGACGGCCGGGTAGATACCCAGGGCAGCGATGTCACGCGACAGCACGACGGTGGAGTCGAGGTGCAGGAAGGTGGTGGCAGGCGACGGGTCGGTCAAGTCGTCCGCAGGCACATACACGGCCTGGATCGAGGTGATCGAACCGACCTTGGTGGAGGTGATGCGCTCCTGCAGGCGGCCCATTTCTTCGGCCAGCGTCGGCTGGTAACCCACCGCGGACGGCATACGCCCCAGGAGCGCGGACACTTCGGTACCGGCCAGGGTGTAGCGGTAGATGTTATCCACGAAGAACAGGATGTCGCGGCCTTCGTCCCGGAAGCGCTCGGCCATGGTCAGGCCGGTCAGCGCCACGCGCAGACGGTTGCCCGGGGGCTCGTTCATCTGACCGAACACCATCGCGACCTTGTCGAGAACGTTGGAGTCCTTCATCTCGTGGTAGAAGTCGTTACCCTCACGAGTACGCTCACCCACGCCAGCGAACACCGACAGACCGGAGTGCTGCTTCGCGATGTTGTTGATCAGCTCCATCATGTTCACGGTCTTGCCGACGCCGGCGCCACCGAACAGACCCACCTTGCCGCCCTTGGCGAACGGGCAGATCAGGTCGATAACCTTGATGCCGGTCTCGAGCAGTTCCACCGACGGCGACAGCTCGTCGAACTTCGGCGCCTTCTGGTGAATGGCACGCAGCTCGTCGGTCTCGATCGGGCCGGCGTCGTCGATCGGGCGACCCAGCACGTCCATGATGCGGCCGAGCGTACCCATGCCGACAGGCACGGAAATCTGCGTGCCCGTGTTCGCAACCTTCATCCCGCGGCGCAGGCCGTCGGAAGAACCCATCGCAATGGTGCGCACCACGCCATCACCGAGCTGCTGCTGAACCTCGAAGGTCAGGTTCGCTTCGGCGAAGGAGTCGGCCACGTCCTCGAGCTTCAGGGCGTCATATACCTTGGGCATCGAATCACGCGGGAACTGGATGTCCACCACGGCGCCGATGCACTGAACGATCGTACCTTGACTCATCGTCATATCCTTAATTCAATAATGCCTTACACCGCGGCGGCGCCGCCGACGATTTCCGACAGCTCCTTGGTGATTGCGGCCTGACGGGTCTTGTTATAGACCAGCTGCAGTTCGCCTATCACGTTCTTGGCATTGTCGGACGCGGCCTTCATCGCCACCATGCGCGCACTCTGTTCGGATGCCATGTTCTCAGCCACAGCCTGGTACACCAGCGCCTCGACGTAGCGCACCAGCAGCTCGTCGATGACGACCTGCGGGTCCGGCTCGTAGAGGTAGTCCCAGGAGCTCTCCGGCGTACCCAGCTGTTCGCCGGTGAGCGGCAGAAGCTGCTCGAGCACCGGCTCCTGCTTCATCGTGTTGATGAAACGGGTGTAAGCCACGTAAACCGCGTCGAGCTCGTCGTTCTGGAACGCATCGAGCATGACCTTGACCGGACCGATCAGCTTTTCCAGGTGCGGCGTGTCACCCAGCTGGGTGACGTTCGACACCACCTTGACGCCCATGCGCTGCATGAAGCCCAGACCCTTGTTGCCGATGGCGCAGGCACGGATCTCGGTCACGCCCGAGGACTCCCAGTCCTTCATGGCGTTGAGCGCAATACGCTGGACGTTGGTGTTGAGGCCACCGCACAAGCCCTTGTCGGTGGTCACCAGGATCAGGCCCACCCGCTTGACCTGGTCCTTGCGGACCAGGAAGGGGTGCTTGTAGTCGGTCACATTGGCCTGGGACAGGTTCGCGGCGAGTCGGCGGATCTTTTCGGCAAAGGGGCGGGCGCTACGCATCCGGTCCTGCGCCTTGCGCATCTTGGATGCAGCCACCATCTCCATGGCCTTGGTGATCTTGCGCGTGTTTTGCACGCTCTTGATCTTGGTACGGATTTCCTTACCGCTAGCCATATTCCGTCTCCCTCGCCGGCCTTAAGCCCAGCTCTTCTTGAACTCGGCGATCGCGGCAGCCAGGGACTTTTCGCCTTCGGCGTCGAGTTCCTTCTTGCTCAGGATCGAGGAGACCAGGGCGGCCTGCTTGGTCTTGACGAACTGGATCATCGCGGACTCGAAAGCCAGCACGCGACCCACGTCGACATCGTCGAAGTAGCCGTTGTTCACCGCGTACAGAACGATGGCCATGTCGGCGATCGACATCGGCGAGTACTGGGCCTGCTTCATCAGCTCGGTGACGCGGCGGCCGCGCTCCAGCTGCTTCCGCGTGGCATCGTCCAGGTCGGAGGCGAACTGGGCGAACGCAGCGAGTTCGCGATACTGTGCGAGGTCGGTACGGATACCGCCGGAGAGCTTCTTGACGACCTTGGTCTGGGCTGCACCACCGACGCGGGACACCGAGATACCGGCGTTGATCGCGGGACGGATACCGGCGTTGAAGAGGTCGGTCTCGAGGAAGATCTGGCCGTCGGTAATCGAGATCACGTTGGTCGGAACGAACGCGGACACGTCGCCGGCCTGGGTCTCGATGACCGGCAGCGCAGTCAGCGAACCGGTCTTGCCCTTGACCTCGCCGTTGGTGAACTTCTCGACGTAGTCGGCGTTGACGCGTGCGGCACGCTCGAGCAGACGGGAGTGCAGGTAGAACACATCGCCCGGGTAGGCTTCACGGCCAGGCGGACGGCGCAGCAGCAGCGAAACCTGGCGATACGCCCAGGCCTGCTTGGTGAGGTCGTCGTAGACGATCAGCGCGTCCATGCCGCGGTCGCGGAAGTACTCGCCCATCGTGCAGCCGGCGTAGGCGGCCAGATACTGCATGGCGGCCGACTCCGACGCGGTGGCGGCGACGACGATGGTGTATTCCATCGCGCCGTTCTCTTCGAGCTTGCGCACGACGTTCGCGACAGTCGAGGCCTTCTGGCCGATGGCCACGTACACGCAGTACATGTCCTGGCCCTTCTGGTTGATGATCGCGTCGACCGCGACGGCGGTCTTGCCGGTCTGGCGGTCGCCGATGATCAGCTCGCGCTGGCCACGACCGATCGGCACCATCGAGTCGACCGACTTCAGACCGGTCTGCACCGGCTGCGAAACGGACTGACGGGCGATGACGCCCGGCGCGACCTTTTCGATCTTGTCGGTAAGCTTGGCGTTGATCGGGCCCTTGCCGTCGATCGGCTGGCCGAGCGCGTTCACGACGCGGCCGATCAGCTCGGGGCCGACCGGAACTTCGAGAATGCGGCCGGTGGCCTTGACGGTGTCGCCTTCGGTGATGTGCTCGTATTCGCCGAGCACCACGGCGCCGACGGAGTCGCGCTCGAGGTTGAGCGCCATGCCGAAGGTGTTGCCGGGGAACTCCAGCATTTCGCCCTGCATGACGTCGGTCAGGCCATGAACGCGGGTGATGCCGTCGGTGACGGAGACCACCGTACCCTCGTTGCGCGACGTGGCGGCGAGCTGCAGGTTCTGGATCCGGCTCTTGATCAGATCGCTGATTTCAGAGGGGTTGAGTTGCATAGACATTTATGCTCCTAGTTCTTTAGCGCAGCGGCCATGTTCGCGAGCTTGCCGCGGACCGAGGCGTCGATGACTTCGTCGCCGACGGCGATGCGGACCCCACCGATCAGTTCGGGGTCGATACTGACGGAGACATTGACGGCGGCCTTGAAGCGGGCTTCGAGGTCGGCCTTCAATGCGGCCAGAGCGGCATCGTCGAGCGGGAAGGCGGAGGCGATTTGCGCCTCCCGGACGCCTTCGTGTTCGTTCTTGAGAGCAACGAACAGGTCACGGATCTCCGGAAGCACCTGCAGACGTTCGCTTTCCACGAGGACGCGGACGAAATTCTGCTGTTCGGCGGTCAGGTCACCCGAGACACCCAACACGAGCTGGCAGAGCTGCTCGGCGGACAGTTTGGGATCGTTGAAGCACGCCTTCATGCCGGAATCGGCCGCCACGAGGGCAAGCCGATCCAGCGCTTCCGACCAAGGCCCCAGCGCACCTGCCCCGCGAGCCAGCTCGAAGGCGGCATCCGCATAGGGGCGCGCGATGGTGACGTTCTCGGCCATGACTTATTGCAGTTCCTGTTTCAGGTTGGCAAGCAGCTTCGCGTGCACCTTGGCGTCGATCTCGCGGCGCAGGATCTTCTCCGCGCCGGCGACGGCCAGATGGGCGACCTGGTCGCGCAGGGCTTCCTTGGCACGCTGCGTGGCGGCACCGGCTTCGTGCTCGGCGGCCTCGCGCGCGGCGGCAATGATGCGACTGGCTTCGGCGCGGGCCTCGTCGATCAGCTGGCTCGCCTGCTTTTCAGCGGAGGTCCGCACATCACCCGCGGATTCGCGGGCCTTGCGCAGTTCCTCGACGACCTTCTTCTCGGCGAGTGCCAGATCGGCCTTGGCCTTGTCCGCAGCTGCCAGCCCGTCTGCGATCTTGTTCGCACGCTCGTCCAGCGCCTTCACGATGGGCGGCCACACGAATTTCATCGTGAACCACGCCAGAATGAAGAACACAACGAGCTGGGCTATCAGGGTTGCGTTCAAATTCACGGTTCTTGGCCCTCAGGTTGGTTCAAAAAAGGATGAACTCGAACCGATCAGAGCTGGAACGGGTTGGCGAAGGCGAACATCATGGCGATACCGACACCGATCAGGAACGCGGCGTCGATCAGACCGGCCAGGAGGAACATCTTGGTCTGCAGGGCGTTCATCAGCTCGGGCTGGCGAGCCGACGCCTCGAGGTACTTGGAACCCATGATGCCGATACCGATACAAGCACCGATCGCACCCAGACCGATGATCAGACCAGCAGCCAGAGCAACAAAACCCAGAACGTTTTCCATGACGACTCCTTAGTGGGGAAGTAAGTTTAAAAACCAGGTACTACGCTGAAGGTGAAACCGAAACTCTTAGTGGCTCTCGTGCGCCTGACCGACATACACCAGAGTCAGCATCATGAAGATGAAGGCCTGGAGGGTGATGATCAGGATATGGAAGATCGCCCAGATCGAACCCGCGATCACGTGACCGAGGAAGCCGAACACGGTGGCGGTGCTGCCCAGCAGCGCGATCAGGATGAAGATCAGCTCGCCGGCGTACATGTTGCCGAACAGTCGCATGCCGTGCGAGACGGTCTTGGCGACGAACTCGATGATCTGCATCGCGAAGTTGATCGGATACAGCAGCGGATGGCTGCCGAAGGGAGCGGTGAAGAGCTCGTGCACCCAGCCACCGACACCCTTGATCTTGATGTTGTAGTAGAGACACAGCAGCAACACGCCGGTGGACATGCCGAGCGTCGCGGAGAGGTCGGCGGTCGCCACCACACGCATGTAGGCGTGGGCGGGGTCGCCACCACCGGCGGCGTACATGCCTTCCCAGATGCGCGGCAGCAGATCGACCGGCAGCAGATCCATCGCGTTCATCAGGAAGATCCACACGAACACGGTCAGCGCGAGCGGCGCGACGAAGCGGCGCGACTCGGCGCTATGGACGATACCCTTGGCTTGGTCGGCCACCATGTCGACTAGGATCTCGACGATTCCCTGGAAGCGCCCCGGAACGCCCGAGGTCGCCTTGCGCGCGGCAAGCCAGAGCAGGAAGACGGTGAGCGCACCGATCACGATCGAATAGAACATCGAATCGAGGTTGATGACGCTCCAGTCGATGATGTTTTCTTGCGCGTGTCCGGTGTTGTTGAGGTGCGTCAGGTGGTGAATGACGTACTCGGATGCGGTGGGGGCGTGCCCTTCTGTAGCCATGGTCAGGTCTTTACCAAAAATGCAAACAAATTCGCCTTAAGCGCCAGGATGAGACCGACCAGCATGCCCCCCCAATGGAGGTCAGGATAGACGGCCCACACCAGCACCAACAATCCCACGATCGAGGCGATCTTGAGGAACTCGCCTGCGACGAAGGCAGTCACACTCGCCGTACCGGACCTGCGCGTGATCGCCGCGAGGCGCAACGCGAACAGACCGCTCGGCAGCACGCATGCCAGTCCTGCTCCTGCGGCGGAGACCGCTCCGCTGACGCCGAAGAGCGCGCCCGATAGGGCCGCTGCGACGAGCGTCGCGATCACCTGCAGTATGACAGCTTTAAGCATCCGGTGTTATCGCGTGCGCGTCTGAGACGCCGGCGACCGCCTGAAATCCCGCGGATGGTAGGGGTTTACCGCAGCAAAGTCAAACCTTGGATGCGCTGCAACAAGGGTAAATGCATTGCTGTTGTATCTTATAGAAGACATAACATAACGAGCCTTCGCCATTGCGGTCACGCGGCCCCGGAGGAAACGCATGGAGGGGCGCGCATCCGCCTCGGCAAACGCGGTGATCAGTGTGAGGAAAGGCCGGCCGCAGGGCGGCGCCGGTCTGCGTCCGGGATGAGTCAGCGCAGCCTGCCGAGCACGCCGTCCAGCTGGTCGAGGCTGCCGAAACGGATCGTGAGCTCGCCAGCACCGTTCTTGTTGGCCTTGATCTTGACCGTCGCGCCGATCGCGTCCGCGATCTCCTCTTCCAGGCGCAGCAGGTCGCGGTCGGGCGGCGGCACAGGCTTCTTCTGGCGCGGGTTCAGGATCTGCTGTACCAGCCGTTCGGTGTCGCGCACGGAAAGCTGGCGCGCGGCGACCTGGTTGCCGAGCTGGATCTGACTGGCGGCGTCGAGCGGCAGCAGCGCGCGCGCATGACCCATGTCGAGGTCACCCGCCATCAACAGCTCCTGCACCGGTTTGGCGAGATTGAGCAGGCGCAGCAGGTTCGACGCCGCGGGGCGTGAGCGGCCGACCGCGTCGGCGGCCTGCTGGTGGGTCATGTCGAACTCGTCGATCAGGCGCTGGATGCCGCCGGCCTCTTCGAGCGGATTGAGGTCCTCGCGCTGGATGTTCTCGATCAGCGACATCGCCAGCGCGGCCTCGTCGGGTATCTCGCGCACCAGGCAGGGGACCTCGGCCAGCCCGGCGATCTGCGAAGCACGCCAGCGCCGTTCGCCGGCGATGATCTCGTAGGCGTCCTCGCCCACCGGACGCACCATGATCGGCTGCATCACGCCCTGGGCCTTGATCGAGGCCGCGAGTTCCTCCAGCGAACCCGGATCCATGCGCGTGCGTGGCTGGTACTTGCCGGGCTGCAAGGCGATCGTGGGCAAGGACTGCAGTTCGCCCTTCTCGGCCTCCTCTTCCTGGTTCGCGGCCAGCAGCGCGTCGAGTCCGCGGCCGAGGCCCTTGAGTCTGGGTTTGTTCATGTCGGCTCCGGAATTCAGAAGATCTTCGCGCGCTCGATCATCTCGTGCGCGAAGGCCATGTAGGCCTGCGCACCCTTGGCGGACTTGTCGAACACCACACCAGGCATGCCGTGGCTGGGCGCCTCGGCCAGGCGCACGTTGCGCGGCACGATGGCGCGGAAGACCTTGTCGCCGAAGTGACCCTCGAGCTGGTTCGAGACCTGCTGCTGCAGGGTCACGCGCGGGTCGAACATCACCCGCAGCAGGCCGATGATCTTGAGGTCGCGGTTGAGGTTGGCATGCACCTTCTTGATCGTGTTGACCAGGTCCGAAAGCCCCTCGAGCGCGTAGTACTCGCACTGCATCGGGATGATCACCCCGGTGGCGCAGCACAGGCCGTTGAGGGTCAGCATCGACAGCGAGGGCGGGCAGTCGATGAGGACGAAGTCGTAGTCGTCGACGAAGGCGGCGAGCGCGTTGCGCAGGCGCTTCTCGCGCTGGTCGAGGTTGACCAGCTCGACCTCGGCGCCGGCGAGGTCCCGATTGGCCGGCAGCACGTCGTAGCCGCCGGTGGGCGAGGCCACCCGCACCCCGGCGAGGTCGACCATGCCCACCAGCAGGTGATACACCGAACTCTTCAGGTCGCGCTTGTCGACCCCGCTGCCCATGGTGGCGTTGCCCTGCGGATCGAGGTCGATCAGCAGCACGCGCTGCCCGGCCTGGTGCAGGGCGGCGGCGAGATTGACGCAGGTGGTGGTCTTGCCCACCCCGCCCTTCTGGTTGGCGACGCAGAATATCTTGGCCATGTCGGTTCAGGCTGTTCCGGTTGGAAGGCTCGCACACACGGTGCAAACCCTGGAGTGTACTTCAATGCGGCGATGCAGCATGCACGACGCTTCTCAGGGCCGCAGTGTCACGCCCGCCGGATGACCAGCAGATGACGCTCGGCGCCCAGCCCCGGCACCGTGAGCGCATGGGTCTCCGCCACCGCCCAGCCCGCAGGCAGCGCGGCGATCTCGTCGACCGGATTCACGCCTTTCATCGCGTACAGCGCGCCGCCCTCGGCGACGAGGTGGCCGGACAGCGCGACGAAATCCGCCAGGCTGGAGAAGGCCCGCGAGATCGCGCCTTCCGGCGCGCCGCCGGGCAGCGACTGCGGCCGAACCTGCTCGACGCGCTGGTTCAGCACGCTGAAGTTGTCCAGCCCGAGCTCGATCTTCGCCTGCTGCTGGAAGCTCGCCTTCTTGCCCACGGTCTCGATCGAGGACACCACCAGCCCGGGGCGCACGATCGCCAGCACCACGCCCGGCAGGCCGCCCCCGGAGCCGATGTCGGCGAGCCGGTTCACCGCCTCCAGCTGCGGCAGCACCGCGAGCGAGTCGAGCAGGTGGTGAGTGATCAGCTCCTGCGGCGAGCGGATCGCCGTGAGGTTGTAGACCTTGTTCCACTTCAGCAGCAGCTCGCCGAAGGCGAGCAGGCGGTCGATGGTCTCCTGCGGGAGGGCGAGGCCGAGCGCGGCGATGCCGTCGGCGAGCCGGGCGGCGTAAGGCTGCAGGCGCCCGCTCACTGCAATTCTCTCCCGTCGCGATGCGAGCTCTTCCCCATGGAAGCTGTGCGCTTGCCTTCCGGCCGCCATACGAGCGCGCTCATGCCGCCGGCCTCCGTGCCACGTCGTCGCCCGCGTCCGCAGGCGCCGCAAGCTCGGGCGCCACAGCGCCCGCGCGCGCCGCCAAGTCGCGGCGCTTGAGCCACACCAGCAGCAGCGAGATCGCCGCCGGGGTCACGCCCTGGATACGGCCGGCCTGGCCGATGGTCTCGGGCTTGTGCTGGTTGAGCTTCTGCTGCACTTCCTTGGACAGGCCGCGCACCTGGGCGTAGTCGAGGCCAACCGGCAAGCGCGTGGCCTCGGCCTGCATCTGCTTCGTGACCTCGTCCTGCTGGCGGTCGATGTAGCCCTGGTACTTGGCGGCGATCTCGATCTGCTCGATCACCTGCGCGTCGGTCTCGCGCTCGTCCGGCGCGCCGGGCAGGCTCATCAGCGAGGCGTAACTGGTCTCCGGCCGGCGCAGCAGCTCGAAGTAGCGCTGCTCGCGCTCGAGCGCCTTGCCGAGCACGCGCTGCTGGTCCTCGGCCGGAATCGCCTCCGGCCGCGCCCACGCCGCCTTCAGCTGCGCCGTGCCACGCTCGATGGCCTCGCGCTTGGCGCAGAAGGCGGCCCAGCGCACGTCGTCGACCAGGCCCAACTCGCGGCCCTTCCCGGTCAGGCGCAGGTCGGCGTTGTCCTCGCGCAAGCTGAGGCGGTACTCGGCGCGCGAGGTGAACATGCGGTAGGGCTCGGACACGCCGCGGGTGATCAGGTCGTCCACCAGCACGCCCAGGTAGGCCTCGTCGCGGCGCGGGCACCAAGGCTCGCGCCCCTGCACCTGCAGCGCGGCGTTGGCGCCGGCGAGCAGGCCCTGAGCGGCGGCCTCCTCGTAGCCGGTGGTGCCGTTGATCTGGCCGGCGAAGAAGAGCCCGCCGATCGACTTGGTCTCCAGGCTGGACTTGAGGTTGCGCGGGTCGAAGTAGTCGTACTCGATGGCGTAGCCGGGGCGCAGGATGTGGGCGTTCTCCAGGCCGCGGATGCTGCGCACGATCTGCAGCTGCACGTCGAAGGGCAGCGAGGTGGAGATGCCGTTAGGGTAGATCTCGTGCGTTTCCAGGCCCTCGGGCTCGAGGAAGATGTTGTGGCTGTCCTTGTCGGCGAAGCGGTGGATCTTGTCCTCGATCGACGGGCAGTAGCGCGGCCCCACGCCCTCGATCACGCCGGAATACATCGGCGAGCGGTCGAGGTTGGCGCGGATCACGTCATGCGTGCGCTCGTTGGTCTGCGTCATCCAGCACGGCAGCTGGCGCGGGTGCTGCGAGGCATGGCCGAGGAAGCTGAACACCGGCACCGGGTCGTCGCCCGGCTGCACCGTCATCACCGAGAAGTCGATCGTGCGCGCGTCCAGCCGCGGCGGCGTGCCGGTCTTCAGGCGCCCCTGCGGCAGCGCCAGCTCCTTGAGCCGCGCACCGAGCGAGATCGCCGGCGGGTCGCCCGCGCGCCCGGCGGAGTAGTTCTGCATCCCCACATGCACCAGGCCGTTGAGGAAGGTGCCCGCGGTCAGAACGACCGTCGGCGCCTCGAAGCACAGGCCGATCTGGGTGACCACGCCGGTGACGCGGTCGCCGACCACCGTGAGGTCGTCCACCGCCTGCTGGAACAGCCACAGGTTCGGCTGGTTCTCCAGCCGCCGGCGGATCGCCGCCTTGTACAGCACGCGGTCGGCCTGGGCGCGGGTGGCGCGCACCGCCGGGCCCTTGGACGCGTTGAGGATGCGGAACTGGATGCCGCCCTCGTCGGTGGCCGCCGCCATCGCGCCGCCGAGCGCATCGACCTCCTTCACCAGGTGGCCCTTGCCGATGCCGCCGATCGAGGGGTTGCAGCTCATCGCCCCGAGCGTCTCGATGTTGTGGGTGAGCAGCAGCGTGGCCGCGCCCATGCGCGCCGCGGCGAGCGCAGCCTCGGTCCCGGCGTGACCGCCGCCGACCACGATGACATCGAAACGGGTGGGATAGAGCATGGCGCGCTCCGTGCTGCAATGCGTGAACAAGGGGCAGGATTCTACGCGCTTCGGACGCGAGCGGCCAGGTTCCGCGCTAATGTTTCACGGAAAATTGCAATTCAAACATCAGCTTATTGCTTTCCTTCGCGAGCGTTTCCACGCCCCCCGAAGCGCCACCACGGCAGCACCCGGCTCATCGACAGCACCTCGCCGCTCTGCATCGGCGCGTAGCCGGGCAGGTCGGCCAGGCGCTGCTGCCATGCGGCGGTGCGCAGCAGCGCGAGCAGGGCGCGGGTGGCGTCGTGCTCCAGGGTGGACTTGAGGCAGGCGAGGAAGTAGGCCTCTTCGACCAGCGGCACGAAGTCCAGTCCGCGGCCGCGCGCGCTCGCCTCGATGCCGAAGCCGGCGTCGGCCTGACCGCTCGCCACCGCCTGCGCGACCGCGGCGTGCGAGGGTTCGTCATTGGCGTAGCCCTCGATCGCGGCGGGCGCGAGGCCGAGCTCGCCGAGCAGCTCGTCGAAAATCACCCGCGTGCCGGTGCCGCGCGCGCGATTGACGAAGCGCACGCCGGGGCGCGCGAGGTCGGCGAGGCCGTGCAGGCCGCGCGGATTGCCGCGTGCCACGATCAGGCCCTGGCTGCGGCGGGCGAAGCCGATCAGCTTGTGCAGGCCGGGGCGCAGCAGCGGCTTGTAGGTGCGCTGCGAGTGTGACGACGACCCCCGCGAGCCCGGCACCGCCGGCAGGCGCACGTGGAAGCCGGCCATGGTGCAGCGGCCCTCGTTCAATGCGCGGATCGCATCGACGCTGCCGGTGAAGCGGATGTCCAGGTGCAGGCCGCGGGTCCGCGCCTCCTCGCCGAGCGCGGCGAGCGCCTCGTCGTGGCTGGCGTGGAAGGACAGCACATGCACCGAATCGTCGAAGGCGATCGCGAAGGCGCGCTCGAGGTCGGCGCGCAGCGCCTCGATCTGCGGCAACAGGCGAGCCTGCACCTGGCGCTCGGCGAGCAGCAGCTTGGCGCCGAACTCGGACAGGCGCGCGGCCTGGCCCTTCTCCCACAGGATCAGCGGCTGGCCGAGCTCGAGCTCCCAGCGCTTGAGCTCGCCCCAAACGTGGCGGTAGGAGAGGTCCAGCACACGCGCGGCGGCGGAGATCGAGCCCTGCTCGCGCACCGCCTGCAGGAGGTCGAGCAGGGGATTGTGGAGCGGCGCCGACCCCGTGTCCGCGCCGAGTACGTAGTTCAGCCTGATCCTGCGCATCTGCCGCCCGCTCTCCGTGTCTGCCGCCATCGTGGCGGCCTCGTGCGAGGTTAGCGCAAGCGCGTCGTCCGCGGCGAGCCCGCGCCCCCGGGGCATAAGGCCTGGCCGAGACGAAACCGGACGTCCCGCTGCTGTGCCTTTCAATTTGCAAGGGCCCGGCACCCTGCTACACTTCGAAGTGTAATTGTTTGAACTCCAATAGTTAGCGTGTCTAACATTTTCCTTTCCCGAGGAACCGACATGGACAGCGTCAATCTCGAGACCTTGCGCCAGGCCGTCGCCTGGCAGGCGGCCGGACTGCCGGTCACGCTCGCGACGGTGGTGCGCACCTGGGGCTCCTCGCCGCGACCCGAAGGCGCGTTGCTGGCGATCTGCGGCGACGGACGCCTGGCCGGCTCGGTCTCCGGCGGCTGCATCGAGGACGACCTGAGTGATCGCCTGCGCACGCAATGGCTCGAGCGCCCGGAGCTCGTCACCTACGGCATCACCGCGGACCAGACCCGGCGCTTCCAGCTACCCTGCGGCGGCTCGCTGAGCCTGGTGCTCGAGCCGCTGCACGCCGGCAGCCGGCTCGCCGAGACGCTCGCGCGCATCGAGCGCGGCGAACTGCTCGCACGCCGGCTGAGCCTCGCCACGGGCGCCGTGGAGCTGCTCGACTCCGTCCCGGACACCGCGGTGGTGTTCGACGGCTCCCGGCTCACCGCGGCCTTCGGGCCGCGCTGGCGCATGCTGATCGTCGGCGCCGGCCAGCTCTCCGCCTATCTCGCCCAGTTCGCGCTCGCCCTCGACTACCGCGTCACGCTCAGCGAGCCGCGCGAGGAATACCGCGCGAGCTGGACGCTGCCCGGCGTGGAGATCACCACCGAGATGCCCGACGACGCGGTCGCCGCGATGCGCCCCGACCGCCGCAGCGTGATCCTCGCCGCCGCCCACGATCCCAAGCTCGACGACCTCGCCCTCATCGACGCGCTGCACAGCGACGCCTTCTACATCGGCGCAGTGGGCTCGCGCGCAACCAGCGCCGCCCGCCGCGAGCGCCTGCGCCTGTTCGACCTCGGCGACGCGCAGATCGCCCGCCTGCATGCACCGGCAGGCCTGCCGCTGGGCAGCCGCACACCGCCCGAGATCGCGCTCGCGATCGTCGCCGACCTCACCGCGCGCCGCAACGGCACGAGCCTGACGGCCGCAGTCGCACGCCCGGCGACGGAGTCCGCCGCATGCCCGCTCGCACGCGCGGCCTGATCGTCGGCATCCTGCTCGCCGCCGGTGCCGGCAGCCGCTTCGGCGGCGGCAAGCTCGTCGCCCGCCTGGCCGACGGCCGCGGCGTGGCCGCGACCACCTGCGCCCGCCTGCTGCCGGCCGTCGACTTGGTGGTGGCGGTCGTTCCCGCCCAGCCCGGCACGCTTGAGGACGAGCTGCGTGCGGCGGGTGCCGAGGTGGTTCGCTGTGGCGCCGAGCACCCCGGCATGGGCGTCAGCATCGCCTGTGGCGTGGCCGCCACCGCCGATGCCGCAGGCTGGCTGGTCGCACTTGGCGACATGCCGCTGGTGCCCACCGCCCAGCACCGCCTGGTCGCCGACGCGCTGCGCGCTGGCGCCGCCATCGCCGCCCCCGTCTGCCGGGGCCGCCGCGGCCATCCGGTGGGCTTCGCCGCGCGCTTCGGTGACGAGCTGCGCGCCCTCGCCGGCGACGAAGGCGCACGCGCACTGCTCGCTCGCCACCGTGGGGCGCTGGTCGAACTCGCTGTCGACAACGACGCCAGCTGGCTGGACATCGACACGCCGTCCGACCTGGCCGCCGTGAATCACCGCCTCGGCAGCCACTGAACGCCCGCCCCTCGCACGGCAAGCACGGACCGCCCGGGCTCCCGCCGCACCCATCCTATGCAAAATCCCCCATAGCGAAGCAACACGAGCAATCTTATTCGTGGATATCTAACTATCTGCAACGTCATGATTTAACTTGACTTTATAATTTTGTGATACGCAGATATTGATTTCTTGATATTTTTTTGTATCATTAAGTCAAGCCGCTGCACGACCCTCTTGCGGCTCCTTCCCGACAGGAGGTCCCCATGCTCGACCACCCTTCCCCCGCAAGCGGCGCGCACCGCAGCTACGGCGTCGAACGCCGGGGCACCGACTCCGCGATCCTCGGCGAGGACGCGGTCGCCGAAGAGGCGCCGGTCGCCCTCGTCTATAACGGCTTCTCCCACGCGGTGATGCTCGCCACCCCGCAGGATCTCGAGGACTTCGCGCTCGGCTTCACGCTCAGCGAGGGCATCGCCGCGAGCGCGCGCGAGCTCCACGACATCGACGTGGTGGAGCACGCCCTCGGCTGCGAGGTGCGCATGGCGCTCGCCAGCGAGCGCTTCGCCGCCATGCGCGAACGCCGCCGCGCGCTCGCCGGGCGCACCGGCTGCGGCCTGTGCGGCATCGAGAGCCTCGCCCAGTTGCAGCGCCCGCTGCCGCCCGCCCGCCTCGCCGACACCGCGATCCAGCCCGGCGCGCTCGAGCGCGCCCAGGCTGAGCTCGCCGCGTTGCAGCCGCTGTTCCAGCTCACCGGCGCGGTGCATGCGGCGGCGTGGTGCCGGCGCGACGGCAGCGTCGCGCTGGTGCGCGAGGACGTCGGCCGCCACAACGCGCTCGACAAGCTCATCGGCGCGATCGCCACGCGCGGCTGCGGCTTCGACGACGGCTTCGTGCTGATGACCAGCCGCGCCAGCTACGAGATCGTGCAGAAGGCCGCCACCGTCGGCATCGCCGCGATCGCCGCGCTCTCGGCGCCGACCGGCATGGCGGTGCGCCTGGCCGAGGCCGCGGGCGTCACCCTGGTCGGCTTCGCGCGCGGCCACCGCCACAGCGTCTACACCCACCCGCAACGCATGCACTGAGCGAGGAGTCCGCGATGACCGCCGCCACCGCCCGCAACGAACGCAAGATTCCGAGCTACTGCTACAACTGCGTCGCCGGCCCCGACTTCATGACCGTCAAGGTGATCGACGGCGTGGCCACCGAGATCGAACCCAATTTCGCCGCCGCCGACGTGCATCCCGCGCGCGGACGCGTATGCGTGAAGGCGCACGGCCTGGTGCAGAAGACCTACAACCCGCACCGCATCCTGCAGCCGATGAAGCGCACCAACCCGAAGAAGGGGCGCAACGAGGATCCGGGCTTCGTACCGATCTCCTGGGACGAGGCGCTCGATACCATCGCCGCCCGCCTCGCCGCGGTGCGCGAGAAGGGCCTCGTCGACGACTCCGGCCTGCCGCGCGTGGCGGCCAGCTTCGGCCATGGCGGCACGCCGGCGATGTACATGGGCACCCTGCCCGCCTTCCTCGCCGCCTGGGGGCCGATCGACTTCAGCTTCGGCTCCGGCCAGGGCGTCAAGTGCGTGCATTCCGAGCACCTCTACGGCGAGTTCTGGCACCGCGCCTTCACCGTCGCCGCGGACACGCCCAACTGCCGCTACGTGATCTCGATCGGCAGCAACGTCGACGCCTCCGGCGGCCCGTGCGCGGTCACCCGCCACGCCGACGCGCGCGTGCGCGGCTACAAGCGCGTGCAGGTCGAGCCCCACCTGTCGATCACCGGCGCCTGTGCGTCCGAGTGGGTGCCGATCCGCCCCAAGACCGACCCCGCCTTCATGTTCGCGCTGATCCACGTGCTGGTGTGCGAGCACGGCCTCGGGCAGCTCGACCTGCCCTTCCTGCGCGACCGCACGTCCTCGCCCTACCTGGTCGGCCCCGACGGTCTCTACCTGCGCGCCCCCGACAGCGCGAAGCCGCTGGTGTGGGATCCCGCCGCCGGCCGCGCCGTGCCCTTCGACACCCCGGGCGTCGAGCCCGCGCTCGAGGGCCGCTTCCGCGTCGCCGCCGCGGTGACCGTGGATGCCGACGACGCCCGCCATGCGCTCGCCGACGTGGAGGGCGCACCCGCCCACACGATGCTGGTCGAGCACATGCGCAAATACACGCCGGAGTGGGCGGAGGGCATCTGCGACGTGCCTGCGGCCACCATCCGCCGCATCGCGGGCGAGTACCTCGAGAACGCGCAGGTCGGCGCCACCATCGAGGTGGACGGCGCCACCCTGCCGCTGCGCCCGGTCGCGGTCACCCTCGGCAAGTCGGTGAATAACGGCTGGGGCGCCTTCGAGTGCTGCTGGGCGCGCACGGTGCTCGCCACCCTGGTGGGCGCGCTCGAGGTGCCGGGCGGTACCCTCGGCACCACGGTGCGGCTGAACCGCCCGCACGACGACCGCCACCTTAGCGTCGCCGCTGGCGAGGACGGCTTCATGGCGCAGAAATTCAACCCCACCGACAAGGAGCACTGGGTCGCCCGGCCCACCGGCCGCAACGCCCACCGCACCCTGGTGCCGATCGTCGGCAACTCGGCATGGAGCCAGGCGCTCGGCCCCACCCAGCTGGCGTGGATGTTCCAGCGCGAGGTGCCGCGCGACTTCAACATGCCCAAGCCGACCCTGCCCGACATCTGGTTCATCTACCGCTCCAACCCGGCGATCTCGTTCTGGGACACGCCCAGCCTGGTGGAGACGATCGCCACCTTCCCCTTCACCGTGTCCTTCGCCTACACGGTGGACGAGACCAACTTCTTCGCCGACCTGCTGCTGCCCGAGGCCACCGACCTCGAATCCCTGCAGATGATCAAGGTCGGCGGCACCAAGTTCGTCGAGCAGTTCTGGACCGCGCGCGGCGTGGTGCTGCGCCAGCCGGCGGTCGAGCCGCAGGGCGAGGCGCGCGACTTCACCTGGATCAGCACCGAGCTGGCGCGCCGCACCGGCCTGCTCGAGCCCTACAACAAGGCGATCAACCGCGGCGCCGGCGGCGTCTCGCCGCTCGCCGGCGAGGGCTACGACTTCAGCCTCGACCCCACGCGCACGCACGACGTGGACACGATCTGGGACGCCATCTGCCGCGCGGCGAGCACCGATCTCTCGCAGGGGCAGGAGACCCACGACCTCGCCTGGTTCAAGGAGCACGGCTTCTACACCGTGCCGATGCCGCAGCGCTCGTGGTACCTCACCCCCACCCTGGCCGAGAAGGGCCTGCGCTACGAGCTGCCCTACCAGGAGCGCCTGCTGCGCATCGGCCGCGAGCTCGGCAACCGCCTGCACGAGCACGACATGCACTGGTGGGACACCCAGCTCTCCGAATACACCGCCCTGCCCGAATGGCACGACGTTCCCGGGCGCTGGGAGCAGGCCCTGGTCGACAGCGGCGCGAAGCCCGAGGACTACCCGCTGTGGCTGCTCGCCACCAAGAGCATGCAGTACCACACCGGCGGCAACGTCAGCATCGCGCTGATGCGCGAGGTGGCGCAGAACGTGCGGGGCCACGCCGGGGTGATCATGAACGCCAACACCGCCAGGCGCCTCGGCATCGCCGACGGCGACCGCGTCGAGATCCGCTCGCACATCGGCGCCACCTACGGCAAGGCGGTGCTCGCCCACGGCATCCGCCCCGACACCCTGGTCATCCCGGGCCAGTTCGACCACTGGGCCACCCCGGTCGCCAAGGATTTCGGCATGCCCAGCCTCAACACCGTGGCGCCGATGTCGCTCGAACTCACCGACGCCACCGGCTCGGGCGCCGACATCGTGCGCGTGGCGATCCGCCGTCTCGAAGGGAGCACCGTGCAATGACCCGCTATGTGATGAGCATCGACCTGCGCCGCTGCGTGGGCTGCCAGACCTGTACCGCGGCGTGCAAGAACGCCAACGCCACCCCGCCCGGCGTGCAGTGGCGCCGCGTGCTCGACCTCGAGACCGGCGAGTTCCCCGACGTGCGCCGCAGCTTCCTGCCGACGGCCTGCATGCACTGCGCCGAGCCGCCGTGCGCGGCGGTCTGCCCCACCGAGGCGACGCAGAAGCGCCGCGACGGCCTGGTCACCATCGACTACGACGTGTGCATCGGCTGCGCCAACTGCGTGATGGCCTGTCCCTACGAGGCGCGCTCGATCGTGCACGAAGCGCGCTTCGCCTACGGCGAGCAGCCGATCGCCTCCGAGGCGATCCGCTTCGACCCGTCGCGCATCTCGGTGGCGACCAAGTGTTCTTTCTGCAAGGAACGCATCGACGCCGCCGCGGCGAGCGGACGCATCCCCGGGCGCGACCCCGAGGTCACCCCGGCCTGCGTCAACTCCTGCATCTCGGGCGCGATGGTCTTCGGCGACATCGACGACCCCGACAGCGCGGTCAGCCGCCTGCTCGCAAAAACCCAGCACTTCCACATGCACGAGGAGCTCGGCACCGGGCCGAGCGTCTATTACATCTGGGATCACGCCTGATGAAACCGAACCGTTCCCCCCTCCCCGGCCAGCCCGCACCCCGCCTGCAGCAGCACTGGGACTGGCGCGCCGCCGGCAACTTCATCTGCGGCGGCAGCGGCGGCGGGCTCGTGCTGTTCGCCGGGCTCGCCGGCCTCGCCGGTGTCGAGGTGCGCCCGCAACTCGCCGCCGGCCTGCTCCTCGTCGCCCTCGGGCTGCTGTGCGTCTGGTTCGAGATCGGCCGACCGTGGCGCGCGCTCAACGTCTTCCGTCACATCCGCAGCTCGTGGATGACGCGCGAGGCCTCGGTCGCACTGGCGCTGTTCGGCGCGGGCGTGCTCGCCCTCTACACCGCCCACCCCGCCGCGCAGGCACTCGCCGGGCTGTGCGGCCTCGCCTTCGTCTACGCCCAGGCGCGCATCCTCGCCGCCGACAAGGGCATCCCCGCCTGGCGCCATGCGCGCTGCGCGCCGCTGGTACTGGGCACCGGACTGGCCGAGGGCGCGGGCCTGATCGCCACCACCCTGGCGGGCGGGCTGCAGATCGCCGCCGCGATGGCCCTCGTGCTCGCCCTGTGCGCCCGCCTGCTGCTGTGGAGACGCTACCTCGACGGCCTGCGCGCCGATCGCGCCCCGGCCCCCAGCGTGCAGGCCTTCGAGGCGATCGCGGCGCGCATGGTGCGCGTCGGCCACCTGCTGCCGGCTGGGCTCGCGCTGCTCGCCGCGGCGGGCATCCTCGCCGGCGTGCCCGGCGCGGGCAGCGCGCT
>NZ_AMXD01000017.1 GCF_000310185.1 Thauera aminoaromatica S2 | reverse complement strand
GCACGCGCCGGCAGCCAGGTGCCGGCGACACCGGCGGCCACGCCCAGCAGCAGGTAAGCCAGGCCCGCCGCGGGGTCGAACGCCAGCTGTGGCGCCACGCCGCGGAAGAAGCCCGCGCCGAGGTCGCCCCCCACCAGGCGGAAGGCGCCCGCCGCGAGGGCGTGGCCGAGCACGACCCCGAGCAGCCCGCCGACCACGCCCACCGTTGCGCCCTCGGCAAGCAGACCGCGCATCAGCTCGGCGCGCACCAGACCGAGCGCGCGCAGCAGCGCGAACTCGCGCCGCCGCCGCGCCACCGACAGCAGCTGCGTGGAGAACACGAGGAAGCCGCCGGTCAGCAGCGCGATCGCCGCCAGCATGGTCAGGTTCACCCGGTATGCGCGCGACAGCGAGCCGAGCTCGCCCGCTGCCGCCTCGGGTGTGCGCAAGGCGATCCCCGGTGGCAGCAGGGCGGACAAGGCCGCCTGCGCCGCCGCCGGGGAAACGCTCTCGGCCAGGCGCAGGTCGATCCGGCTCAACACGCCGATGCGTGCGAAGGCCTGCTGCGCTGCGCCGAGGTCCATGACGCCGAGCACGCCGCCTGCGCCAGGCACCCGCCCACCCGCCTCGAGCACCAGGCGGCGCACGCCCGACTGCACCGCGATGCGGGCGTCGACGAGCGCCGGCGGCAGCACCTCGCCTTCCATGGAGCGCCCCGGCGCGGAAAGGCGCTGCCGGGCGTCGTCGCTCAGGAACACCACGCCGGGACGCAGTGCCGCGAAGCGCAGGTCCCCGCCGCCCTCTGCCAGCGGCATCAGCCCGGGCTGCACGCGCAGCACCCGGAAGAGGTCCACGCCGAGAATGCGCAGGCTCTCCTCGCGCCCGGGCAGGCGCGCCTCGATCTCCAGCACCGGACTCGCCGCCGCCACTTCGGGCCGGCGCGCCAGGGTGGCGAACAAGGCCTCGTCGAACCCGTCGCGCGGCCCCACCACCTGCAGGTCGGCCTTGCCCGCCACCGCGCGCATGCCGCGGCCGAACTCGTCGAGCGCGGCACCGTGGATCAGATGCACCGCCAGCCCCAGCGCCACGCCGAGCGCGATCGCCAGCAGCGACAGGGCGCTCGCCAGGCGGCGGCGCAGCAGGCTGGCCAGGAAGATGCGTCGAAGAGGCACGCTCACGGATGCCCCGTGACGTCATGCAGCCCGTCGGCTCGAAGTTCCAGCACGCGGTCGGCGCGCGCCGCCGCGCTGCGCGAGTGCGTGACCATGACGCCGGCGGCGCGGCTGTCGCGGATCTGGCCGAGCAGCAGGTCGAGTACCTCGCTCGCTCGCCCCGGGTCGAGGTTGCCGGTGGGCTCGTCCGCCAGCACCAGGTGAGGCCGATGTACCAGCGCGCGCGCGATCGCCACGCGCTGCAGCTCACCCCCGGACAGTTGCTGCGGCGGATCCGGCGCGCGCGCGCGCAGCCCGACGCGGCCGAGCATCTCTTGTGCGCGGCGCGCGGCCTCGGCCTCCGCGATGCCGAGCAGCCACAAGGGGAGCGCCACGTTCTGCAGCAGGTTCAGGTGGGGCAGGATGTGGAAAGCCTGGAACACGAAACCGAAGTGACTACGGCGCAGGCGCGCCATGGCGTCGTCGTCGAGGCGCTCGATGGGTGTTTCGCCGACCCGGATCGTGCCGCCGTCGATCGGTTCCAGGCCGGCGATGCAGTTGAGCAGGGTCGACTTGCCCGAGCCCGACTCGCCGACGATCGCCACGCACTCCCCTGCCTTGACCCGCAGCGCAAGGCGCTCGAACAGCACGCGCGCGGGGGCGCCGGGCAGGATGCGGGTGACGTCGTCGAGCTGCAGCATCGGAAGGCCTCGTGGCACGGGGCTGGAGAGCGGAATGATGGACGCCATTGTGTCATTGCCCTGCGCAAAAGGTTCGCGGCTTGCGCCGCTCCTGCATGCGCTTCCCGGTGCGATGCCTCCGGTAGGAGCGCCGCAAGGCGCGAATGCGGCGGTGGAGATTGCGAAGCCCCCATTGGCGAACCGCCGTGTTCGCGGCTTGCGCCGCTTCTCCACGGGGCGTGCGGATATACTGCGGCACCCTGCGGATCCCGCCGCTCCTTTGCCCCGATGCCGGTCGAGCACTACGAGAACTTCCCTGTCGCCTCACTGCTGTTGCCGGCCCGCCTGCGCGAGCCGGTGGAGGCGATCTACGCCTTCGCGCGCGGGGCCGACGACGTCGCCGACGAGGGCGACGCGCCCGCGGTGGCGCGGTTGGCGCGCCTGCACGACTACCAGCTCGGGCTCGAGGCCTGCGCGCAGGGCCGGCCGGTGGCCGACGCGACGCTGGCGCCGATGTTCGCCCGCCTCGGCCGTGCGATACATACCCATGCGCTGCCGCTGCAGCCTTTCCGCGACCTGCTCGACGCCTTCATGCAGGACGTCGGCAAGACGCGCTACGCCGACTTCGCAGAGCTGCGCGACTACTGCCGGCGCTCGGCCGACCCGGTGGGGCGCCTGATGCTGCATCTGTATGGCGCGGCGGACGCGGAGAACCTGCGCCGCTCGGACGCGATCTGCACCGCCCTGCAGCTGATCAACTTCTGGCAGGACGTCGCGGTCGACTGGGAAAAGCGGCGCATCTACCTGCCGCTCGACGATCTCGCCCGCTTTGGCCTCGACGAGCCCGCGCTCGACGCGCTCGCCCGCGGCGAACGCAGCCCGGGCGAGGACTGGCGCGCGCTGATGGCCTTCGAGGTGCGGCGTGCTCGCACGATGATGCTCGACGGCGCCCCGCTCGCCCGTACCCTGCGCGGGCGCGTCGGCTGGGAGTTGCGACTGGTCGTGCTGGGCGGGCTGCGCATTCTCGAAGGGATCGAGGCGGTCGGCTACGATGTCTTCCACCACCGCCCCGCGCTTGGTCGCGGCGACTGGGCGCGCCTGGGCTGGCGCGCGCTGAATTACGGAAAACTCGGATGAATCCACACGACTACTGCCAGGACAAGGCCGCCAAGAGCGGCTCGAGCTTCTACTACAGCTTCATGTTCCTGCCCGCCGAGCGCCGCCAGGCGATCACCGCCCTGTACGCTTTCTGCCGCGAGGTGGACGACGTGGTCGACGAATGCCACGACCTCTCGCTCGCGCAGACCAAGCTCGAGTGGTGGCGCCAGGAGGTCGGGCGCATCTACGGCGGCCTGCCCACCCACCCTGTCGGACATGCGCTCAAGGACGTGCTGAAGGGCTTCCGCCTGCCGCAGGAGCAGCTGCTCGAGATCATCGACGGCATGGCGATGGACCTGTCGCAGACGCGCTACCTCGACTTCAAGGGCCTGCAGCTCTACTGCTACCGCGTCGCCAGCGTCGTCGGCCTGCTCGCTGCCGAGATCTTCGGCTACCAGGACCGCCAGACGCTCAAGTATGCGCACGACCTCGGGCTGGCCTTCCAGCTCACCAACATCATCCGCGACGTCGGCGAGGACGCCCGCCGCGGGCGCATCTACCTGCCGATCGAGGACCTGCAGCGCTTCAACGTGCCCGCCAAGGATCTCCTCGAGGCGCGCTACTCCGACGCCTTCCGCGAGCTCATGGCCTTCCAGGCCGAGCGCGCGGAGAAGTTCTACGACCAGGCCTTCGCCCAGTTGCCCGCGATCGACCGCAAGGCGCAGCGCCCCGGCCTGGTGATGGCGGCGATCTACCGCACCCTGCTGCGCGAAATCGCGCGCGACGGTTTCCTGGTGCTCGACCGCCGCACCTCCCTGACCCCGCTGCGCAAGGTGTGGCTCGCGGGCACGACCTGGTTCCGCGCATGAGCACGCCCGCAGGGAAGCGCACCCAGCGCGCGGGACCGAGCTGGCACGGCAGCCGGAACCTCCGGCCATGAGCGTGCCGGTCGTCGCCATCATCGGCGCGGGCTACGCCGGGCTCGCCTGCGGGGTCGAGCTGGCCCGCGCCGGGGTGCATGTCACCGTGTTCGAACGCTCGCACACCATGGGCGGACGCGCCCGCGTGGTGCACAAGGACCACCACTGGCGGGTGGACAACGGCCAGCACATCCTGATCGGCGCCTACAGCGAGCTTACCCGCCTGCTGCGCCTCACCGGCGTGTCGCCCAAGCAGCTCGCCCACCTGCCGCTGACCCTGCACGTCCCCGGCCGCCTGCACCTGAAGGCCGCGTCCCTGCCGGCGCCTTTCCACCTCGCCGTGGGGTTGCTGCGTGCGCAGGGGCTGCACTGGGCCGACCGCCTGGCGATGCTGCGCCTCATGCTCTGGTTGAAGCGACGCGGCTTCCGCCTGGCCGATCCGGGGATGACGGTCGACGCCCTGCTCGCCGAGACCCGCCAGACTCCGACCCTGTGCCAGCTGATCTGGGAGCCGCTGTGCGTGGCGGCGCTCAACACCCCGGCCGCCGCGGCCTCGGCCCAGGTCTTCGCGAACGTGCTGCGCGACAGCCTCGGTGCGGGTGCCGCCGCCAGCGAGCTGCTGCTGCCGCGCACCGACCTGTCCGAGCTCTTCCCGGTGCCGGCGGCGCGCTACATCGGTGTGCGCCGCGGCAGGCTGCGCACCGGCAACGCGATCGAGGCCGTCGAACGGGTGGCCGGCGGCTACCGCCTCGACGGCGACCCCGGCAGCCACCCCTGGCCTCACGTGGTGGTGGCCACCGCGCCCTACCATGCCGGAGCGCTGCTCGCCTCCGTCGGCGGTTGCGAGCGCCTGGTGGCGCAGATCGACGCGCTCGAGCACGAGCCGATCGTGTCCGTCTATCTCGCCCTCGGACGCGGCCAGCAGCTCCCCGAGCCGATGATCGGCCTGGCCTCGGGCAGCACCGCCGGGCCGGCGCAGTGGGTCTTCGACCGCGGCCAGCTCGGCGGGCCGGAGGGCCTCTTCTCGTGCGTGATCAGCGCCCACGGCCCGCACGAGGCGCTCGCGCGCGACGAGCTCGTCCTCGCGGTGCACGCCCAGCTCGAACGCCAGCTCGGTCGCCGTCTGCCAGCCCCGGAGTGGTCGCAGGTCATCGTCGAAAAGCGCGCCACTTTCGCGTGTCGGCCAGGCGTCTTCCGCCCCGGCATCCGCACCCCGCTGCCCGGACTGTGGCTGGCCGGCGATTACCTGGATTCGGACTACCCCGCGACGCTGGAATCCGCGGTGCGCTCGGGTGTGGCCTGCGCGACCGCGATCCTCGCCGAGATCGGGCACAAGGCCTGATCCGCTCGGTGAATCCGGCCGCGGCCTCGCGGCCGTGAAGCGGGGACGCAGCTGCACGTCGCCGCCACGTCCACTCGCCACCGCCTCCCCTCCCGATCAGCCTTCGCCGCCCTCACGCAGGTGGCGCAGGATCGGATCGAGCATGGCCGCGCCCAGGCGCTTGCTGCGCGCACCGTTCCAACCGACGTGGCCGTCGGGCAGGATGATGTTGTCCTTGAACGGCATCTCCAGGGTCAGCGACACGCAGCCGAACTGGTTGGCGACCCACTTGCTCGCCAGCGTCAGCAGTTCCTCGCCGAAGCGGCCGGGCTTGTAGCCCTCCTGCGTCTGGAAGTCGGGGCTGACCATGAGGAGGGTCTCGACGAAGCGCGCCTGCGCGGCCGCCGCCGCGGCGGTGAAGCCAGGCACCTCCTCGGCGGTGGAGAAGAACACGTAGGGCAGCGACTCGTCGCCGTGGATGTCGAGGAAGAGCGCGCAGCCGGTGCGCTCCATTTCCGCGCGCACCAGGAAGACCTCGGGGCTGGCGACGGGGTCGGGCGCGCGCCATTCGCGGTTGAGGTTGCGCCCGGCGGCGTTGGTGCGCAGGTTGCCGCGCACCGCGCCGTCCGGGTTCATGTTCGGCACGATGTGCAGCACGGCGTGCTCGCGCACCTTGCGCGCGACCGGGTCGGCATTGTCGAGCAGGCGCTCGAGGAGGCCCTCGACGAACCATTCCGCCATGGTCTCGCCGGGATGCTGGCGCGCGATGATCCACACCGGCACCCGTCCCGGCGCGTCGCGCCCGACCGTCACCACGTCGAGGTCCCGCCCATCCACCGTACTGCCGAGGTTGCGCACGCGGGCGTGGGGCGAGAGCTCGACGCGCGCGAGCAGGTCGAGGTGACGCTCGTGCGAATAGGGCTCGAAGTAGGCGTAGTAGAGGCTGTCGCGCTCGGGCGTGTGCTCGACGATCAGCTGCCCGTCCTCGTAGCGCGTGCCGGCGATGCGGAACCAGTTCTGGCGGTCGTAGGAGGCGACGCAGCGGTAGTCCCGCCATCCGTCCGGATAGGCCGCGCCCGCGGCGTTCTCGAACACCATGCGCACCGGCTTGCCGGCCGCGCCCATCAGGCGGAAGTGGAACCACTGGTGGAAGTCGGCGGCGTTGTCCTTGCGCAGGCGCAGGCGGATGTCGGCCGGATCGTCGAGGCGCACGACCTCGATCGCGCCGGAGTCGAAGCTGGAGCTGATCTTCAGCACGTTCACTCCTCGCGACGGCGGAAGACCAGGGTATCGGCATCGGACGCGTCGGCGGCGAAGGCGTAGCCCTCGGCGTCGAAGCCCTGCAGCGCGTCGACCTCGTCGATGCGGTTCGTGATGACGTAACGGCTCATCAGCCCGCGCGCGCGCTTGGCGTAGAAGCTGATGATCTTGTAGCGCCCGCCCTTCCAGTCCTCGAACACCGGGGTGACGATGCGCCCCTTCAGCTTCTTGGGCTTGACCGACTTGAAGTACTCGTCGGAGGCGAGGTTCAGCAGCACACGCTCGCGCCCGGCGTCTTCCTCGCGCGCGAGCAGGCCGTTGAGCGCGTCGGTGATGCGCTCGCCCCAGAACTCGTAGAGGTTCTTGCCGCGCGGGTTGGCCAGCCGGGTGCCCATCTCCAGGCGGTAGGCCTGCATCAGGTCGAGCGGGCGCAGCACGCCGTAGAGGCCGGAGAGGATGCGCAGGTGGTCCTGCGCCCAGCCAAGTTCGTCCGCGGTCAGGCTCCTCGCATCGAGTCCCTCGTAGACGTCGCCGTTGAAGGCCAGCAGAGCCTGCCGTGCATTGTCGGGGCTGAATGGGCGCGACCAGCTCGCGTAGCGCGCCACGTTGAGCGTGGAGAGTGGATCCGAGAGCGACATCAGCTCGGCGATCTCGGCGGGCGATTTCTCGCGCAGTACCTCGATCAGCGCTGCGGAATCGTCGAGGAAGTCGGGCCGGGTGTAGGTGGAGACGGTGATCGGCGTCTCGTAGTCGAGCGCCTTGGCGGGGGAGATGACGAGGATCATGCCTTCTGTTCGCTGTGTCGGCGCGGAGCCGGATGGCCGGATGTTAACGCGAATCGCCCCGCAACACCGCCTTCAGCCCGGCAGCACCTCCTCCAGCAGCGCGAGCAGCTCGTCCGCCCGCTTGCGGCCGAGGCGTGACTCGTCGATCGACTCCTTCCATTCGGCGATCAGCGCGCGCAGTTCGCTGCTGCTCCGGGTCGCATGGACACGCTTGACCAGGCCGAGCTTGCCGTAGGGGCCGTGGAAGGTGCGCAGGGTGTTGATCATGAAGTCGCGCGCGAGCGGCAGGCTGGCGGTGTGGCCGGTGTGCGCCCGCGCGACCGGCGCCGCGCCTGCCGCCGGCTGTCCTTCGCGTATGCTGGCTTCGGGCGGGTCGGTCATCCCGGCGCTAGGCGCGATGAACCCTGCGTCGGCGAGTTCTCCGAGCGCAGCCGCAATCTTCGCGTCGCCGGTAAGGGCACACAGATCCTCGACGCTGCGCTGTCCATCGACCAGGATCAGCAGGCGGCGGGCGCGCAGCCCGAGGCCGTGCGTGCGATGCGCGATCTCGTCCTGTCCCTTGGGTGTCTTGGCGTACTTTTCCATCATCCTCCTCGCGGGGCGCTACCACCCCTGGTCTCGTCCTCGGGGTCTGTCGCGGCGTCCGCCGTGCCCCGCTTGGAATGCGGAAAGCATGGAAGCAAGCCTGCGCCCGAGTCAAGAAGGAAAATTCACGCCTCGGATCGTCCCCGTGGCGCGGAGCTGACGCGCCTGCTCGAACAGACAGACCGCCGCGGCCGCGGCGACGTTGAGGGATTCGATGCCGGCCGCCATCGGGATGATCACGCAGCCGTCGGCACGCGCCAGCAGGGCCGGGGAAAGTCCCTGCCCTTCCGCCCCGAAAAGCCAGGCCACCGGGCCGCGCAGGTCGAGCTCGTAGAGCTGGTGGGCGTCCTCGCGCAGGGCAGTGGCCAGGCACAGACCCGGGTAGCTCTCCAGTCGGGCGAGCAGTTCGCAGCCCTCCTCGATCCGGACAAGGAACTGCGCGCCCATGCCGGCACGCAGCGCGCGCGGCGACCAGGCCTGCGCGCAGCCCTCACCGAGCAGCGCGTGGCGGATGCCGGCCGCGGCCGCGGTGCGCAGCAGGCTGCCGAGGTTGCCGGGGTCCTGCACGCCGTCGACCACGATCAGGCTGGCGTCGCCCGGGGCGCTCGGCGTGCTCGCCGGCATGGCGATGGTGGCCAGCAAGCCGGCGGGGCTGTCGACCGGGCTGACATGCGCGAACAAGGCATCGCCCAGGCGGTAGCGCGGCACCTCTGCCGGCGCCGCCGCGAGCAGGCGGCGGTGCTCCTCGCGCAGCAGGCCGGATTCCGACACCACCAGCGCGCGCAAGGCCACGCCCGCCGCGAGCGCGGATTCGACCAGGTGGGCGCCGTCGAGCACGGTCTCGTCGAGCTTGCGGCGGTCGCGTGCCGAGTGCGCGAGCGCATGCAGGCGCTTGACGAAGGCGTTGTCACGCGATGCCAGCGCCTTGAGCTGCGGCTCACTCATCCCGGCGCTCGAGCAGCTTCTTCACCGGCGCGAAGCTGCGCCGGTGGAAGGCCTGCACGCCGTGCGCCGCGAGCGCCGCAAGGTGGGCGGCGGTCGGGTAGCCCTTGTGAGCGGCCAGCCCGTACTGCGGCCACTGCGCGTCGAGCTCGCGCATGGCCGCATCGCGTGCGGTCTTGGCGAGGATGGAGGCCGCCGAGATCGATGGCTCGGTGGCGTCGCCCTTGACGATCGCCCGCGCCGGATAGGGCAGCTTGGGGCAGCGGTTGCCGTCGATGCGCACCTCGGCCGGCGCGATCCCGAGCGCCATCACCGCGCGCTGCATGGCCAGCATGGTGGCGTGCAGGATGTTGAGGCGGTCGATCTCCTCGACGCTCGCCTCGGCCACCGCCCAGGCCAGCGCGCGAGCGCGGATCAGCGGTGCGAGGCGCTCGCGCGCGGCCTCGCTCAGCTTCTTGGAGTCGGCCAGGCCTTCGATCGGGCGTGCGGGATCGAGGATCACCGCAGCGGCGACCACTGGCCCGCACAGCGGCCCGCGGCCAGCCTCGTCGACCCCGCAGATCAGGCTGGAGGACGGCAGTCCGGGATCGAACAGCTCGGCGTTCATGCCTTTGGTCCCGCCTTGTCGAGGTAGGGCAGGATCGCCTCCGCGGCGCGCCGCGCGGTGTCCTGCCGGAGGGTGCGATGCAGGTCGGAGAAGCGCGCCGCGACCGCCGCGCGCCGCGCATCGTCGGCGAACCAGTCGTCGATCGCGGCGGCAAGGTGTTCCGGGTCGGCCTCGTCCTGGAGAAGCTCCGGCACCACGGTCTCGCCGCACAGGATGTTGGGCAGGCCCACCCAGGGCAGGTAGGCCATTCGTTTCATGAGGCGGTACTGCCACTTGCCGATGCGGTAGGTGATCACCATCGGGCGCTTGAGCAGCGCCGCCTCCAGGCTTGCCGTTCCACTCGCCACCAGCACCACGTCGGCTGCGGTCATCGCCTCGACGGCGTGACCGAACAGCATGCGGATCGGCAGCCCGCCCGCATCGTTGCGGTGCAGCGCCTCCTCGAAGATCTGGCGCGTCTCGCGGGTGGCCAGCGGGACCAGGAAGAGGCGCTCCGGATCGCGTTCGTGCAAAGTCTTCGCGGTGCCGATGAAGATGTCGGCCAGGTTGCGCACTTCGGACTGCCGGCTCCCCGGCAGCATCGCCACCACGCCGCGCTCGAGAGGAATGCCGAGGCGTTCGCGCGCAGCGGCGCGGTCGGGCTCGAGCGGAAATTCGTCGGCGAGCGGGTGGCCGACATAGCTCACCGGCACGCCGGCACGCTCGTAGAGCTCGGGCTCGAAGGGGAAGAGGCACAGCATGTGCGACACCGAGCGCGCGATGCGCTTGATCCGCCCGCCCCGCCAGGCCCAGATCGACGGGCCGACGAAATGGATCGCCGGGATGCCGGCGTCGCGCACCTTGCCTTCGAGCCACAGGTTGAAATCGGGCGCATCCACGCCGATGAAGGCATCGGGGCGCTCGGCGCGGATCTGCGCGAGCAGCGCGCGGCGGATGCCGGAGAGCTCGCGGTAGCGCTTGAGCGCGTCGACGTAGCCATGCACCGCGAGCAGCTCGCAGGGCCAGCGCACGTCGAAGCCTTCGGCCTGCATCTTCGGCCCGCCGATGCCGAAGAACTCCGCGTCGGGCAGATGGCGGCGGAGCGCTCGGATCAGGTGGCTCGCGAGCAGGTCGCCGGAGGTCTCCCCGGCGACCATGGCGATGCGGATCTTCATGCCGTTCGAGACGCGGCCCGCGCCGTGCAGCGGATCATGCTCAGCGCACGATGCCGCGACCGGAGTCCGCGATGAAGGCGGCGAAGGGCGCGGCCTCGGCCTGCCCGGCGGCGATCTCGGCGACGCGCTGGCGCGCCTCGTCGAGCGTGAGGCCGCTGCGGTAGAGCGCGCGGTAGGCGCGTTTGATCGCGGCGATGCCCTCGGCACTGTAGCCGCGGCGCTTGAGGCCTTCGCTGTTGATGCCGTGCGGTTTGGCCGGGTTGCCCGCCACGGTCACGAAGGGCGGCAGATCCTGCAGCAGCACGGTACCGACACCGCAGAAGCTGTGCGCGCCGACGCGGCAGAACTGATGCACCCCGGTGAAGCCGCCGAGGATCGCCCAGTCGCCCACATGGACATGGCCGGCGAGCGTGGCGTTGTTGGCGAAGATGGTGTGGTCGCCGACCTGGCAGTCGTGCGCGATGTGCACGTAGGCCATGATCCAGTTGTCGTTGCCGACGCGGGTGACGTGCGCGTCCTGGCTGGTGCCGACGTTGAACGAGCAAAATTCGCGGATCGTGTTGCGGTCGCCGATCTCGAGCCGGGTGGGCTCGGCGTCGTACTTCTTGTCTTGCGGGCTGGCGCCGATCGAACAGAACTGGAAGATCTCGTTGTCGCGGCCGATGCGGGTGTGGCCCTCGACCACGACGTGCGGGCCGATGCGCGTGCCGTCGCCGATCTCGACGTTCTCGCCGATCAGCGAATAGGCCCCGACGCTGACGTTGGCGCCGAGCTTCGCACCCGGATGGACGATGGCGGTCGGGTGAATCATAGCGTCTTGATCGCGCACATCAGCTCGGCTTCGGCGGCGAGCTCGCCGTCGACGCTGGCACGTGCCTTGTACTTGTAGATGTTGCGCTTGGCGTGGGTGATCTCGACGTCGAAGATCAGTTGGTCGCCCGGCACCACCGGACGCTTGAAGCGCGCGTTGTCGATGCCCGCGAAGTACACCACCGAGTTGTCGTCGGGCTTCACGCCGGTGCTCTTGAACGACAGCAGCGCCGCAGCCTGGGCCATGGCCTCGATGATCAGCACGCCCGGCATCACCGGGTGGTGCGGGAAGTGCCCCGGAAAGAAGGGCTCGTTCATGGTCACGTTCTTCAGCCCGCGCGCACGCACGCCCGGTTCGATCTCCAGCATGCGATCGACGAGCAGGAAGGGATAGCGGTGCGGCAGGTACTGCAGGATTTCCTTGATGTCCATGATGGCTCAGCCCTGCGAGCGGTCGTCGGGACCGTCGCTGTTTTGTTCGAGTTGGCGGACGCGCCTGGCGAGCGCGTCGAGGTGGCGCAGGTGGGAGAAGTTCTTCACCCAGTCGCCATGCGTCTGCAGCGGCAGGTTGCCGGTGTAGACGCCCGGTTTGGCGATCGACTTGGCGACCAGGGTCCACGCCGACACCACGACGTCGTCGGCGATGCTCAGGTGTCCGGAGATGCCGGCCTGGCCGCCGATCATGCAGCGCGCGCCGATCCGGGCGCTGCCCGCGACCCCGGCGCAGCCGGCCATGATCGTGTGCTCGCCCACGCGCACGTTGTGCGCGATCTGGATGAGGTTGTCGAGCTTGACGCCATCGCCGATCACGGTGTCGTCGAGCGCACCGCGGTCCACCGTCGTGTTGGCGCCGATCTCGACGTCGTTGCCGAGGACCACACGGCCGGTCTGCGGGATCTTGACCCAGGCGCCGGACTTCTCGCGCGCGAAGCCGAAGCCGTCTGCGCCGATGACCACGCCCGAATGCAGGATGCAGTCCTCGCCGATCACGCAGTCGTGGTAGATGCTGACGTTGGCATAGAGCCGGGTGCCGCGCCCGATGCGAGTGCCGCGCCCCACGTGGCAGTTGGGCCCGATCACCACGTCCTCGCCGAGCACCACGTCTTCCTCGATCGAGGCGCCGGGTCCCACCTGCACGCTGGCCGGCAGGGTGCTGGCGACCGCGGCGAGCGCATGGATACCGGGACGCGCCGCGGGGGGCGGATTGAACAGCTGCGCGACGCGTGCGAAGTACAGGTAGGGGTCGGCGGTCAGGATCAGGTTGCGCCCGGCCAGCGCCTCGCGCAGGTCGGGCGTGACGATCAGCGCACTTGCCGCACACTCGCCGACCTGCGACAGGTACTTGCGGTTGGCAAGGAAGGCGAGATCGCCCTCCCCCGCCTTGTCCAGCGTGCCGACGCGCGAAACCGCGACATCGCCGTCTCCCGCGATCTCGCCGCCCAGGCGATCGACCAGCTCGTGCAGTCGGAACATCGGGCGACCAGTCTTACTTGGCGTCGGACAGGGTCTTGATGACCTTGTCGGTGATGTCGATGCGCGGGTTCGCGTACACCGCTTCCTGGAAGATGATGTCGTAGTTTTCCTGCTCGGCGATCTGCTTGACCGAGCGGTTGGCCTTGTCGAGCACCGAGGCGAGTTCCTCGTTACGGCGTTGGTTCAGGTCTTCGCGGAACTCGCGCTGCTTGCGCTGGAAGTCGCGGTTGAGCTCGTTGAACGCACGTTCCTTGTTGCGACGGTCGCTGTCGCCCATGGTCGGGCCGTTGCGCTCGAGGTCTTCCTGCATCGACTTGAGGTCGCGCGCGATGCGCTGCAGCTCCTGGTCGCGCTTTTCGAACTCCTTCTCCAGCCGCTGCTGCGCCCGCACGGCGGGCGCTGCTTCGCGCATGACGCGATCGGAATTGACGAAGCCGATCTTGGTTTCGGCGAACGCGGTCTGGGAAAGGCCGAGCACAGCGAGTGCGACCAGGGAGAGGGTACTGACTTTCAATTATGCCTCCGGATGAAACTGTTTCGCCCGCAGCTCAGAACACGCTGCCGAGCTGGAACTGGAACCGCTGGATCTCGTCGTTCTCTTCCTTCTTGAGCGGATGGCCGAAGCTGAACTTCAACGGGCCGATCGGCGAGCTCCACGAGAATGCCAAGCCGGTACTGTAGCGCAGATCGCTGAAACGGATGTTCTGATCCACGAAAGTGCCGCCGCCGAGCGGTTCTTCGTCCCTGCCCCAGACGTAGCCGGCATCGAGGAAGGCCGAGATGCGGAAGGAACGGTCCTTGCCCGCGCCCGGCATCGGGAAGAAGAACTCGGCGTTGGCGACGGCCTTGCGGGTGCCGCCGGTCGAGCTGATGTCGCCGTCGGTATCCTTGTACTTGGGGCCGACCGAGCCTTGGTCGAAGCCGCGTACCGAGCCGATGCCGCCGACGTAGTAGTTCTTGTAGAAGGGTACGTCCTTGCCGCCGAAGCCCTTGGCGTAGCCGACGTCCGCGTTGAGCATCAGGGCGTAGTCGGTTCCGATCGGGAACCAGTGCTGGTACTGGTAGCCGAGTTTGCCGTAACGCAGATCGCCAACCGGGACGGTGACCTCGCCATAGACACGCTGATACACGCCGCTGCGGGGATAGGTGAAGCTGTCGCGACCGTCGCGCGACCAGCCGACGGTCAACAGCAGGCTGTCAACCGTGCAGTCGCCGACGCCGCTGGGGTTGTCGAGGCCGTTTTCCTTGCAGAAATCCTTGTAGAGCAGCGGACTCGCGTTGTACGTGGTGATCTCGGTGCGGTCGGCGGTGAGCCCGAAGTTAACGTGGTCGTCTTCCGCGATCGGCCAGCCGAGCCGAATGCCGGCGCCGGTCGAGACGGTCTTGTACGGCGACACCGAGTCGAGTTCGTCGGCGTCGTAGGTGCGGTGGTACAGGTCCCAACCCAGGCTGATGCCGTCCACCGTGTAGTAGGGGTTGGTGAAGGACAGCGCGAGCGTGCGGCTGGACTGACTGGTGTTGAGGCCGAGCGTCAGGGCGTTGCCGCTGCCGAACAGGTTCTGCTGCGAGATCGACGCCGACAGCACGATGTTCTCGGAGCTGGAGAAACCGGCGCCGAGCATCAGGTTTCCGGTCGGGCGTTCCTTGACGGTGAAGTTCACGTCGACCTGGTCGGTCGTGCCCGGTATCGCCGGCGTCTCGACGGTCACCTCGTCGAAGAAGCCGAGGCGGTCGATGCGCGTACGCGAGCGGTTGATCGCCGCCGCGTCGTACCAGCCCCCTTCCATCTGGCGCATCTCGCGGCGCACCACCTCATCGCGCGTCTTGGTGTTGCCGCCGACGTTGATGCGGCGCACATAAACCCGCCGACCCGGATCGACGAATACGGTGAAGGCCACCTCGCGCTTGACCTTGTCGACTTCCGGCGCGGCATTGACGTTGGCGAAGGCATAACCCTCGTTGCCAAGGCGGTCGGTGATCGCCTTGGTGGTCTCCGTCAGGCGTTCGCGCGAGAAGGTTTCGCCCGGTCGGATCTTCGTCAGCGCCTGGTATTCGGCCTCGGGAAGGATCAGGTCGCCGGTGAAGCGCACGCCGGTGACGGTGTACTTCTCGCCCTCGGTGATGTTCACCGTGATGTAGATGTCCTGCTTGTCCGGTGTGATCGAGACCTGGGTGGAGTCGATGTTGAAGTCGAGGTAGCCCTGGTTCAGGTACCAGGAGCGCAAGGTCTCCAGGTCGGCCGAGAGCTTCTGGCGGGAGTACTGGTCGTTCTTGGTGTACCAGGTCAACCAGCCGGGCGTGGTGAGCTGCATCTCGTCGAGGAGATCTTCTTCTTCGAAAGCCCTCGCGCCGACGATGCGGATCTGGCGGATCTTGGCCACGCCCCCCTCGTCCACCTTGAAGTTGATGCCGACACGGTTGCGTTCGAGCGGCGTGACGGTCGTCGTGACCGTGGCCGCGTACTTGCCGCGCGAGAGGTACTGGCGCTTGAGTTCCTGCTCCGCGCGCTCGAGCAACGAGCGATCGAAGATGCGCGATTCGGCGAGGCCGACCTCGCGCAAGCCCTTCTTGAGCGCGTCCTTGTCGAACTCCTTGACCCCGTCGAAGGTGATGTCGGCGATCGCTGCGCGCTCGTCCACCACCACCACGATGACGTTGCCTTCGGTCTCGATGCGAACGTCGCTGAAGAAACCCGTGGCGAACAGCGCGCGGATCGCATCGGCGGCCTGCGCCTCGGTGAAGGTCTCGCCG
Source organism: Thauera aminoaromatica S2 (assembly GCF_000310185.1). Classification (GTDB taxonomy): domain Bacteria; phylum Pseudomonadota; class Gammaproteobacteria; order Burkholderiales; family Rhodocyclaceae; genus Thauera; species Thauera aminoaromatica. The sequence goes on along the minus strand of NZ_AMXD01000017.1, from coordinate 28,906 downwards.
ACGCGGACCGGCAGGTAGTTGAACACGGTGCCCGCCTCGGTGCGCTGGATGCCCTCGACGCGGATGTCCTTGACCACGAAGGGATCGAAGGCGAGGGCCGGCGCTGCGGCAAAAAGGGCCACCAGGAGCCCGGGCAGGAGCTTGCGATTCATGCGGGAGTTCAGCCGGAAATAAGACGATTGAGATCGTTGTAGAAGGCGAATGCCATCAACATCACCAGGAGGGCGAGGCCGATCTGCTGACCGACCTCCATGATGCGCTCCGGGATCGGACCGCCCTTGATGATTTCGACCGTATAGTACAACAAGTGCCCCCCATCCAGAACCGGGATGGGCAGCAGGTTCAGGACCCCCAGGCTGATGCTGATCAAGGCCACGAACTTGAGGTAGTGCGCCAAGCCCAGCTGGGCGGTCTGACCTGCATAGTCGGCGATCGTGACCGGTCCGGAGAGGTTCTTCCAGGACACTTCGCCGGTGAGCATGCGGCCGATCATCTTCAGGCTCAGCACGCTGGTCTCCCAGGTCTGCCGAACCGCGCGCGCGAGGCCTTCGAGCACACCGTAGCGGATCTCGCCGAACATCTCGATGCCGCCCGTCGCGGCTTCGCCCACCCCCACGCCGATGCGGCCGATCCGCGCCCCGCCCTCCTCGGCCGCGTCCGGGGTCACCACAAGCCCTACCACCCCGCCCGCACGGTCGATCTCGAAGTCGAGCGCGCGTCCGGGCGCCTCGCGCACCAGGCGCACGAGGTCGGCCCAGGCCGCGACCGCCGTGCCCGAGATCGCCAGCACGCGATCCCCGACCTGCAGTCCCGCACGTTCGGCAGCGCTGCCATCCGCGATCCTGCCGATCACCGCCGGAAGCGCCGGACGCCAGGGGCGCAGGCCGAGGCGCGCGATCAGGTCGGTGTTGCCCTCGTCGATCGCCACGCCCGAGAGATCCATGCGGCGGAAGGCATCGACGTCCTCCAGGGTGCGTACGCGCAGCACCACCTCGCGGTTGTCGAGCGCGTGGCGCAGCAGCACCCAGCGCAGGTCCTGCCAGCTGCGCACGGGCTCCTCGTCCACCGCGATCACGAGGTCGCCCTCGCGCACCCCCGCCGCCTGCGCGATCGCCGGCGTGTCGGACAACGCCACGCGAGGCTTGAGTTCCTCGGTGCCGCCGACAAAGAGGCCCCAGTAGAGGGCGATCGCGAGCAGGAAGTTGGCGAGCGGCCCGGCGGCGACGATCGCGAAACGCCGATACACGCTCTGGCGGTTGAAGGCGCGGTGCAGCTCGGGTGCCGCTACGGGCGCCTCGCGCTCGTCGAGCATCTTGACGTAGCCGCCGAGCGGGAACGCGGCGAGCACCCATTCGGTGCCGTCGCTGCCGGCGGTATGGCGCAGCAGCGGCTTGCCGAAGCCGATCGAGAAGCGCAGCACCTTGACCCCGCACCAACGTGCCACGAGGTAGTGGCCGAGTTCGTGGACGAGGATGAGCAGGCCGAGGGCAAGCGCGAAGGGAACCAGGTAATCGAAGAGAGTCATCGGTCGCGGCGAAGTCGGGAGATCTCGTCCCGCGCGAGTTCGCGGGCGTGCGCGTCGGCGGCCAAAACCGCCTCCAGCGAATCGACCGCGCCCGGCCGGCTGCGTTCCAGGCTCGCTGCGATCACGGCGGCGATGTCGAGGAAGCCGATGCGATGGTCGAGGAAGGCGGCGACCGCCTCCTCGTTGGCGGCGTTGAGCACGGCGGGCGCCGTGCCGCCGGCGCGCAGCGCGTCGAAGGCCAGCTTCAGGCAGGGGAAGCGGGCGAAGTCCGGACGTTCGAAATCGAGGCGGGCGATCTCGAACAGGTCGAGCGGGCGCACACCCGCGTCGATGCGCTCGGGCCAGGCCATGGCGTTGGCGATCGGGGTGCGCATGTCGGGGTTGCCGAGCTGTGCGATCACCGAGCCGTCGGCGTAGTCGACCATCGAGTGGATCACGCTCTGCGGATGCACGACCACCTCGATCATGTCCGCCGGGGCGCCGAACAGCCAATGCGCCTCGATGACCTCCAGGCCCTTGTTCATCATGGTCGCGGAGTCGACCGAGATCTTGCGTCCCATGACCCAGTTGGGATGGGCGCAGGCCTGCTCGGGGGTGACATTCGCGAGCGAATCGATCGGCGCCGTGCGGAAGGGGCCGCCGGAGGCCGTCAGCAACACCCTGCGCACGCCGGCGCGCGCGGGTTCGCGCGCGTAGCCGGCGGGCAGGGCCTGGAAGATCGCGTTGTGCTCGCTGTCGATCGGCAGCAGGACCGCCCCGCTTGCGGCCACTGCATCGATCAGCAAGCGGCCCGACAGCACCAGGGCCTCCTTGTTGGCCAGCAGCACCTTCTTGCCCGCGCGCGCGGCGGCCAGGGTCGGGCGCAGGCCGGCCGCGCCTACGATCGCGGCCATCACCATGGCCACCTCGTCGGCGGCGGCGACACGCTCGAGCGCCTCTTCACCGCATAGCACCTCGGTGTCGCGACCCGCTGCGCGCAATCCCGCGCGCAGGCGTTCGGCAGCGGTCGCATCGCCCATCACCGCGAAGCGCGGCGAAAAACGCAGGCACTGCTCGAGCAGCTTGTCATCCTGGCGCTGCGCACTGAGCGCGAAGACCTCGAAACGGTCGGGGTGACGGGCGACGACATCGAGCGTGCTTTGGCCGATCGAGCCGGTTGCGCCCAGGACGGTCAGGCGCTGCGGTGCGGGGTCAGGCATGGGGAGAATCCGTTGCGGAAGGAGCACGGCGGAAGCCGTGGAGGATCAGCGCGCGAGCCACACCGCGCCGAGCGCCACGAGCGGGAGCGTCGACGTCAGGCTGTCGATGCGGTCGAGGATGCCGCCGTGGCCGGGCAGGATGTTGCCACTGTCCTTGAGGCCGGCCTGACGCTTGAGCAGCGACTCGAAGAGGTCGCCGACGATGCTCACCGCGGTCCACGCCAGCAGGACGCCGGCGATCACCGGCGCGCCGCCCTCGAATTCCGCGCCGCGCATCGCGAGCACGCCGAAGCCGAAGGCCAGCACCGCCAGCACGCCACCTGCGGCGCCCTCCCAAGTCTTGCCCGGGCTGATCGCCGGGGCCAGCTTGTGACGGCCGAAGGCGCGGCCGCTGAAATAGGCGGCGATGTCGGCCACCCAGACGACGGCCATGGTTCCGAGCAGCACCCCGGGGCCCATCGTGCGCAGCTGCATCATTGCCAGCGCGGTCGGCACGAGCACGACGAAGCCGACCAGCGAAGCCAGCATCGGGTTGGACAAGGCCCACTTGCCGCGCAGCCACATCGGCACGACGAAGATCCAGAATAACGCGCTGAAGACATAGAGCGGCACCACGGCCGCAGCACCGCCGAGCTCGCCGCTGCCCAGCCCCGCGCTCCAACCCAGGAACGCGGATGCGGCGGCAAAGGCGACCGCCGTGGACACGCGCAACCCGCGCTCGAAGCGGGCGAGCGCGCCCCACTCCCACGCCGCCGCACCGCACAAGACTGCGCAGAGCACGAGCCAGACCGATGCCGGCAGCAGGAACACCGCCGCCAGCAGGCCGACCAGCAAGGCGATTGCGGTGAGGACGCGATCCTTGAGCATGGAGGCCCTATTCCCCGGCGTCGGCCTTGAGCTGCTCGCTGGTGCGGCCGAAGCGCCGCTCCCGCCCCTGATAGGAGCCGATGGCCTGCCCGAGCGCACCGTCGTCGAAGTCGGGCCAGAGCACGTCGGTGAAGTAGAGCTCGGTATAGGCGAGCTGCCAGAGCAGGAAGTTGCTGATGCGCTTCTCGCCACCCGTGCGGATGAAGAGATCGGGCTCCGGCGCGAAGCTCATCGACAGCTCGGAGGCGATCTCATCTTCGGTGAAGCGTTCCAGGCGCCCCGGTTCGCGCGCCATCAGGCGCGACATCGCATCGAGAATGTCCCAGCGACCGCCGTAGTTGGCCGCGACGGTGAAGTTGAGTCCGCCATTGCCGGCGGTGAGCGTCTCGGCCTCGCGGATCATGTCCACCAGCCGCGGATCGAACTTCGAGAGGTCCCCGATCACGCGGAAGCGCATGTCGTTGTCGTGCATGCGGCGGATCTCCTTCTGCAGCGACTTCAGAAAGAGCTGCATCAGGAAAGAAACCTCGTCCTGCGGGCGGCGCCAGTTCTCGGAGCTGAACGCGAACACGGTGAGGTACTCCACCCCGCGATCGACGCAGCCGCGCACGGTGGCGCGCAGCGCCTCGACACCGCGCGCATGCCCCGCGACGCGAGGCAGCATGCGCTTGCGCGCCCAGCGCCCATTGCCGTCCATGATGACGGCAATGTGCTTCGGCACCTGCGAGACGTCGGGAATGTCGCGGGTGGAACTCCTGAACAGCCCTCCGATCATGCTCCGCCTCCTGTCGTGCCCGTTGACGATACAGCCGATCCGCGCACGCGGATCAGATCTGCATGAGTTCCTGCTCTTTCTGGGCGAGCAGCTTGTCGATCTCGGCTACATAGCGGTCGGTGAGCTTCTGGATCTCGTCCTCGCCGCGACGCTCGTCGTCCTCGGAGATCGCCTTGTCCTTGACCGCATCCTTGAGCTGCTGGTTGCCGTCGCGGCGCAGGTTGCGGATCGCCACCTTGGCGGTCTCGCCCTCGTGGCGCACCACCTTGGTGAGGTCGCGACGGCGCTCCTCGGTGAGCGCAGGCATCGGCACGCGCAGCAGTTCGCCCATGTTCGCGGGGTTGAGGCCGAGGTCGCTGTCGCGGATCGCGCGCTCGACCTTGCCGAGCATCGGCTTTTCCCAGGTCTGCACGCCGATCGTGCGGGCGTCGATCAGGGTGATGTTGGCGACCTGGTTCACCGGCACCATAGAACCGTAGTACTCGACCATCACGTGATCGAGCAGGCCGGTGTGGGCGCGGCCGGTGCGCACCTTGGCGAGGTCGGTCTTGAGCGCCTCGACCGACTTCAGCATCTTCTGCTCGATGTTCTTCTTGAGTTCGGAAATCATGCAAGCCCTCTCCGGAGGTCAGGAATGGACCAGCGTGCCTTCGTCCTCGCCCATCACCACACGCTTGAGCGCGCCGGGCTTGAAGATCGAGAACACGTTGATCGGAAGCTTCTGGTCGCGGCACAACGCGAACGCGGTCGAGTCGAGCACCTGCAGGTTGCGCCCGATCGCCTCGTCGAAGCTGATGCGATGGTAGCGCTGCGCCTGCGGGTCCTTCTTCGGATCCGCAGTATAGACGCCGTCCACCTTGGTCGCCTTGAGAACGATCTGCGCACCGATCTCGGCGCCGCGCAGCGCCGCGGCGGTGTCGGTGGTGAAGAAGGGGTTGCCGGTACCGGCCGCGAAGATGACCACGCGGCCTTCCTCGAGATGACGGATCGCGCGCCCGCGGATGTACGGCTCGACCACCTGGTCGATGCGCAGCGCGGACTGCACGCGCGCTTCGAGCCCCATGCGTCGCATCGCGTCGGCGAGCGCCATCGCGTTCATCACCGTGGCCAGCATGCCCATGTAGTCGGCGGTGGCGCGGTCCATGCCGGAGGCCGCGCCCTTCATGCCGCGGAAGATGTTGCCGCCGCCGATCACCACACCGACCTGGACACCGAGACGGCTGATCTCGGCGACCTCGGACACGATGCGGCTGACGACCTCCTCGTTGATGCCGTAGGCGTCGTCGCCCATCAGGGCTTCGCCGGAGAGCTTGAGCAGGATGCGCTTGTAGGCGGCGGACACGTTCTTCTCCTTACTTCTTGGCGGCAGCGGCGGCCTGTTCGGCCACTTCGGCGGCGAAGTCGGTGACCTTCTTCTCGATGCCTTCGCCGACGATGAACAGCGTGAAGCCGGCGACCGAGGCGCCCTTGGCCTTGAGCAGCTGCTCGATGGTCTGCTTGCCGTCCTCGGCCTTCACGAAGACCTGGGCCAGCAGGGTCACTTCCTTGAGGAACTTCTGCACGGTGCCGTCGGCGATCTTTTCCAGCATCGCTTCGGGCTTGTTGTCGGCGCGGGCCTTCTCGATCGCGATGCGACGCTCGGCATCGATCAGGTCCTGCGACACGCCCGAGGCGTCGAGCGCCTTCGGCTTGGACGCGGCGATGTGCATCGCGATGTCCTTGCCGAGCTGCTCGTCGCCGCCGACCACGTCCAGCAGCACGCCGATCTTGGCGCCGCCGTGGATGTAGGAGAACAGCTTGCCCTTGGCCTCGATGCGGGCGAAACGGCGGATCGACATGTTCTCGCCGATCTTGCCGACCAGCGCGGTGCGGGTCGACTCGACGGTGCCCTCGCCCAGCGGCAGCGCCGACAGGGCAGCGACGTCGGCCGGGCTCTTGGCGGCGACGAGGCCGGCGCAGTTCTGCACCAAGGCCAGGAAGTCGTCGTTCTTGGCGACGAAGTCGGTCTCGCAGTTGACCTCGATGATCGAGCCGAGCTTGCCGTCGGCCGAGATGTCGATGCCGACCACGCCTTCGGCGGCGATGCGGGCGGCAGCCTTGGAGGCCTTGTTGCCGAGCTTGACGCGCAGGATCTCTTCGGCCTTGCCCATGTCGCCGGCGGCTTCGGCCAGCGCCTTCTTGCATTCCATCATCGGCGCGTCGGTCTTCTCGCGCAGTTCCTTGACCATGCTTGCGGTAATTTCCGCCATGCTAGCTCCTGAATAGGTTCGGTTTGACATTCGAAACGCGGATGCCGCGCAGCGCACCGGAGGGCCATCGGCGCGACATCGGGAATTGTGCGGGGCGCACGTTGCGGGATTCGCAAGCGCCACCCGGATTGCAAAAGGGGCCCCGCGGGCCCCCTTCGCTGAGGATCAGGCCTGTTCCTGCGAGCCTTCTTCCTCGACCTCGACGAACTCGTCGCCGCCGGCATCGACGATTTCCTGCAGCACCTGGCTGCGGCCTTGCAGCACGGCATCGGCCACGCCACGGGCGTAGAGGCGGATGGCGCGCGAGGAGTCGTCGTTACCCGGGATCAGGTAGTCCACGCCTTCGGGCGAGTGGTTGGTGTCGACCACGGCCACGACCGGGATGCCGAGCTTCTGGGCTTCGGTGATGGCGATCTTGTGGTAGCCGACGTCGATGACGAACAGCGCGTCGGGCAGGCCGCCCATGTCCTTGATGCCGCCGATCGACTTCTGCAGCTTCTCGAGTTCGCGGCGCACGGTCAGCGCCTCGCGCTTGGACAGGCGCTCGATCGAGCCGTCTTCCATCATCGCCTCGACTTCCTTGAGGCGCTTGATCGACTGCTTGACGGTCTTGAAGTTGGTCAGCATGCCGCCGAGCCAGCGCTCGTCGACGTAGGGCATGCCGGCGCGCTGGGCTTCCTCGGCGATGATCTCGCGCGCCTGGCGCTTGGTGCTGACGAACATGATGTTGCCGCGGTTCGCGGCGAGCTTGCGCACGAACTCCATGGCTTCGTTGTACTTCGCCATCGTCTTTTCGAGGTTGACGATGTGGATCTTGTTGCGCTGGCCGAAGATGTAGGGGGCCATGCGCGGGTTCCAGAAGCGGGTCTGGTGACCGAAGTGGACGCCGGCTTCCAGCATCTGACGCATCGTGACGGACATGTGTTGCTCCAAACTGTACAAGGGTTGAACCTCCGCCTCGCGGATGGGCGACCGGGAAACCGGTTCACCACGCTGCCCCCCGGGATTTGCGCGTCCCCGTCCCGGCCGGAGCCGGAACGCAGGATGTCGAGCAGGCCCCGGAAGGACCCTGTGCCGCAAGGCGTGCGGATTTTGCCTGCACATGCAGACAAGCCCACGATGTTATCACGCCGGCCGCATCGTGCTCAAGGCTGAAGCGGATTGAAACCCAGGCCGACACAAGCCTCGCGGGTACCCGCCGCGGAAATGGCGAAGGCATCGGTTGGCATGCGGTTTGCGCGGATACCGGGTTTGCTGCGGCGCGGCGCTTGCGATAGCCTTCCCGCTTTCCCGCCCCGACACAGAACACACAACAATGAGCATTGTCATCAAGACCCCCGAAGAGATCGAGAAGATGCGCGTGGCCTGCCGGCTCGCCGCCGAGGTGCTCGACTACATCGAGCCGTTCGTTGTCCCCGGCGTGACCACCGGGGAGCTCGACCGCCTCTGCCACGACTACATGGTGAACGTGCAGGGCACCATCCCGGCCCCGCTCGACTACGCACCGCCCGGCTACAAGCCCTACCCCAAGTCGATCTGCACTTCGGTCAATCACCAGGTCTGCCATGGCGTACCGGGCGAGAAGGCGCTCAAGAAGGGCGACATCGTCAACCTCGACATTACGGTGATCAAGGAGGGCTTCCACGGCGACACCAGCCGCATGTTCCTGCTCGGCGGGGACTCGGCGTGCAGCATCGTCGCCCGCCGCCTGACGCGGATCACCTACGAGTGCATGTGGCTGGGCATCGCCACCGTCAAGCCCGGCGGCCGCCTCGGCGACATCGGCGCCGCGATCCAGAAGCACGCCGAAGGCAACGGCTTCTCGGTGGTGCGCGAGTTCTGCGGCCACGGCATCGGGCGCAAGTTCCACGAGGAACCGCAGGTGCTGCACTACGGCAAGGCCGGCACCGGCCCCACGCTCGAGCCCGGCATGATCTTCACCATCGAGCCGATGATCAACGCCGGCAAGGCGGCGATCTCCGAGCTGCCCGACGGGTGGACCATCGTCACCAAGGACCGCAGCCTGTCGGCGCAGTGGGAGCACACGGTGGTGGTCACCGAGACCGGTGTCGAGGTGCTCACCCTTTCCGCCGGGTGCCCGCCCCCGCCCGAGCTCGTCGCTGCCCGTTTCGCAACGGCTGGCTGAAGAATCCGTCGCAGGCCCGCACATGAACGACGCCCTCACCGACGAGCTGCACACCCTTGCCACCACGGCACGCCAACGTCTCGTCGAGGGCACGGCGCAGCTGCGCGACGCCTATCAGGGGCGGCCGCAGACCTCCATCCTGCTCAAGGGCCGCGCTCGACTGGTGGATCACGAGCTCGTCCGCCTGTGGACGGCGTGCGCGATGCCCGCCTCCGCCGCGCTCGTGGCGGTGGGCGGCTATGGGCGCGGCGAGCTTTTCCCCGCCTCGGACGTCGACCTGCTCGTGCTGCTATCCACACCGCCCGACGAGGCGCTGAAGGCGCGCCTGTCGGCGCTGGTCGGCGCGTTGTGGGACTGCGGGCTCGAGGTCGGTCATGCGGTGCGCACGGTCGACGAATGCATGATCGCCGCCGCCGACGACATCACCGTGCAGACCAACCTGCTCGAGGCGCGTCTGCTCGCCGGCGACCCGGCGCTGTTTGCCGAGCTGAGCGCGCGCTACCGCGAAGCGCTCGACGTGCGCGCCTTCTACAAGGCCAAGCTGCTCGAGCAGGAACAACGCTACGCCCGCTTCAACGACACGCCCTACGCCCTCGAGCCCAACTGCAAGGAGAGCCCCGGCGGGCTGCGCGACCTGCAGATGCTGGGCTGGATCGCACGCGCGGCCGGGCTTGGCCACAGCTGGCGCGACCTCGCCCGCCACCGCCTCATCACCGGCAGCGAAGCCGGCGAACTGCGCGCGATCGAGCGCTTCCTGCAGCACATCCGCATCCGCCTGCATCATCTCACCGGGCGCGCGGAGGACCGCCTGCTCTTCGACCACCAGGAAAAGCTCGCCCGCATCCTCGGCATCGAGGCCACGCCCACCCGGCGCGCCTCCGAGGTGCTGATGCAGCGCTACTACGTCACCGCCAAGATGGTGATGCAGCTCAACACCGTGCTGCTGCAGAACTACGGCAGCGTGATCTTCCCCGACCGCGGCGCCGCGATCGTGGTCAACGCGCGCTTCCAGGTCGTGCGCGAGCTGCTCGACATCCGCGACGAGGACGTCTTCGAGCGCCACCCTTCCGCGCTGCTCGAATGCTTCCTGCTGCTGCAGCAGCGCTCCGAGCTCAAGGGCATGACGGCGCGCACCCTGCGCGCGCTGTGGATCCACCGCAATCAGGTCAATGCCGCGTTTCGCGCCGACCCCGCGCACCGTGTCCTCTTCCTGCAGATCCTGCAGCAGCGCCGCGGTATCGTGCGGGTGTTCCGCAAGATGAACGAGTACGGCATCCTGTCGCGCTACATCCCGGCGTGGCGGCGCATCGTCGGCCAGATGCAGCACGACCTCTTCCACGTCTATACGGTCGACCAGCACATCCTGATGGTGCTGCGCAACGTGCGCCGGTTCACGATGGGAGAGCACGCGCACGAATACCCGCTGATGACGCGGCTGATCATGGCCTTCGAGCGCCACTGGCTGCTCTACGTCGCCGCGCTCTTCCACGACATCGCCAAGGGCCGCGGCGGCGACCACTCCACGCTCGGCATGGCCGACGCGCGCGAATTCTGCACCCAGCACGGCATGGACGCGAACGACACCGCACTGGTCGTGTGGCTGGTCGAGCAACACCTCACGATGTCGCGGGTCGCACAGAAGGAAGACACCTCCGACCCCGAGGTCATCCAGCGCTTCGCCGACGTCGTGCGCGACGAGCGTCGCCTGGTCGCGCTCTACCTGCTCACCCACGCCGACATCCGCGGCACCAGCCCCAAGGTGTGGAACGGCTGGAAGGGCAAGCTGCTCGAGGATCTGTTCTTCGCCACCCAGCGCCTGCTGCGCGGCGCCACCGCCAAGGAGGCGCTCGGCCTCGACGGCCGCCTCGAGGACGCCCGCCGCCAGTTGCGCTTCCACGGCCTGCGCCCCGGCGTCGAGGACGCGCTGTGGGCCCGGCTCGACCCGGTGTACTTCATGCGCCACTCCGCTGAGGAGATCGCCTGGCACACCCGCTTGTTGTACTATCGCACCGAATCCGACGAGCCGGTGGTGAAAGCGCGCGTGGCCGAGGACGAGGACGGCGTGCAGGTCATGGTGTTCACCCGCGACCAGAAGGACCTCTTCGTGCGCCTGACCGGCTTCTTCGGGCGCATGGGCTTCACCATCGTCGACGCCAAGGTGCACACCACCCGCCACGGCTACGCGCTCGACAGCTTCATGCTGCAGGACCCGGGCGAACAGGCCGCCTACCGCGACATCGTGATCCTGATCGAGCACGAGCTCACCGCCCGCCTGCAGAAACCGGGGCTGCCCGAGCGCCCGAGTCGCGGGAGAATGTCGAGGCAGGTCAAGCACTTCCCGATCAGCCCGGAGGTCAGCATCCGTCCCGACGAGGCCGGCCGCCATCACGTGCTCTCGCTCACCGCCGCCGATCGCCCCGGCCTGCTCTACGACGTCGCCGCGGTGCTCGCCGAGCACGGCATCCGCCTGCACACCGCCAAGATCGCCACCCTGGGCGAGCGCGTCGAGGACACCTTCCTGCTCACCGGCCACGTGCTCAACCAGGACGCGCAGGTGCTGAGGATCGAGCGCGAGCTGCTGGAGCGGCTGCAGGTCTAGCCGCGCTCGCGGCGCGCTCCGGATGCGCTCGCGGCGCGCTCAGTGCCCCTTCCCCGCCAGGCGATCCATGGCGGCGTAGAGCAGGCCCGAGAACAGGAAGGTCACGTGGATGCCCACCATCCAGCCGAGCTGGCGGTCGGTGAGGTTGTGGGCGTTCATGAAGGCCTTGAGCAGTTCGATCCCGGAGATCGCCACGATCGAGCCGATCAGCTTGAGCTTGAGGTCGGAGAAGCCGATGTGTCCCATCCACTCCGGGCGGTCGCGGTGGGTGTGCAGGTCCTCCATCTTGGACACGAAGTTCTCGTAGCCGCTGAACATGATGATGATCAGCAGGTTCATGATCAGCGCCACGTCCACCAGCGACAGCACGCCGATGATCAGCTCGCTGCCCGAGGCGCTCCAGATCTGCGCGAACAGCCCGAACAGCTCCTTGGAGAACTTCACCAGCAGCAATACCATCGCCAGCACGAGGCCGAAATACACCGGCGCCATCAGCCAGCGGCTGGTGAACAGCACGTGCTCGAACCCGCTCTCGATCCGCTTCATCGCATCGCGCTCCTCGACCGGTCGATCAGACATGGCACAGCCCCTCCAGCACGGCGCGCACGCGCACCATGGACTCCTGCAACACCAGCTCGATGTCGTCGAAGTGGATGCCGTGCGCGCTCGACGAGCGCCCCGCGGCGTAGTTCACCACCACCCCGATCGCCGCGTAGGGCAGCTCGAGCTCGCGCGCCAGCGCCGCCTCGGGCATGCCGGTCATGCCGACGATGTCGCAGCCGTCGCGCTCGAGGCGGTCGATCTCCGCCGCGGTCTCGAGGCGCGGGCCCTGCGTGCTCGCGTACACCCCGCCATCCATCGCGCTGTCGCCGGCCGCAGCGATCGCCGCGAGCAGACGGTGGCGCAGGGTCTCGTCGTAGGGCTCGGTGAAGTCGATGTGGCGCACCGGCGTGTCGCCGCCCTCGAAGAAGGTGCTCTTGCGCCCCCAGGTGTAGTCGATGATCTGGTTCGGGACGATCAGCGTGCCCGGCGCCAGGTCGGCGCGGATGCCGCCCACCGAGGCCACCGAGACGATGCCGGTGGCCTTGGCCTGCTTGAGCGCCCAGATGTTGGCGCGGTAATTGACCAAGTGCGGCGGGATGGTGTGGCCGTAGCCGTGGCGGGCGAGGAAGACGACCGGCTCGTCGCAGACGCGCCCGAAGGCGAGTGCGCCGGAGGGCTCGCCGTAGGGTGTGCGCACGACCTCGCGGCGCTCGATCTCCATGTTCGACAGTTGGGTGAGTCCGCTGCCGCCGATGATCGCGAGCATGGTGAAGAGACCTCCTTTGGCTGAGGCGCGCGATTCTAGCACGCCCCTCAGAAATCCATGCTGCGCTGCCACAGCACGTGCTAGAATCCTCGCCCTTTCAAAGACTTCGCCGCCCTCCTCCATGTCCCGCGCCATTCGCAACATCGCCATCATCGCCCACGTCGACCACGGCAAGACAACCCTCGTCGATCAACTGCTGCGCCAGTCCGGCACTTTCCGCGAAAACCAGCAGGTCGCCGAACGCGTCATGGACTCGGGAGACATCGAGAAGGAACGCGGCATCACGATCCTGTCGAAGAACTGCGCCATCCAGTATGGCGATACCCACATCAACATCGTCGACACCCCGGGCCACGCCGACTTCGGCGGCGAGGTCGAGCGTGTCCTGTCGATGGTCGACAGCGTGCTGCTGCTGGTCGACGCCGTCGAGGGCCCGATGCCGCAGACCCGCTTCGTGACCCGCAAGGCGCTCGCGCTGGGACTCAAGCCGATCGTCGTCATCAACAAGATCGACCGCCCGGGCGCACGCCCGGACTGGGTCATCAACCACACCTTCGACCTCTTCGACAAGCTCGGCGCCACCGAGGAACAGCTCGACTTCCCGGTGATCTATGCCTCCGGCCTCAACGGCTTCGCAGTCATCAACGAGGGTGACGAGCGCAAGGACATGCGCCCGCTGTTCGAAGCCATCCTCGAGCACGTGCCCGCGCCGGAAGTCGATGCCAACGGCCCGCTGCAGATCCAGGTCTGCTCGCTCGACTACTCGACCTACATGGGCCAGCTCGGCATCGGTCGCATCAAGCGCGGCAGCGTGCGCCCGAACCAGGAAGTCGTCGTCATGTACGGCGAAGAGAACCGCGGCAAGGGCAAGGTCAGCCAGATCCTCACCTTCGAGGGCCTCGAGCGCAAACCCTCCGAGCTGGCCGAGGCCGGCGACATCGTGCTGATCGCGGGCATCCAGCAGGTCAACATCGGCGTCACCCTGTGCGACCCGGAGTGTCTGGAAGGCATGAAGCCGATCGCGGTGGACGAGCCCACGCTGACCATGAACTTCATGGTGAACACCTCGCCGCTGGCCGGTCGCGAGGGCAAGTACGTCACCAGCCGCCAGATCCGCGAGCGCCTGGAAAAGGAACTGCTCAAGAACGTCGCCCTGCGCGTCAATTACACCGGCGACTCGGACGTGTTCGAGGTCTCCGGTCGTGGCGAACTCCACCTCACCATCCTGCTCGAGAACATGCGCCGCGAGGGCTACGAGCTGGCGGTGGGACGCCCGCGCGTGGTGTACAAGGAAATCGACGGTGTGAAGTGCGAGCCGTACGAGATGCTCACCGTCGACGTCGAGGAAGACCATCAGGGCAGCGTCATGGAAGAGCTCGGCCGTCGCCGTGGCGAACTCCAGGACATGCAGCCGGACGGCAGGGGCCGCGTGCGCCTCGAATACCGCATCCCGGCTCGCGGCCTGATCGGCTTCCAGGGCGAGTTCCTCACCATGACGCGCGGCACCGGCCTCGCCAGCCACGTCTTCGACGACTACGGCCCGATGGCCGGCGCCATGGCCGAGCGCCGCAACGGCGTGCTGATCTCGCAGAACGACGGCGACGCGGTGGCCTACGCGCTGTGGAACCTGCAGGACCGTGGCCGCATGTTCGTCAGCCCGGGCGAGGCGCTGTACGAAGGCATGATCATCGGCATCCACACCCGCGACAACGACCTCGTGGTCAACCCGATCAAGGGCAAGCAGCTCACCAACGTGCGCGCCTCGGGTACCGACGAAGCCGTGCGCCTGATCACGCCGATCCAGCTCACCCTGGAATCTGCGATCGAGTTCATCGCCGACGACGAGCTGGTCGAAATCACGCCCAAGAACATCCGCCTGCGCAAGCGTCACCTGAAGGAAACCGACCGCAAGCGCGCTGCCAAGGCCGACGCGTCCTGATCTCAGGCCGCTCGAACGAAAGACGCCCCGCCGGTTCTGCCCGCGGGGCGTCTTGCCATCCGGGCGCTTGCCACAAACGCAGCGCACGGTTTGCAAATGCCCGCTTTCCTGCTATCACGGAAGTACCACAAATGAATGGAGCGCGCGCCGCGGACACGCGGTAATGCGCGCCCAGAACCGACAGAGAGCTTCGCTGCGCAAAGCGCAGAGCGCGGGTGCAGTTGTGCCCGACGATCTGCACAGCGCGTCCCTGCGGGTGTCCGCTTCGGATGCCTTCGTCCCTGCCGATCCGACAGAGCAGGAGAACGAACATGATGCGTCCATCATCGCAGGTGGTGTTGGCGGCCGTTGTCTTCATTGCCGCCATGCTCGCCCCGCCCCTTCCCCTGGCAATCGCTGATGCGCCCGCCGCCTCGCCCGCGTCGACGCCGGCAAGAATTCATGCCCAGGACCTCCCGTATTACGAGGCTTGCGCGCGGGAAGGCTTGAACGAGTCCGAATGCGCCGGACGGCTGATCTGGTTCAAGGCCACTGCCGGCAACGAGCGCTTCCACACCTACGTGTTCCAGCAGCGGGTGGGCGTGCTGATCGACTGGTTCCGCGTGCTGCGCAGCGACGAGCGCGGCGACCGCTTCCGCGCCTGGGGCATCATCAACGATCCGGCCTGCTGCGTGCCCGGCAGCCCCGACTGCCCGGCGAAGAGCCTGGACGAGACCTACGGTCTCGACTGGTGTCCGGGCGACGAGGAACTCCTCCCCCATGTCGGGCGCAGCGGCTACCGCGATCCGGCCTGCGACTTCCGCGATGCAGCGCTGAAGCCCGGCGATGTGCATGGCCCAGCCGACCAGCGCCACGACGCCTGCGACCTGCGTTTCGGCACCTCGACCGGCGCACTGGGCATCCGCAAGTTTCCGAACCCGCGCTTCGACCGCGCAGCTTGGTTGAAGCTCAACGGCAGCCCGGGCACCTGGGAAGGCTATAACCGGCCGATCGCCGCCGCCGGCGGCCGGGGCGAGGCGGCCCGCTCCCACCTCCAGGACGGTGCCATCGAGCCCCCCTTCCTGATCGGCACCTCCTGCGGTTCCTGCCACATCGCCTTCGATCCGCTCAACCCCCCGGCTGACCCGGCGCGCCCGGCATGGGAGAACATCAAGGGGCTGATCGGCAACCAATACACGCGCGTCTCCGAGATCATGGTCTCGGGCATGGCATCGAACACCCTCGAATGGCAGATGTTCGCCCATGCCAGGCCGGGAACCAGCGACACCTCGGCGATCCCGACCGACCAGGTCAACAATCCCGGCACGATCAACGCACTGATCAATCTCGGCAAGCGTCCGACCTTCGCCAACGAGTCCGTGATCAAGTGGCGCAAGACCGCCTCCTGCGCCAAGGGCGACGACGAGACCCGGTGCTGGTGCGAGCCGGGCCGCAACGGCAAATGCTGGGAGAAGTCCCTGCACAAGGAAGCCGTACACCACATCCTCAAGGGCGGTGAGGACTCGATCGGCGCGCTCGAAGCCATCCAGCGCGTGTACTTCAACATCGGCTCGTGCTCGGAGCAGTGCTGGGTCAATCACCTTGCAGACCTGCGCCAGCTCGATCCGCAACAACGCGGCTTTGGCCAGACGCCCTTCGACATCGGCCAGTGTAGGCGGGACTGCCCGAACTTCCGCGCCGTCGAGGACCGCTTGGGAAACATTCTCGACTTCTTCATGTCGGCCGAAGGCCATGCCACCGACCTGCGCGAGGCACGCGAGAACACGCTGCGGGTTGCCAACCCCGGCGCGCGTTACACCGATCAGGACCTGATCGCCGATCTCGAACGCACGTTCGGAGCGGGTGCGGTCGCGCGTGGCCGTGAAGTGTTCGCCAATGGCTGCGCACGCTGCCACTCGAGTCAGCCCGCGGCCGCGACTGGCCAGCTTGCCGGCCTCGATTTCCACAAGCTCGACCTCAAGACGGGGCTGCGCGAGGACTGGCTGGGCAACGATGGCCCCACCGCAGTGTCCGAGGTCGGCACCTTCCGCTGCCGCGCCCTGCACTCGAACCACATGGCCGGCCACGTCTGGCAGGAATACGGCTCCGAAACCCTGCGCGCACAGCCGCCCGACCCTAACGTCAAGGAACCCGGCGACGGTGGCCGCGGCCACTACCGCAACATCTCGCTGCTCAACCTGTGGGCGCACGCCCCCTTCCTGCACAACAACGCGCTCGGCCCCGAGCTTTGCGGCAAACCGCACAACGCCGCCAACGACTTCTATGCCCAGCGTCCGCGCTACGTCGATGCGAGCAATGTCAAGCTGTTGCCCGCCGAGCGCCAGCCCGCCTGCTTCGAGTACGACCCGAGCGTCGAAGGCCGATTCAAGCTGTACACCCTGTCGATGCAGGCGCTGCTCAATCCCGCCCAGCGCATCCCCAAGGTGACGCTGCTGAACGAGGACGTGACCCTGCGCCTCGGCCCGCGGCTATGGGACGGCACCGACAAGGAACGCCTGCTCGGTTTTGAACTGACGATCCCGAGCGAGATCGACGGCCGCGGCGTGACCGCCAGCACGCTGGGCAACTTCCAGCACAAGGCCTTCATCGTCGATCTCGTGCGCGCGAAGACCGCGCCCGACGAGCTCGAGCGCAGCCTCGCCAAGCGCCTGGGCAAGGAGAGCGCGAGGAAGGTGCTTGCCGACCTCCAGGCCGTCGCGCGGGAAGTGACCGGCAAGCCGAACGGCCTGGTCGAGGCGCTGCGCGCGCGCCCCTACCTGATCAAGCAGGTGTACAGCAGTTGCACCGCCGAGGTCGAGAACGCGGGCCACCGCTTTGGCGAGGACTTGTCCGAGGCCGACAAGAACGCCCTGATCGCCTTCCTCGCAACGCTTTGAGCATGGGGGACTTCATCATGACAAGGATCTCGCACTGGCCGTTTGGGGCGCTCGCCGTCTGCATGCTGGCCGCCATGGCGGTCACGGGATGCGGCCTGTTCGACGACGACGGGGAGCGGGCGCCGGAGATCGCCTTCGCCCCGCATGCCGAAGGCTATGCCGGCAAGCCCGATTTCGCCTGGCTGGAACATCGCCATCCGCTGTCGACGGCCGACCTGTACAAGATCACGCCGCAGAACATCGCGCAGCTCGACCAGGAGCAGGTCGACCAGATCTATGCGCGCCTGAGCGCCGGGCCGATCCCCGACGGCGCGTTCGACGGCGACCTGTTCTTCCCGCGCGGTGGCAGCGGCAAGCTGCGCCTGTCCGAGATCGCCGGCGGCGGCCTGAAGGGCTTGCTGGTCAATGTGGCGGGCGGCAAGCTCGACCTCGTTGGCGAGATGTTGTGGAAGGGCAAGGTGTTCTACCGCGACGAGCGCCTGCTGCGTAACCGCATCGAGGATCTCACCACCTTGCGCAAGCTCGGCCTCGTCGAGGAAAGCGCGGACACCCCGCTGCAGAAGCTCAATGTCGGCGGCAAGGACCAGTGGCTGCTGTTCCCGGCGAAGCTCTACTGCGGCCAGAGCCTGCTCGACGGCCGGCGCGAATCCATCATCATCGACTACGCCTTCACCGATGAACTGCCGGGCTACCGGCGCATGCCCGACCTGCTCGCGGGCCGCAACGGCTTCGCGATCCGCGACGAGATCCGCATGGTCTACCCGGGCTTCTACCTTGGTCGGGCCTACATGGACCGCGCCTTCGTGGTGAACTTCGTCCTCCACAACGCGCAGATGATCGCGGCGAGTCGCGAAGCGTTCCTGAAGACCGGCCAGGTCGATCAGGATTGCTGGAGCGGCACCCAGCAGCGCTTGATCGCCGCCGCGGCAGGGGGTGGCTGAGAACGGTCCGCGCGTGGTTTTGCGGGCGGCGGCTGCGTCCGCGGCCCGCAAGATCGCGCAGGGGAACGAGCATGAGACTGTCTCGTCCTGTCTCCCGCCATGTGCTCCCGGTGCTGCTGGGCGCGCTGTTCGGCAGCGTGTTCATGGCTCCGGCCAATGCCGCCGAGGTCGACCGCGCACCGTCGCCGCACGGGCGGTCGCTGTTCGATCGCCTGCTCGAGCGCGGGGCGAACGGCGCGCAGCAGGTGCCCTTCCCGTTCCCCGCACTGCTCCAACGCGTGCGTGCGCAGCTCGATGGCGAGGACCCGAACGGCGGACTGGCGATCGTGCTGATCCCGCTCGGGCGCTCGCTGCAGCGCCACGCCGCAGGAGACGTCGATGCCTTCCGTTTTCCGCGTGTGGTGGCCGCGGTCACCGGTGAGCCGGCAAGCGACGCACCCGCGGGACACCTCTACCTGAAGGACCGCTTGTACGTCGCGCACCACGAACGTGCCGAGGCGCTCGAGGTGATCAGCTACAACGAGGATGCGGGTCGCTTCGAGTTCCAGCTCGTGCTCGACTACCGCGCCGGGGCAAGGCCGCGGGTGGTCGCCGCGAACCGTACGCTCTGCCTCGCTTGCCACCAGAACGAGGCGCCGATCTTCTCGCGCCCGTCGTGGGACGAGACCAGCGCCAGCCCGCCGGTCGCCGCACGCCTGGCTGCGACCGGCCTCGACTATCAGGGTCTGCCCTGGCGTCACGGCGTCGATGTGCCTGAAGCGATCGACGCCGCGACCGCACGCGCGAATCGCCTCGGCGTGGCCCAGCGCCTGTGGCGGGACGGCTGCGCCCTCGCCACCCCGCAGGCCGGCATCGACTGCCGTGCCCAGGCGCTGCTGCACGCGCTGCGCCAGCGGCTGATCGGCACCGGGGCGCCGGTCGCGCGCGCGGATGCCACGAACCGCCTGGTGGATCCGCTGCTCGCCAACTGGCAGGCGCGTTGGCCGGACGGCCTCGTCATTCCCGATCCGCAAATCCCCAACCGCCAGCCCTTCGCCGGCATCGAGGGCGGGATTGCGCCCCCGAGCGATGCCGAGCTCGTGCGCTATGCGGACATTCCGGCGGTCTTCGATCCGCTCGCGCTGCGGGCGCCGATCGAGCACTGGCGCGGACGCGACCCGGGCGACGTGATGCGCTTCATCCACCTGCTCGGGACTCTGTTCTCGCGCGCCGACCTTGCGCGCATCGAGCGCGCCCTCGCGCGCATGCCACAGCCTGCAGCGCGGGAGATCGACCTGAGCTGCACCCTGCGCCGGGCCACCGACGCAACGCGGCTCGACCTCGACTGCGCGCGCGGATCCGAGGTCCGGCTGCAGGCGCGCATCAGGCTCGACGGCGGGCGCAGCGCCGACGGCATCCTCGACCGTCTCGAGTTGTCCGGGTCGAGCGCGCACACCGGTGTGACGCTGGCCATCGCGAAGGACCACGACCCGGCATCCGGCTGGCCGATCCGCTTCGCGCTCACTGCCAGGGCGGGTGGTCCGATCCGCGCCAGCAGTGGGGAAGCCATCACCACCTTGCGGCTTGGTGGCGACGACGGCAGCGCCCACCTGCCGGGGTCGCCGAGCGCGGCCGAGGCGATCGTGGCAGCCCTCGAACTCGTCGATGACCTCGAGCCGCTCGGGCACGCCGTCGAGGCCCTCGCGCAGGCAAATGTCGCCGGTCAGGACGATGCGCTGACGGGCGGCCCGGCACGCCGGATGGCCCTGCTCGCGCCGCTGCTACGCGGGCTCGGCGAGGACGTTCCTGCCCCGCCCGCCGCCGCAGCGCCTCCACCCGCGTTGATGGCCGATGTCACCCGGTCCCGCACGACGCACTGGCCCGCCGACCTGCAGCCCTTCCTGCGCCAGTGCAGCCAGTGTCATGCCGAGAACACCGCCTTCCCGCCCGGCTTCCTGCACGGCGACGAAGCACAGGTACGCGCCAATCTCGCGACCTGTGCGCAACGCATGCTCCATCGGCTGGACATGAACCGGCTGCCGCCCGCAGCCCGCTCGAAAACCCCGATGCCGCCGCCCGCTGCCGCGCATGCCGGCGCCTTCCTGCAGTCGCCCGACCTGGCGGCGATGCGCGATCTGCTCGAGCACGTGCTGCAGGCAAGTGGCGTACGCAGCGCCGACGTGCTTGCCCATCCGTACGCCACCCTCGCGCCCTGCCGAGTCCCGACAGGGTGATCGGCGCTCCGACATCGCACCGCACCGTCCTGCAGATCCGAGGTCACCGTGAACACGCCCGAGTCCGTCCCCACAACGCATCGCCTGCGCCTCGCGCGCACGCTGCTCCGCATCCTCGTGCTGCTGCCCTGGCTGCTGCTCCTGCTCGCGGGCGGCTATGCCCTCGTGCGGTTCGTGCCGGACGAGCCGGTCGTCCATGCAGACCCGGTGGAGCACTTCAAGTACGGCTCGACCGGCGGCGAGCGCGCATCGGGCTTCCCGTACTGGATCTGGCAGGCCTTGCCGACCGTGTGCGCAGAACATCTGCCCGGTCCCGGCTACGCGTCGCTCGGCCTGATTTTCGAGGAAGGCCGCGACCTGCCGGTGGGCGTGTCGAAGCGGCGCCACCTCGGCATCGATCGCGTCTTCCTCAACTGCGCCGCTTGCCACGCCGGCCTCGTTCGCGACACGCCCGCTGCGCCCGCACGCCTGGTCGTCGGCATGCCCGCCCATCGCTTCGACATTCTCGCCTTCCAGCGCTTCTTCTTCGAATGCGCCGCTGGCCCGACCTTCTCGCGTGAGTTCATCGTGCCGGAGATCGAGCGCCTGAGCGGCGGACTCGGGCTCGTCGATCGCTACCTCGTCTATCCGGTGGCGATCGCGTTGATGCGCGAGCGCCTGCTGATGCTGCGCGCGCGCTTTGGCTTCGTGTCCGCGCAAGCGCCCTGGGGGCCGGGTCGGGTCGACACCTTCAACGCCGCAAAGGTCCTGTTCAATTTTCCGGTGCAACGACTTCCTGCCCGCGAGCGCCTCGGCGCCGCCGATTTTCCGTCGATCTGGAACCAGCGCAAGCGCATGCAACGTGACGATGGCGAGCGCATGGAACTGCACTGGGACGGGAACAACACCCACACCGAGGAGCGCAACAAGAGTGCAGCCTTCGGTACCGGCACCACGCCCCCCACCATCGACCTGGCGGCAATCTCCCGGGTCGAGGCCTGGCTGCTCGACCTCGGCCCGCCGGCGTGGCCGCTGCCGGTGGATAAGACACTCGCCGCGCGCGGCGCGGCGCTGTATGCGCGCTATTGCGCCGATTGCCACGGCGCGAGCGGCAGCGACTTCGCAGGGCCGAAGGTCGGCCATGTCACCCCGATCGCGGACATCGCCACCGACCCCGCCCGGCTCGATTCCTACACCCGGGATCTGGCGGTCAATCAGGCGACCCTCTATGCGGGCTATCCGCATCGTTTCCGCCATTTCCGCAAGACCTGGGGCTACGCCAACATGCCGCTCGACGGCATCTGGCTGCGCGCGCCCTACCTGCACAACGGCTCCGTGCCCACCCTGCGCGATCTGCTCGAGCCCGCCTTCGCTCGGCCGACGTGCTTTGTGCGCGGCGGCACGCTGATCGATGCGTTGCGGGTCGGCTTCGCCAGCGCTGCCGATCCTGCGCAATGCGCCGCGCCGACGGGCAGGGCCCAGACCGCAACCGATCACTTCCTGTTCGACACCACGCTGCCGGGCAACGGCAACAGCGGTCACGAAGGCCCGGCCTATGGCACCGATCTGCCCGCCGCGGACAAGGATGCGCTGGTCGAGTACCTGAAGACCTTCTGATGCGAGGAGTGCCGCCATGAAATTCGCCCCCTGCACGAATCCGGGGCCGCGCCCCACCCGGCTCGTCTGCCGGCGCCGCAACACCGGCCGCAGCCTGCTCGTTGCGCTGCTCCTGCTGCTCGCGCTCGGCGCCGCCGGCGGCGCCTTCGCCTGGTACAAGTTCTTTCGCGAGGAAGCGCAGCCGGAATGGATCACCCGCGATCCCGACATGCGCTTCAAGTACGGCTCGATCGGTGCCGAACGCGATGCCGGCATCCCCTACTGGATCTTCTACGTGCTGCCGCGGATGTTTCCCGACAAGCTGCCGGGCCCGGGCGGCTACGCCGCCTTCGGCGTGGTGTGGGAAGAAGGCCAGGAGCTGCCGGTCGGCTTCTCGAAGAAGGTGGTGGGCTTTCCGCGCGTGGCCAACAACTGCGCGTCCTGCCACACCACGAGCTACCGCACCCAGGCCGATGCGGCGCCGACTTTCGTGCCGACCGGCCCCAATCACACGCTGAACCTGTGGGCCTTCTTCCGCTTTCTGGTCGACTGCGCGAAAGACCCACGCTTCAACGCCGACAACCTGATGGCCGAGATCAATCTGGTCACCGACCTGTCCTTCATCGACCGCCTGCTCTATCGCTTCGTGATCATCCCGATCACGCGCAAGCGCCTGCTCGAGCGCGAACAGCAGTTCGCCTGGCTGTACCGCGACGATTTCCCGCCCTGGGGCCGCGGCCGCGACGATGCGATGAACCTGACCAAGTACTTCATGATCCGCTGGCCGATGGACGACAGTTTCGGCCCGACCGACATGCCTTCGCTGTGGAACCTCGGCAAGTACCGCGCCGATCAGGGTATGCGCATGAACTTCGCCGGCGACAGCCACGACGCGTATTCGGTGGTGATCGACTCCGCGCTCGGCCTGCTCGGCGCGCCACCCAAGGACAACGCCGAGTTTCTCGGCGAGGTGCGCTGGCTCATCGAATACGTTTCGGCGAAACGTGCGCCGCCGTATCCGTTCGCAGTCGATACCGCCGCTGTAGCGCGCGGCAAGCAGGTGTTCGACACGACCTGCGCCGGCTGCCACGCATCGGCGCGCACCGGAACGGTGATCCCGCTTGCCGAGGTCGGCACCAGCGCGGAGCGCATCGCGACATGGAACGAACGCGCGGCGCGCGAAGCGAATCAGGTGGTGGCCGGGATGGGCATCGAGCGTCCGGGCCTGGTCGAAGCCCCGCTGACCGGCTACGTCGCCGCCTTCCTCGACGGCATCTGGCTGCGCGCGCCATACCTGCATAACGGCTCGGTGCCCTCGCTGCGCGACCTGCTCGAACCGCCCGCGCAGCGCCCGACCCGCTTCTGGCGCGGTTACGACGTCTATGATCCGGACCGGGTCGGCTTCGTCACCCACGGCCCCGAGGCCGAACGCATCGGCACCGTGCACGACGTCGGGGCCCGTGGTGGCAGCAACCGTGGTCACGCGTTCGGAACCACTCTCCCCGCCGCGGACAAGGCGGACCTGCTCGAATACCTCAAGACGATGTGAAACGGGCGACCCGCGGGCCGCCCGTTTCCGACCCGCCTCGACGCGCGAGACGGGACTTACTTGGCTGCCTTCGCCGCCTTGCCTTCGGCGCCGAAGCGCCCGCTCAGGTAGGCCGCGAAGTCGCCACCAGTTTCCGGATGGCGCAACCCGAACTCGATCGTCGCCTTCAGGTAGCCGAGCTTCGAACCGCAGTCGTAGCGCACGCCGTCGAACTGGAAGGCCAGCACGGCCTCCTCCTTGAGCAGCGATGCGATCGCGTCGGTGAGCTGGTACTCGCCACCGGCGCCGGGCTTCAACGCACGGATGTGATCGAAGATGCGCGGGGTCAGGATGTAGCGACCGACCACGGCCTGGGTCGTCGGTGCTTCCTCGGGCTTGGGCTTCTCGACGATGCCGGTCATGCGCTGCACCTGGCCCTTGTCGGATTCGGTGCTGACGATGCCGTAGCTGCGGGTTTCCTCGCGCGGCACATTCATCGTGCCGAGCACCGAGCAGCGGTGATAGTTGTACACATCCACCATCTGCTTCAACACCGGCGTGCCATCCTTGTTGTCGAGCAGGTCGTCGGCGAGGATCACCGCGAAGGCCTCGTCGCTCACCACGTGGCTGGCGCAACGCACGGCATGGCCGAGGCCGAGCGCCTCGGACTGGCGGATGTAGATACAGTTGACGCCCTTCGGCACCGTCTGGCGCACGATCTCGAGCAGCTGCTTCTTGCCGCGCGCCTCGAGCTCGGTCTCGAGCTCGTAGGCCTTGTCGAAGTGGTCCTCGATCGAGCGCTTGGTACGACCGGTGATGAAGATCATGTCGGTGATGCCGGCGGCGACCGCCTCTTCAACGGCGTACTGGATCAAGGGCTTGTCGACGATCGGCAGCATCTCCTTCGGGCTCGCCTTGGTGGCGGGCAGGAAGCGCGTGCCCATGCCGGCCACAGGAAAAATCGCCTTGGTGACTTTCTTCATTTTTCTTGCTCTCCCATGAATAGAGGGGGTTGCGACGCAGCAGCGGGCGCGATCATGCGCCAAGCAGACCTGGCCTGCATCAAGCGTTTGTATCCGTTTCGTTCAGCAGCACGCGCAGCCCGTCCTCGTCGAGGATGGCGAGCCCGAGCGCCTGCGCCTTGTCGAGCTTGGAGCCCGCCTCGGCGCCGGCGACCACGTAGTGCGTCTTCTTCGACACCGAGCCGGCGACCTTGCCGCCGCGGGCCTCGATCCGCGCCTTGGCCTCGTCGCGGCTCAGGGTCGGCAGCGTGCCGGTGAGCACGAAGGTCTTGCCCGCGAGTGCGCCGGCCACCGAGCCCTGCGGCTCGCCCTCGGCCCAATGCACGCCGGCGGCACGCAACTGCTCGATCACCTCGCGATTGTGCGGCTCGGCGAAGAACTCGGCGATGCATTTCGCCACGATGGGCCCCACGTCGGGCACCTGCTGCAGGGCATCGACGTCGGCCGCGATCAGCGCGTCGAGCTTGCCGAAGTGGCGTGCGAGGTCGCGCGCGGTGGCCTCGCCGACGTTGCGGATGCCGAGCGCGAAGATGAAGCGCGCCAGCGTGGTGCCACGGCTCTTCTCGATCGCCATCAGCAGATTCTGCGCCGACTTCTCGCCCATGCGCTCGAGGTTGGCGAGCGCGAGCACGCCGAGGCGGTAGAGATCGACCGGCGTCTTCACGATCGCCGCGTCCACAAGCTGATCGACCAGCTTGTCGCCCAGTCCTTCGATGTCCATCGCACGTCGGCCGGCGAAGTGAAGCAGCGCCTGCTTGCGCTGGGCCGGGCAGAACAGCCCGCCGGTGCAGCGCGCGACCGCTTCGTCTTCGCCGCGCACCACATGCGAACCGCACACCGGACAGGTGGGGAACCGGTCGAGCAGCACGAAGCGCGGCAGTTCGCCGCCGCGGCGCTCCAGGATCGGCGCCACCACCTCGGGGATCACGTCGCCTGCACGGCGCACGATCACCCAGTCGCCGATGCGCACGTCCTTGCGGTCGATCTCGTCCTGGTTGTGCAGCGTGGCGTTGGTGACCGTGACGCCGCCGACGAAGACCGGCTCGAGGCGCGCCACCGGGGTCAGCGCGCCGGTGCGGCCGACCTGCACCTCGATGTCGCGCAGCAGCGTCACCGCCTCCTGAGCAGGGTACTTGTGCGCCACCGCCCAGCGCGGCTCGCGGGTGACGAAGCCGAGCTGCTTCTGCAGCGCGAGCGTGTCGACCTTGTAGACGACGCCGTCGATGTCGAAGGGCAGCGTGTCGCGCAGTGCGCCGATACGTGCGTGGAAGGCCGCCAGCCCCTCTGCGCCGCGCACCTGCGCGCGGTGGCCGCACACCGGCAGGCCGAAGGCGGCGAGCGCGTCCAGCACCTCGGTATGGGTCGCGGGCAGCGTCCAACCGGCGACCTCGCCCAGCCCGTAGGCGTAGAAGGACAAGGGCCGGCGCGCGGCGATGCCGGGGTCGAGCTGGCGGATGCTGCCGGCGGCGGCGTTGCGCGGATTGACGAAGATCTTCTCGCCGGCCTCCGCCTGGCGCGCGTTGAGGCGCTCGAAGTCGTCGCGGCGCAGGTAGATCTCGCCGCGCACCTCCAGCACCGGCGGCGCCTCGCCGAGCAGGCGCAGCGGGATCGCCTTCACCGTGCGCACGTTGCTCGTGACGTCCTCCCCGGTCTCGCCGTCGCCGCGGGTAGCAGCCTGCACGAGCACGCCGTCCTCGTAGCGCAGGCTGATCGCGAGGCCGTCGAACTTGAGCTCGGCGGCGTAGGCCACCGCCGCATCGTCCTCGTCGAGGCCGAGCGCGCGGCGCACGCGCGCATCGAACGCGAACGCCCCGCTCGCCTCGGTGTCGGTCTCGGTGGAGATCGACAGCATGGGCACGCGGTGGCGCACCGTGGCGAACTGCGCGAGCGCCTTGCCGCCCACCCGCTGCGTCGGCGAGTCGGCACTGCGCAGCGCCGGGTACGCCCGCTCGATGGCCTGCAGCTCGCGGAACAGGCGATCGTACTCGGCGTCGGGAATCGTCGGCGCGTCGAGCACGTAATAGGCATGGTCGTGACGCGCGATCTCGGCGCGCAGGGCCGCTGCGCGTGCGGCGGCGTCGGCCGCGGTCTCGCCGCGGCCGTCTTCGGCGAACAGGTCCATCACAAGGAGAACAGGCGCAGGGCGAGCGGGCTGCCGGCGGGGATGTCGTGGTCGGCCATGCGGCTCTGGAACTGGCCGATCTGGTTGCGGATGATCGTCGCCGCCTCGGCGCCGAAGGGCGCACGGTTGTCGTCGACCACGTCGCCACCGAGTTCGCCGGCGAGCGTGGTCGCCATCTTCATCATGCGGTCGAAGGCGGCACCGCCGTTGCTCACTCGCGGCACGTCGATCACCAGCGTCAGCCCGCGCGTCACCAGGCCCTTGAGGCTCTCGGGCGAGAAGCGACCGGACTCGAGGTTGGCCACCGTGAACACGCTGTGCTCGCCATCGACCATGTGGTAAGCGCCGTCGGCCCCGAGGCGCAGGCCGTGCTTCTCGGCCACGGCGTGGATCGCGCGGCCTTCGAACTGGCCTTCGCGGGAGACGACGTTGATGCCGATCTGCACGTCGACATCGGCGCAGAAGCGGTCGAGCTCTGTGGCGTTGCGCAGGGTCTCGCCGCGCGGCGGCAGCGCCGGGGGCAGGCTCATCAGCGCATCGGCCACGCGTTGCACGCCGCCCGAGAAGCGCATGAAGTCGGTCTCGCCGATCGAGCCCTGGCGGTTGACCAGCTGCAGCGCGGCGCAGAACCAGTGGCAGGCGCCGCTGCTGTCGGGACCGAGCGGCTGCCAGACGTTCTCCGCATCGTTGAAGCCGAACCAGTACACCGGCTTGCCCAGCCCGGCGAGTTGCTCGGCCTGGATCGCCCACACACGGCCGACCTCGAGCGCCTCGATGGTCTCGAGGCGGATCACGCAGTCGGCGCGCGCATCGAGCAGGCGTGGCAACTCGGGCGTGCTGCGCTTCATCGGCGCCTCGCTGAAGCGGCGCGGCTCGTCTTCGGCGGCACCGATGCCGGGTTCGCGACGCTCGCCCTCGGCGGGCTCCTCGCGCGGTTCGAGCAGCACGTCACGGTGCTCGGACTTGAAGGCCCGCTCGGCCTCGCGTCGGTGGCGGCGCTCCTGCCATTTGTTGTAGCCCACCACCAGCACCACCGCGGCGATGCCGGCGCCGATCAGCGCGATCTGAAGTTCGCTGTCCATTTGGATCCCAGAATTGCTCCGTGTAGCTTGTCCTGCGTCACGCTGCGGCCGGGTCGGCCAGGCGCAGCGCCTCTTCGATATCGACTTCCACCACCCGCGAGACGCCCTGCTCCTGCATCGTCACCCCCACCAGCTGCTGCGCGAATTCCATCGTGATCTTGCTGTGGCTGATGAAGATGAACTGCGTCTGTGCGGACATGCGCTTGACCATGTTCGCATAGCGCTCGGTGTTCGTGTCGTCCAGCGGCGCATCCACCTCGTCGAGCATGCAGAACGGGGCCGGATTGAGCTGGAACATCGAGAACACCAGCGCGATCGCGGTGAGTGCCTTTTCCCCGCCCGAGAGCAGATGGATCGACGCGTTTTTCTTGCCCGGCGGCTGGGCGACGATCTGGATGCCGGCGTCGAGGATCTCCTCGCCGGTCAGCACCAGTTCCGCCCGTCCGCCGCCGAACAACTGCGGGAACAGGGCGCCGAACTGCCGATTGACCGTATTGTAAGTGTCCTGAAGCTGCTCGCGCGTCTCGCGATCGATGCGCCGGATGGCATCTTCCAGGGTGTCGATGGCCTGCAGCAGGTCCTCGGTCTGCGCGTCGAGGTAGCCCTTGCGCTCGGAGGCGGTCGTGAGCTCGTCGAGCGCGGCCATGTTGACCGCGCCAAGCTCGGCGATTTCGCGCGCCAGGCGGGCGACTTCGCGCTGCAGGGTGGATTCCTTGGGCTCGGCGGCGAGCAGCGGCGCGAGCGCCGCCTCGTCGGCGCGGGCCTCGACGAGGCGCTCCTCGAACTGGGCAACCGCGAGTTCGGCGGCCTGCAGCGCGAGGCGCAGCTCGGCCACGCGGGCGCGGACCGGCGCGGCCTCGTGCTCGGTGCGCAGGCGCAGCTCCTCGACCTGCTTGAGCGCCGCAGCGGCCTCGGCGAGCGCATCGCGGCGGGCGGCGA
>NZ_AMXD01000016.1 GCF_000310185.1 Thauera aminoaromatica S2 | reverse complement strand
AACTGCGCGCTCGCGGCACGGCGCTGAGCGCCCGCCGCGAGCTTGCGCGCAGCGACGAGCACGCCCTGGTCGCGCTGCTCGCCGAGATCGGCCGCGCCGAGTCTGCGGTGCTGGAGCGCCTGCGCCGCACCGCGGCGGCCAACGCCAGCCTCGCCGCTAGCGTCGACGGCATGGGCCGCGAAATCTCCGAGGGTGTCGCGCGGGTGCGTGAGGCTACGGGGAAGGAGCTTCTCGACCAGCGCTTCGGCCTGAGCTCGGCGGCCTTCTTCGAACTGGTCACCGGCGCGATCGACACCGCGGTACGCAACTTCGACCAGGTGCTGCGCCCCGAGGTCGGCCGCCTGCTCGAGGCGCGCCGCGACCGCCTGAACCAGCGCCTGCAGACCCAGGTGGCGATTTCGGCGGTCGGCATGCTGCTCGCAGGCTATCTCTTCATCGGCATCTATCTCGCCATCGTGCGCTCGGTGCGCGAGCTCTCGGCCGGCGCGCAGGGCTTCGCCGCGGGCGACTATCGCAGCCGCGTGCAGTTCTCGGCGCGCGACGAGCTCGCCGAGGTGGCGCGCCAGTTCAACTCGATGGCCGATCACGTCGCCGGCCTCATCCGCGACATCCAGACCGGTGCCGCCCACGTCGGCGGCGCCGCCACCGAGATGTCGGCCTCCGCGCGTCGCGTGCTGGAGGGCTCCGAGACGCAGAGCGACGCTGCCTCCAGCGTGGCCGCAGCGGTCGAGGAGATGACGCGCGGGGTCGACGGCATCGCCCACCACGCCTCGACCGCGCAGCAGCTTGCCGAGGATTCGGGCCGGCTCTCGCAGGAGGGGCGCTCGGTCATGGAGCAGTCGGTGGCCGAGATGGAGCGCATCGCCGAGGCGGTGGATCTGTCGAGCGAGGCCATCCGCGAGCTCGGCGAGAAGTCGCGCCAGATCAACGCGATCGTCGACTCGATCCGCGACATCGCCGACCAGACCAACCTGCTCGCGCTCAACGCCGCGATCGAGGCCGCCCGTGCGGGCGAGACCGGGCGCGGCTTCGCGGTGGTGGCCGACGAGGTGCGCAAGCTCGCCGAGCGCACCTCGCTCGCCACGCGCGAGATCGGCGGCATGGTGGCGGCGATCCAGCAGGGCACCGAGCGCGCGGTCGACACCATGCAGCAGGGCGTGCAGCGTGTGCGCGACGGCGTGGAGATGAGCAACCGCGCCGGCTCCTCGATGGCGCAGATCAGCGCGGGCGCCGACCAGGTGCTCACCGCGGTGCGCGAGATCTCCACCGCCCTGCACGAGCAGAGCCTGGCGAGCAACGACATCGCGCGCAACATCGAGCGCATCGCCGACATGACCGAGCACAACAGCGTGACCGTGCGCGAGACCGCGGCCACCGCCGAGACGCTCGAGCAGCTCGCCGGCACCCTGCGCGAGCAGGCCAGCCGCTTCCGCGTCTGAAGTGTTCGCGGTGCCCGCTGCGATCGATTCTCCATGAGCCCTGCGGCGATGCGAAGGCCGTGCCGCGCGCAGGGCTCGAATCTTGCGGACCGGACGCTGCGCCCGCTTATCGCCGTTGCCGTCTCTGCCGCCACTGGCGGATCAGCCACAGCCGCCAGCCCCAGCGCACCGCCAGATACGACACCATCGACAGGCTTGCCGCGAGCACGATCAGGCCGACCACCAGCGGGCGGCCCAGCTCGCCCGCCCAGGCTGCGAGGTCGGCCGCCCACTGCAGTGGATCGAAGCCGGCGAAGTCCGGCGGCGGGATGAACGCGACTGCACCATTTCCCGACATCAGGCTCCCGATCGCGAATGCCGCGACGTAGAGGGGGACGATGGTGAGCGGGTTGCTGTAGAGCGTGGTGATCAGCGCCAGCGGCAGGTTGACCCTGAAGAGCACGCAAAACAGCGCCGCGCTCGGCATCTGGAAGGGGCCGGGAATGAGGCCGCAGAACATTCCCACCGCCACCGCCCCGGCCGCCGAATGGCGGTTCAGGTGCCACAGGCGCGGATGCAGCAAGGTGGACGCGAACGGCCGCAGCCAGCGGTTCTCGCTGACGCTGCGGTGGTCGGGGAGGAAGCGTTTGAAGAGCTTGCGCATGGTTCAGGTCCGCGTGGGCGAGTCTAGCAGGAGCCCGGCCCATCGCGTCGTGGCATGCGCGGCCATCCTCGACGCGGCGGCCCGGGTCGCGATCGTCCGTCGAGGGCGGGATGGCGGCCGGCGATCACGGCGCCCGCCCTTCCGGGAATGCCTCAGGCATACTCGATGCCATGCGCATCATCGCTCTCGCCTTCCTCGCCGGCACCGTCCTCGTCCAGCGGTCGGCTGCGCTCGATGGCGTCGTGGCCGCGGCGGCGCTCGGCCTCGTCGCTGCGCTCGGCTTGCGGCTGGCGTTGGTGTTGGCGTGGGGCCGCGGGTCGGCGGCTCGGGCTGGGCGCTGGATCCCCATCGCCCTGGCCGCACTCGGTGCGCTCGCCGCCGGCGCGGGCTGGGCGGCGTGGCGGGCCGAGGTCCGGCTGAGCGACGAGCTCGCCGGCACCCTCGACGGTGTCGAGTTGCAGCTGCGGGGCAGGGTGGCCGGGCTGCCACGCGCGAGCGGGTCCGGCTGGCGCTTCGACTTCGCGGTCGAGCCCGACACGCCCGGCGTGCCGGGACTCGTGCAGCTGGCCTGGCGTCCCGAACGCACCGCTGTCGAGGCCAAGCTCGACGCCGAGGCCGATTCCGCGAGCCCCCTGCCGCTGGCGATGCCCCGTCCGGGCGAGCGCTGGGCGCTGACCGTGCGTCTGTGGCGGCCCCACGGTTTCGCCAATCCCTCCGGCTTCGACTACGAGGCCTGGTTGCTCGAGCGCGGGGTCCGCGCCACTGGCAGCGTGCGGGGGACGGGGCGGCTCCTAGACGAGCTTCCCGCCACCTGGATGCAGCACGTCCATCGCGTGCGCGCGACGGTGCGCGAGCGCATGCTCGCCGCCCTGCCCGACGGGGCGCACGCCGGCCTGTTGGTGGCGCTCGCGGTCGGCGATCAACAAGGCATCGATGCCGGGCAGTGGGAGATCTTCCGCCGCACCGGCGTCGCCCACCTGGTGTCCATCTCGGGCCTGCACGTGGCGCTGGTGGCGATGTTCTGCGGCGGTCTCGCCGGCGCGGCGTGGCGCCGGCAGCCGGCGCTGGTGCTGCGTGTTCCGGTGCAGCAGGTGCACGCGCTCGGCGGGCTGGCCGGGGCCACCGCCTATGCCTTGCTGGCCGGCATGGGCGTTCCGGTGCTGCGCGCCTGGCTGATGCTGCTGGTGGGCGCGCTGGCGCTGATCGGCGGGCGGCGCATACCGCCCTCGCGCGTACTCGCGATCGCATTGCTCGTGGTGCTGGTGGTCGATCCCTGGGCGGTGCTGTCGGCCGGCTTCTGGCTGTCCTTTGGTGCGGTGGCGGTGATCCTCGCCGTGCTCGGCGGCCGTGTCGCACCGTCGGCCGGCTGGCGCGCCGCGCTGCGCGTGCAGCTCGCGATCAGCTTCGCGCTGGTGCCGCTGCTGCTTGCGCAGTTCCAGGCGGTTCCGTTGCTGTCGCCGCTTGCCAACCTGGTGGCGATTCCGCTGGTGAGCTTCGTCGTCACGCCGCTGGTGCTGCTCGCGATTCCCTGGCCGATCCCCTTGCTGCTCGTGCC
This sequence comes from Thauera aminoaromatica S2, assembly GCF_000310185.1. Taxonomy (GTDB): domain Bacteria; phylum Pseudomonadota; class Gammaproteobacteria; order Burkholderiales; family Rhodocyclaceae; genus Thauera; species Thauera aminoaromatica. Next base: position 40,917 of record NZ_AMXD01000016.1, on the reverse strand, counting down.
TGCCGACTTCGCCGCGGGGTGGATGATGGATTTCCTTGCGCCGCTTGCAGCGCTCGAGAGGGCGATGATCGAGCGCGCGGCGCCGCCGCCGTGGCTTTTCGGCGGTGCGCTCGCCGCCGTGGCGATCCTGCTGCTGCCGCGCGCAAGCCCGGGGCGGTTGGCGGCACCGGCATTGCTCGCGGCGCTGCTGTCCTGGCAGCCGGCGCGCCCGCAGGAGGGCGGTTTCCGCGCCTGGGTGCTGGACGTCGGCCAGGGTCTCGCGGTGCATGTGCAGACGCGTGCGCATGACCTCCTCTACGACAGCGGGCCACCCTTCGGCAGCGAGTCCGATGCCGGCGAGCGGGTGGTCCTGCCCTGGCTGCGCGCGGCCGGCGTGCGCTGGCTGGATCGGGTGGTGCTGTCGCATCCGGATTCCGATCATGTGGGTGGCGCGGCCTCGCTGCTCGCCGGCCTGCCGGTGGGCACGGTGCTGGCCGGACAGGCCGTCCATGCGCGCGAACGCGCAGCCTGGGCGGCCCGCCTGGCGCACGGGCGCGAGCCTGCGGACTGCGCACGCGTGCCCGCATGGGAGCGCGATGGCGTGCGCTTCGAGATTCTGCATCCGGCGCCCGTGCGCGCGCCGAGCGAGGAGCCGGCAGGCGCGGGCGCAAGTCCGCACGACAACGACGCCTCCTGCGTGCTGCGCGTCGTTGGCGCCGCCGGCGCGCTGCTGCTGACCGGCGACATCGGCACCGCCGCCGAGGCCAAGCTGATCGCCCGCCAGCCACCGGCAAGCCTTTCCGCCGCGGTCGTGGTCAGCGCCCACCATGGCAGCCGCTCGTCGTCCTCGGCCGCCTTCGTCGACGCGACCCTCCCGGAACACGCGGTCCACTCCGCCGGCAGCCGCAACAGCTTCGGCCATCCCCACCCCGAGGTGTGGGCGCGCTGGGCGGAGGCAGGGGCACGCAATTGGCGCACCGATGCGCAGGGTGCGATCCGGATCGACTTCGCGGCGGCGCCGGAGGAGGGCGTCCAGGTGAACGCCGAGCGCGAGATGCAGCCGCGCTACTGGCACGGTCGCTGAGGGCGGCGGGCTTGTGTCCCGGATCCGCCGCTTCGGGCTAGACTTGCAGCGACCCGAAACCCGTTCCGAGTGCCCGCCCCTCATGTCCCTGCTCGATTCGCTCAAGAAGTTCTTCAGCCCGTCCGCACCGACGACCCCGGCCGAGCATGCCGCGGTGGAGCCGGAGCGTGTGCGCGCCGCGCAACCGCTGCTCCAGCCGCGCGCCCGGCATGTGCTGTGCAGCGGGCCGCACGGCCTGCACCGCGTGGCCTACACCGAATGGGGCGAGCCGACGAATCGGCGCGTGCTGGTCTGTGTCCACGGTCTCACCCGCAACGGCCGCGACTTCGACGATCTCGCGCGCGCGCTCGCCGGCGAGTACCGCGTCGTCTGCCCGGACGTGGTCGGGCGCGGGCGCAGCGACTGGCTGACGGACAAGGCGGACTACGGCTTCCCGGTCTACGTCGCCGACATGGTCACCCTGATCGCCCGCCTCGACGTCGAGGAGGTGCACTGGGTCGGCACCTCGATGGGCGGCATCATCGGCATGCTGCTCGCGAGCCTGGCCGGCACGCCGATCACCCGGCTGGTCTTGAACGACGTCGGTCCGGTGATCACCGCAGCATCCCTGCGTCGCATCGGCCAGTACGTCGGACGCGCGCCGCGCTTTGCCGACCCCGCGGCGGCCGAGGCCTACATCCGCGAGGTCGGCGCGCCCTTCGGCGCGCTCACCGACGCGCAGTGGCGCCACCTCACGGAATATTCGGTGCGTCGCATGGATGACGCCGAAGGGGGCTACGCGATGGTGTACGACCCCGGACTGGGCGAAGTCTTCCGGCTCAATCCGGTGCCGGTCGATATCGACCTGTGGCCGGTATATGAAGCGATACGTTGCCCGACCCTGGCGCTGCGCGGCGCAGAGTCCGACCTGCTGGAGCCGGCCACCTTCGCGGCGATGGGCGCGCGCGGGCCGAGGGCGCAGACGGTGGAGTTCCCCGGCGTGGGGCACGCGCCGATGCTGATGGATGCGGCGCAGATCGCCACGGTGCGGGAATTTCTGCTCGCCGGCGCCTGAGTTGCGCGTGCAGGCGCGTCGGGCGGGCGTCGCCTACCAGCCCGGATTGAGCCGTCGCGCCTCGGCGATCTCGCTGCGGATGGCGCGGAAATGCTCCCAGCGCCGCGGGTGGATGGCGCCGGCTTCGAGTGCTCCGAGCAGCGCGCAACCCGGCTCGCTGTCGTGGCGGCAGTCACGGAAGCGGCAGCGCCCCAGGTGCGGGCGCAGCTCGACGAAGGTCTCGGCGAGGTCCTCCGCCGCCAGGTGGGCGAGCCCGAACACCTGCAGGCCGGGGCTGTCGATCAGCCAGCCGCCGCGGGCTTCGTCGGCGGTCACCGGCAGGTGGTACAGCCGTGCGAAGGTCGTGGTGTGCTTGCCCGAGTCGAGCGCGTCCGAGATCTCGCGGGTGGCGGCCTGGGCCTCCGGCACGATGGCGTTGGTCAGGGTCGATTTGCCCATGCCCGACTGGCCCACGAAGATCGCCTGCAGGCCGGCCAGGCGAGCGCGCAGTGCATCCGCGCCCTGCAGCGCGGACACCTCGACGACCTCGTAGCCGAGCTTGCGGAAGGGCTCGAGCTGATGGCGGGCGGCCTCGAGGCGCGCGGCGAGGTCGGCCTTGTTGAGCACGATCAGCGGCACGATGCCCTGGCTCTCGGCCGCGGCGATGCAGCGCGACACCAGCAGATCGGAGAAACCGGGCTCGGTGGCGACCACGATCACCAGATGGCTGAGGTTGGAGGCGATCAGCTTCTCGCGGAAGGCGTCCGAGCGCCACAGCAGGTTGCGGCGCGGATGCAGGGTCTCGATCACGCCCTGGCCGTCGCCGCCGGGCACGAGCTCGACCTCGTCGCCGCAGGCGTAGCTGCTCTTCTTGCCGCGCGGATAGCACTGCAGGCGCCCGCGCGCGGTGTCGACCTCGTAGTGGCGGCCGAAGGCGGCCACGACCACGCCGTCGATGCGGGCTTCGGCGATCGCGCCGGCGTGGGTGCGCTTGCGCATGCCGCTCACCGTTGCAGCGCCTGCAGGCGCGCGATGCGCAGCGCGGCGGGCGGATGCGAGTCGTGGAAGCGCGAGTACAGCGGGTCGGGCGTCAGCGTGGAGGCGTTGTCGCGGTAGAGCTTGACCAGCGCGCTCACCAGCTTGCCGGCGTCGGCCTGGCGGGCGGCGTAGGCGTCGGCCTCGAACTCGTGCTTGCGCGACCAGTGGCTCGCGAGCGGCGCGAGCGGGAAGCTGAACACCGGCAGTACCAGCGTGAACAGGGCGAGCGCGCTCGCCAGGTCGGCGCTTTGCATGCCCAGCCCGGAGAAGAACCAGGGCTGCTGGGCGAGCCAGCCGAGCAAGGCGAGCACGCCCAGGCTGGCCGGGGCGAGCACCGCCAGCCGGCGCAGCAGGTGGCGGTGGTGGAAGTGGCCGAGCTCGTGCGCGAGCACCGCCTCGACCTCGTCGGCATCGAGCTTGTCGAGCAGGGTGTCGAAGAACACGATGCGCTTGGCCGCGCCCAGCCCGGTGAAGTAGGCGTTGCCGTGTGCCGAGCGGCGCGAGCCGTCCATCACGAACAGGCCCTTGGCGCGAAAGCCGCAGCGCGCGAGCAGGGCCTCGACGCGCGCCTTCAGCGTGGCGTCGGCGAGCGGGGTGAACTTGTTGAACAGCGGCGCGATGAAGGTCGGCCAGATCACCATCGCGAGCAGGTTGAAGCCGAGCCAGAACGCCCACACCCAGGCCCACCACAGCGCGCCCGTCGCCAGCGTCAGCCACAGCACCGCGGCGAGCAGCGGCAGCCCGATCAGCGCGGCGAGCGCGGCCTCGCGCACGGTGTCGGCGAGGTAGAGGCGCGGCGTCATGCGGTTGAAGCCGAAGGTCCTCTCGATGCCGAAGGTGCGCAGCAGCGCGAAGGGTAGTTCGAACAGCCAGCCGAGCACGCCCAGGCTGGCGAGCAGCGCGACGCCGTGGGCGAGCCCGCCGGCGGGCAGCACGTCCGCCCAGGCGTCGTGCATCGCCTGCAGCCCGCCGCCGAGCGTGAGCGCGAGCACGAAGCCGGCGTTGGCCGCGGCGTGGAAGGCGGACAGGCGCGCGCGCGCGACGGTGTAGTCGGCGGCACGCTGGTGCGAATGCAGGGGAATCGAGCCGGCGAAGGGCTGCGGCACCGCGTCGCGATGGCGGCGCACGTGGTGGGCGTGGCGATGCAGCAGACCGAGGCCGAGCACGGTACCGGCGACCAGGAAGGCCAGGAACAGGGCGGAAAGAGGCGGCAGGCCGAAGGGCGACAGCATGAATGGGGCGGGATCGGTCATTGCGAAGCGCGGGCGGTGGATGGAGGTAGGGCTGCGGGCAGGTGTGCGACCCGACCGGCCATGCGCTGCTGTCCGTGACAGGCTGGCGCGATCGCTGCTGGCCGAGGCCGGCAACGTACGCGATCTATGACACAATCGCGCCCTCATTGTTTCGCAGGAAGGCCCCGGAAAAGGGCGGACGGATTATGGCACAGGACCCGAAGACGCTGATATGGCTGGACATGGAGATGACCGGCCTCGAACCCGATCGTGACCGCATCATCGAGATCGCGATCGTGCTCACCGACGAGGCGCTCGAAGTGATCGCCGAGGCGCCGGTGATCGCCGTGCATCAGCCCGACAGCGTGCTCGACGGCATGGACGAGTGGAACCGCAATACCCATGGCAAGTCCGGGCTCACCGCTCGGGTACGCGCCTCCACGATGTCGGAGGCCGATGCCGAGGCGCAGGTGCTGGCCTTCCTGCGCGCGCACGTGCCTGCGCGCACCTCGCCGATGTGCGGCAATTCGGTGTGCCAGGACCGCAGGTTCCTCGCGCGCTGGATGCCGGAACTCGAGGCGTGGTTCCACTACCGCAACCTCGACGTGTCCACGCTCAAGGAGCTCGCGCGGCGCTGGCGTCCGGAGATCTACGCGGGTGTCAAGAAGGCGGGCAGCCACACCGCGCTCGCCGACATCCACGAGTCGATCGCCGAGCTGCGCCACTATCGCGACCACTTCCTGCGCCTGGACTGAGCGCGAGGAGCGCGACATGAGGATCGGTCCCGCCGGGCGGGTCCGCGGCCTCGTCGCCTGGGCGAGCCGTCACCGGCGCTGGTTGATCGTGCTCGCGCTGCTGTCGGTGTTCTTCAGCGTGCTGGGCTATTTCACCAACCCGGTATCGCTGCCGGGGATGTGCAGGATCTACGGCTGAGGGCCGTGCGCAGGCGCTGGCCCTCGACGTCCGTCGCAGCCGAACCGTCCGATCGCGACTTGCGTCGCTCCCACGAAAACCGACAGGGTGCCCCCGGGGTGACGCGGCGCCAAGGCGTTACGGGTTCCGGAAGGTGACGGGGGGACCGGCGCGTGAAGCGGCTTCGACGTCGGGTAGGAGCGACGCAAGTCGCGATTCGGGCAGGCGAGAATGCAAGGACCTCGCCGCAACGGCACGGATGCGTCGATTCAGCGTCCGGCGCGGCGCAGCAGCCGGAAGGTTTCGGCGCGCTTGCCGGCACCACGGCGGTATTCCCACACGGTTTCCCATTCGGGTGCGAGCGCGGCGGAGCGGCCGCGGCGCTCGACATGGACCAGCAGCAGAGCACACGGTGTGGCGTCGGCGTCGATCGGGCGTGCGCGCAGGCCGGCGAAATAGTCCATCGACAGCTTCATCGCGTCGGGCAGCCCGGTGGTGGCGATGCATTCCCTCGCCTGTGCGCCGCGCTCGCCGCGCACCGCGATATCGAGCGATTCCACCACCGTGCGGTAGCTGCGTCCCTGGTCGAACCAGGGCATCAGCAACACCACCGCCAGGCTCCACAGCATCACCAGGCCGATCGCCCAGTTCGCCGGCGCACGTGCGGGCGACCGGGGCAGGCGGGCGACGAGGAGGATCCACACCACGCTGATGGCGCCGCCGGCAAGCAGGCGCAGGTTGGCGTCCGGCGGCACGAAGCCGGGGGCGTTGCGCGCGACGTGGCGTGCGAGACCGCTCGGCCAGCCGGCGACCTGGGCGCTCCATGCCAGCCAGACGAGGATGCCGAAGACGGCCAGGCTCATCAGCGAGAACCAGTCGAGCGCGCTCGCGGCGCCGCGGCGCAGGCTGGCCACGCCGCCGGCGGCGAGCAGGGCGAGCGCGGGCACCAGCGGGATCAGCCGGGCCTGCGAGAGATCGTCGATCGCCACCAGCCAGGCCAGCACCAGTCCGGCGCTCGCCAGCGGCAGCAGGATCGCGAGCACGCCGGGCTGGCGGCGCGCGCGCCAGAGCGCCCACAAGGCCAGCGGCCACAGCGGCCACATGAACCAGGCGCCGAGCTCGAGCAGTCGCGGCAGCTCGGCCGGGCGCAGCATCGGGCCGACGATCCACTGCCACTCGTTGCGCAGCCACAGGCTCAGGAGTTCGGGGTGTTGCAGGTGGAGCACGAGCGGCCACAGCGCGGCGGTGGTCAGCGCGAGGCACAGTCCCAGCAGCACGGCGCCGCTCGCGCGCGGGCTGCGGCAGTCGGCGCTCAGCAGCATCGCCAGCGGCAACAGGGGAGCGCTCATCCACAGGCCGCCGAAGCCTGCGGAGAGGAAGGCCAGGCCGCTACCCATGCCCGCCTTCAGGCCCCCGGCGAGCGGGCGTGTCGGCAACTCCGCGAGGCCGGACAGGGTCAGTGCGAGCATGGCGAAGAGGGCGAGCAGGGGCTGCGTCTCGTGCGCATGCAGGACCAGGCCTAGCGTGCCGAGCGCGAGCAGCGCGGCGGGCGTGCGGGCGGCGCGACCATGCAGGGATTCGGCCGCGCGCGCCAGCCACCAGATCGCCAGCGCCACGAAGACGGCGCTCGCCAGGCGGGCCCCGGCGTGCGCCGGAAGAAAGGCCGCGGTGAGCGCGGAGAAGGCCGAGGCGACCCAGTAATACAGCGGGGGATGCTCCACCAGGGGTTCGCCGGCGAGCAGGGGAAACAGCCAGGACTCGCCGCGCAGCATCGCCAGCACGGGCCCGAAATGGCGCGCGTCGTCGCCGCGCCAGGGGTCGTGCGCGGTCAGGCCGACGAGCAGGTACAGGCCGACCAGCAGGGTCAGGCCGACCGTGCCGTAGACGCGGCGCTGGAACAGGGTGGGCGTGGCGGGATCGCGGATCATGCGGGCATTGTGCTTCGGAGTGGCTGCGCGGACCAAGCGCGGCGGAGTGGGCAGGACGGAGAGGGCGCGGGTGCCTGCCGGCGGCGGGGCAATAAAAAAGGCAGCTTGCGCTGCCTTCCTCGGTGCCTGCGGAATCCTGCCACGACCGCCCGGGGCGGTGCGGATCCCGGCTTTGCGACGGCTCAGCTCGCGCGCTGGACGTTGCCGTACTTCTGGCGGAAGCGCTCGACGCGGCCGGCGGTGTCGACGATCTTTTGCTTGCCGGTGTAGAACGGATGGCAGGCCGAGCACACCTCGACGTGGTACTGGGGCTTGCCCAGGGTCGAACGGGTCACGAAGGTGTTGCCGCACGAGCAGGTGACGTTGACGTCGGCGTACTTGGGATGGATGTCCGCTTTCATGGTGATTTCCTGAATCTTGCGGGCGGAGGTTGTGACCGCCCTGTGTCGTAAAGCGCGAGATTATCCGCCAGCCGCCCCGTCCTGACAAGGAAAAACACGTCTGCTGTCGTGCGCCGGGACGGTTTTTCGGGCGGCGACCGGTACAATCGCGCGCCTGATCAATCACCGACGAGGTTCCTGCGTGCGCCTGCTGCTCGCGCCCATGGAGGGCGTGGCCGATTTCGTGCTTCGCGACGTGCTGACCGCGATCGGCGGCTACGACCTCGCGGTGTCGGAATTCGTCCGCGTCTCCGGCACCCTGCTGCCGCGGCGCATGTTCGAGCGCATCTGCCCGGAGATCCTCGCCGGCAGCCGCACCGCCGCGGGCACGCCGGTGGCGGTGCAACTGCTCGGCAGCGATCCCGTCCTGCTCGCGGAGAACGCGGCGCGCCTGGCCGCGCTGAGCCCGCACGGCATCGACCTCAACTTCGGCTGCCCGGCCAAGGTGGTCAATCGCCATGGTGGCGGTGCGATGCTGCTCGACCGCCCGCGCCTGCTGCACGACATCGCCGCCGCAGTGCGTGCCGCCGTGCCCGCAGCGATCCCGGTGAGCGCCAAGATGCGCCTGGGCATCGCCGACCCCTCGCGCGCGCTCGACTGTGCGCAGGCGCTCGCGGACGGTGGCGCGCAGGCCATCGTCGTCCATGCGCGCACCCGCGAGCAGGGCTACCGCGCGCCCGCGCACTGGGAGTGGGTGGCGCGCATCGGCGACGCGGTGCGCGTGCCGGTGACCGCCAACGGCGAGGTGTGGAGCGTGCGCGACTGGGCACGCTGCCGCGAGGTCTCCGCAGCCGAGGATGTGATGATCGGCCGCGGCGCGGTCTCCGACCCCTGGCTCGCGCGCCGCATCCGCGGCGAACGCGGCACCGAGCCGGACGAGCGCGACTGGGTCGAACTGCACCCGCACCTCCTGCGCTACTGGGAGGGCGTGCAGGGGCGCGCCGCCCCGGTGCATGCCTGTGGCCGGCTCAAGCTGTGGCTGGGCATGCTGCGGCGCAACTACCCCGCGGCGGGCCGGCTGCACGAGGCGGTGCGCCGCGTCGTCCACCCCTCGCGCATGAACGAGGAACTCCGCCGCCACGGCATTCCCGCGTGCGACCACCCGCCATCTGCCCGGGCCGACGGGCCCCGGCCGACGAGTCCCGACCGATGAGAGCGGCCCGATGAGCTACGCCAACTCCCGCATCCCGCAGAGCGCCCAGCAGGGCGTCCACGAGGCGCTCGCCGAGCGCGTGCGCAAGCACCTCGAGCATCCCTTCCGCAAGCCCTGCACCGACTACAACCGTGCCGCGCTCGCCGAGGCGCTCGCCGGCTGGGGCCGCAGTGCGCCGCTGATCCTCGATGCCGGCTGCGGCGTCGGCCACAGCACCATCCAGATCGCGCGCCAGTTTCCCGACCACTGGGTGATCGGCGTCGACCAGTCCGCCGACCGCCTCGCGCGTCGCAAGCCCTATCCCGAGGCGCTGTTGCCGAAGAACATGGTCTTCGTGCGCGCCGACCTGGTGGACTTCTGGCGCCTGCTCGACGAGGCCGGGCTGCGCCTCGCGCGCCACTACCTCCTCTATCCCAACCCCTGGCCCAAGATCGGCCACCTCGGCCGGCGCTGGCACGCGCACCCGGTGTTCCCGTGGATTCCCCGCCTCGGTGGCGTGCTGGAATGCCGCAGCAACTGGAAGGTCTACATCGAGGAGTTCGCCTTCGCGCTCGGCCTCGTGCTCGGGCGCGAGGTCGCCTGGGAAGGCTTCGAGGCCGTCACGCCGCTGACCCCCTTCGAGCGCAAGTACCGCGACTCGGGGCAGCCGTTGTACCGCATCGGGCTGGATCTCGCGGCCGCGGGCTGATTCCGCAAGATCGTGCTTGCCCGCCGCGCCGCCTTGGGCCACCCTTGGCGCCGGTCAAAGGAGATTGCCATGAACGGTATGGAACAAAGGGGCGCGGACGCGTCCGCGCTGCGCACGATGAGCGACGAGGATTTCGAGGCGCTGGAAGAGATCCTCACCTCGGACATCGTGCCCGAGGACTGCATGGACCTCGAGATGCTCGACGGCTACCTCGCTGGCGTGATGATCTCGCCGCGGCCAATCCCGGCCGAGCGCTGGATGCCCGGCGTGTGGTCGGCGCACGGCGACGAGGTCGGCTTCGGCTCGGGCAGCGGCCTGCAGCGCGCGATCCGGCTGGTGAAGGCGTATCACAACGAGCTGCTCGCCACGCTCGGCCTGGACGACGAGGACGAGGCGTGCTGGGAGCCGTTCTGCTTCGCGGTCGCCGAGGGCGATGGGCTCAAGCTCGGCGAAGCCTGGATCGACGGTTTCGCTCAGGGCCTGGACCTGTGGCCCGAGGGCTGGGAGGAGGGGCTGGACGCCGAGGCGGTCGAGGCCGTGCGCGAGACCCTCGACGAGGTGCTCGCGCCCTGGGGCGAGGAGGACGCCGCGAAGGCCGACGACGAGACCCGCCTGGGCTGGCTCGCCGACGTGGGCGAGGCGGTCAACGACATCTTCGCCCACTGGCGCGATCTGGGTCTGCCGGCCGCCGAGCCGCTGTCCACCGAGGCTCCGCGCAAGCCCGCCAGCGCCGGCCCCGGCCGCAACGATCCGTGCCCGTGCGGCAGCGGCAAGAAATACAAGAAATGCTGCGGCGCCAACGGCGCCGAGCCCGAGCCCGAGCCCGAGCCCGAATCCGGCGAAGCCGAAAACTGAGCATCCCGGGCGTGCCGGCGCGCACAGGACCGTCGCGCCCGGGGATGCGCCGCCGGAGCGGCGCGAGTCGCGAGCGGGCGCCGGAACAGCGGACGAGCGTTGGCGAGCGTGGATAAGCCGTAGTCGCGACTTGCGTCGCTCCCACAAGGAACCGCCGCGCCTGGGGACGCGCTGCGGGCGCGATCCGATGCGAGCGGGTTTCCCGCTCCGGAAAATATTTCTCAAAATGATTTCAGGTTACTGAAAACAAAGCGCTTTGCACCACTTTCCGGCGCCTCCCGGCGGCGCTAGAATGCGCGCCCCACGGCCCTCGGCCGGTCCTTTCGGCGCTCCGTTCATGGACGAGTTCAACCCCTGCCTCGACTGCGGCATCTGCTGCACGCACTTTCGGATCTCCTTCTACTGGGCCGAGGCGGACGACGCGCCGGGCGGTTTCGTGCCGGCGGAGATGACCGAGAAACTCAACCACACCTTGCGCTGCATGAAGGGCAGCAACCAGGTGCCGCGACGCTGCAGCGCGCTCTCCGGCGAGGTGGGCCGGCAGGTCGCGCGTTCGATCTACGAGAACCGGCCCACCCCCTGTCGTGAATTTCCCGTCTATTTCGAGGACGGTACGCCCAACCCGAAGTGCGACGAGCTCCGCGCCACCATCGGCCTGCCGCCGCTGCCGCAGAGTCCGCTGCCGCGCGCGGCCTGATCGCCGGATACGTCTCGCCAGCCTATCCGCCGCGCGGCCGGCCCACCGCGGCGAGCACCTCGAGCGGGCCATGTCGGCGCAAGCCGTCGATCTGGGCGCGGTCGCGCACGAACAGCGAGCCGGCCCAGGCGAGCGAATTCAGCGACACGTCGTCCCATTTCTCGCGTGTGCGGGGCACCAGCAGCAGCGCGCCACGGCTGACCAGCAGGTTGTAGGGCGGCATCGGATCGGCGTCGCAGGGAAGCTCCAGCCGCTCGCAGGCCAGGCGGTAGGCGGCCAGAAGGACCGATCCGGCGTCGTCCGGGTGCGACCAGGCGGATTCGTCCATCCCCACCGCCGCGTGCGCCCAGGGCAGGGCGAGGTTCTCCGCTGCCGCCCCGGGATGCAGCGGAGGCAGGAAGTCTTCCAGCGCCGAGGCCTGCGCGGGCACCCACTGCAGGTGCTTGTGCGCCTGGCTCGCCCCCGCGATGCGGCCGCCGTTGTAGAAGCCCAGCCCGCCGTGCGCGCCCACTACCGCGGCGAGCGCGGCGAAGTCCGCGCCGCCGAGCGGCGTGCTCTGGTCTTCGAAACGGCGGGTCACGATGAGCAGGTGACGATCGATCACCGGGAACTTGTTCAGCACCACGAGGTGATCCGCGCCGAGGGCCGCCACCGTGAGCGCAGGCTCGGGCGGCAGGAAGGGGTTGAAGTCGGGCCGTCGGGCGGTGACCGTGTCGACCCGCGCCCGATCCTTGAGCGCGAGGGACGATACCCAACGCACCGAGAAGCGAAGGCCGTCCTGCTCCAGCCAGTCGAGCTCGGTACGGATCGGCTGCAGTGCGCCGCTGGCGAGCGCCGCGGCGATCACGTGGTCGGTGCGCTCGAGGAGGTCGTCCGCGCGCGAGCGGGCGCTCGACGGCGGATGGGCGGTGAGCGCTGCGGCGTCGGACGGAGAACGGTGGGCGGGCGCCGAGGCGCTGGCCGGGGCGGCGTCGCTTGCCGGATCGCGGGCGGTGGGCGTGCTGGTCATGGGCGGGCGTGCGGGAGACAATGCCGCCATTTTGACACGAGGCCCGCGCGCGCAGCCGTGGCGGGCAGGAGGGATCGCGATGGCGATACGGTTCGAAGTGCGCGGTGAATACATTCAGCTCGACCAGTTGCTCAAGGCCGCCGGTCTGGTCGAGTCGGGCGGTGCGGCGCATGCCGCGGTGGAAAACGGCCTGGTGAAGGTCGACGGCAAGCCCGAGTCGCGCAAGCGCGCCAAGCTGCGGCCGGGACAGCGGGTGTCGTTCGCCGGCGAGGCGGTGGAACTCGTGGAGGAAGGCGCGGGCTAGCAGGTCTCGCAGACGCGGCGCACGTCGCGATCGGCGCTCGAGCGGCGGGGCCGTGCCCCGGCAACGTGGGGAGCGGCTCAGGGCAGCTGCGGCGAGCGTTTCCCGTGCTTGCGCTGCGCGAGCATTTCCCAGACCCGTCCGCCGGGCAGGTCGCGGCCGGTGAGGATGTATTCGAGGGTGTGCTCGTTGGCGAAGATCAGGGCGACATCCTCGAGCGCGCGGCGGGTGCCGGCGAAGAGCAATTCGTCGCCGGGGCGGAGCTTCTCGTCGGCGGCGGGCGTCATCCGGTGGTCGTCGTCGTCGCGCTCGAGGTAGAGCACCGCGCAGTCGAGCGCCATCGAGCGGTCGGCGGGCGAGCGCAGCAGGCGTTCGAGCGTGATCGTCTCGCCGCGCATCAGGCGGCGATACAGCGCCGGCGCGCTCGACAGGTTGACGCGCTGGCTGCGGATCCGCGGAACCCTCCAGCCGAGGTGGCGGGTCAGGCGATGCAGCAGTGCGCCGCACCACTCCTCGTCACGGCGGCGGATTTCGGCCAGGAAGGGCGCGAGCAGCGGTGTGCTCAGGATCGCGATGCATTCGTGCGCGATCACCCGGCTCGGGACCACGGTGATGTCGGATTCGAAGGCCTCGAAGAGCGCGCGGTTGGATTCGTGGTTCTGGCGCAGGATCACGAAGAGCTCCTGGTTGAGCTCGCGCGCCGTCACCGCGATCGAAAGGTTGTCCACGTCCGAGCTGGTGCCGCACACGATCCCGGTCGCCTCGCGCACGCCGGCCTCGAGCAGGGATGCGGCACCGGTGCCGTCGCCCTGCACCCAGCGGTGAATGCCGTCGGGCTTGGGGTCGATGTCGATGATGGTCACCGGCACTGCCTCGGAGTCCATCGCATCGACCAGCAGGCGACCGAAGCGCCCGTGGCCGCAGACGATCCAGTTGCCGCGCGGCGGATCGCGGCGCTGCTCGACGTGGCTGCCGGGCAGGCCGGTGAGCCAGTCGAAGAGCTGCGAGGCCTTGGGCGCGTGCAGCGAGAGTGCGAGCGTTTCGCTGAAGCGCTCGAAGGGGTTGAGGATGTGGCGGGTGCCGAAGGAGGTCATGTTGGCCGAGGTCGCGGTGTGCTCGGCGCGGCACAGTGCGGGCACCTTCGGCGCCAGCAGGCGCGCGGCGATCGCGATCGCCAGGTTGGTGGCGTCGTCGTTGGTGAGCGCGATGACGCCGATGCAGCTCGCGTGGGTGAGGCCGCCGAACTGGAGCGTCTCGGGGTTTGCGGCGTCCGCGCACAGCGCGGGCACGTCGGCCGAATAGCTGTGCAGATCGAGCTCGCCGAGCTTGGTCTCGTCGACCTCGATCACCACGACGCGCAGGCCCATGCGGTCGAGCGCGTCGCAGATCAGGCGGCCGGTCTCGCCGTAGCCGCACACCAGGTAGAAGGGCTCGCGCAGCCGCCGCACCGCGCGCACGAAACCCTGCATCGCGATCGCCTGGCGCAGGCTGCGGTCGGCGAGCAGGCTGAACACCGAGCCCAGCGTATAGGCCCAGCCGATCACCGACAGGTAGATGCTGACGATCACCCACAGCCGCTGCTGGTCGGAGAAGGTGTAGGGAATCTCGCCGAAACCGATCGTGGTCGCGGTGTAGCTGATGAAGTAGAAGGCGTGGAAGAAGCTGAGATAGCTCGTCTCGCCGTCGACGACCGGGCCGGGCACCAGGGTGAGGCCGAGCACCGCGATCGCGAACAGCACGATCAGCAGGATCAGCGGTGCGCGCAGGCGACGCAGGATCAGCAGGAAGATGCTGTGGTGGCGGGCGAGGGCCTGCTGCACGGCGCGGGTCTCGGCGAGGTGGCGTTCAGCGGCGCTGCATGATGGTCTCGGCGATCAGGATGATCACCGACACCACGTTGGCGAAGAGCGCGCCGCCCGAGAGCGAGACCACGCGCGCGGTCATCTCCGGCGTCATCCCCGCGCCCGCGACGTGCGCCGAGTAGCCCCACACCATCGCGGCGGCGACGAGCTGCAGGTCGGCCACCAGGCTGGTGGACAGATGCACCGCGCCGATCTGGGTGCGGTCGCCGAACTTGAGCACGGTGGCGATCAGGCTGACCACCAGCGCGGCGAAGAGCTCGTAGACGTCGTGGTGGACCGGATTGTCGATGTCGCCGACGAAGAAGCCGAAGTTGAGCGTGGCCGCCAGCACGATGAAGAAACCGAAGATGACTTTTTCGAGGTTCATGATCTTCCGTTGGGTGCGCGCGATGACGATGGGGCAATTATGCGCGCGCCGGACCTGCGATGTCGCGCAGCGCCGACAGCAGGCCGGGTGGCCGCGCGGATTGCGGGGCGTTTTGGTCTTTGTGGGAGCGAGGCAAGTCGCGATCGGGCGGTTCGCTCAGGCGCCGGCGGTGATCCCGGGCCGAGGCCGGCTGGCACGAGGGCGAGCCTCAGTCGTGGAGGTCGCCGTCGACGTAATACCAGCGCCCGTCCTCCTTCACGAAGCGGCTGGTCTCATGCAGGCGCCGGGCGCGGCCGCCGATGCGGCAACGGGCGAGGAATTCGACCTCCGCGCGGGTGTCGGCGAGCGGGCGGTGGGCACGCACGTCGAGGCCGAGCCATTTCGGCGGCGGCTGCTCGTCGAGCGCCAAGTCCTGCGGGCGGGTGGAGGGATGCCAGCTCGCGAGCAGGTAGGCGGTGTCGCGCAAGGTGAAGGCCGTGTAGCGCGAGCGCATCAGCGCCTCGGCGGTGGGCGCCGGGCGTTCGCCCGCGAGCACCGGCCCGCAGCACGCCCCGAATGCGCGACCGGAGCCGCAGGGGCAAGGGGTGGAGGGGATCATGGGGGGCGAGTATAGCGGGCCGAGGGGAGATGCGGACGCGGGGCCGGAGCGTGCTGCGGGGGGCTGCGACGACGCAGCTTGCGATCCGGCCGCGCGGCTCAGCTTCCGCCGAGGATCGCGCGCAGCACGTAGGGCAGGATGCCGCCGTGGCGGTAGTACTCGACCTCGATCGGGGTGTCGACACGGCACAGCAGGGGCACGGACTGCCTCGAGCCGTCGGCGCGCTCGATCTGCAGCGTGAGCGTCCGCTGCGGCGCCAGACCGGCGGCAATGCCTTCCAGCGTGAACTTCTCGCTCCCATCCAGCCCCAGCGCCTGCCAGCTGTCCTCGCCGATGAACTGCAGCGGCAGCACGCCCATGCCGACCAGGTTGGAGCGGTGGATGCGCTCGAAGCTCCTCGCCACCACCGCCTTCACCCCGAGCAGCGCGGTGCCCTTGGCAGCCCAGTCGCGCGACGAGCCGGTGCCGTATTCCTCGCCCGCGAACACGATGGTCGGCACGCCGCGCGCGATCCATGCGCTCGCCGCCTCGAACACCGTGGTCTGCTCGCCGTCGAGCAGGGTGTAGCCGCCTTCGACGCGGCTGCCGTCGGGGTTGGGCGGCAGCATCAGGTTCTTCACGCGCACGTTGGCGAAGGTGCCGCGCACCATCACGTCGTGGTTGCCGCGACGCGAGCCGTAGGAGTTGAAGTCCGTCTTCTCCACACCCTGCCCACGCAGCCAGCGCCCGGCCGGGCTGGTCTCGCGGAAGGAACCTGCGGGCGAGATGTGGTCGGTGGTCACCGAGTCGCCGAGCAGCAGCAGTGCGCGTGCGTCGTGAATGTCGCTCGCCGGCGGGGGCGTCATGCCGAAGCCCGCGAAGAAGGGCGGGCAGGCGATGTAGGTGGAGGGCGGCCAGTCGTAGGTCTGGCCGGTGGGCGCGGGGATCGCGTTCCACAGGTCGTGGTCGCGCGTGAAGTCGGCGTAGAGCCGGCGGTAGCTGGCCGGATCGGTGGCGAAGGGTAGTGCGGCGGCGATCTCGTCCGAGCTCGGCCAGAGCTCGCGCAGATACACCGGCCGACCGTCGCTGCCGGTGCCGAGCGGCTCGGTGTCGAGGTCGATGTTGACCCGCCCGGAGAGCGCGAAGGCCACCACCAGCGGCGGCGAGGCGAGGTAGTTGGCGCGGATGTTGGGGTGGATGCGGGCTTCGAAATTGCGGTTGCCCGACAGCACGGCGGCCACCACGAGGTCGTGCTCGACGATCGCCGCGTTGAAGTCGGGGGCGAGATCGCCGGCGTTGCCGATGCAGGTGGTGCAACCGTAGCCGGCGAGCGCGAAGCCGAGCGTGGCGAGCGGCTCGAGCAGGCCGGCCTTGCCGAGGTAGTCGGTGACCACCCGCGAGCCCGGCGCGAGCGAGGTCTTGATGTGTGGCTTCACGCGCAGCCCGCGCGCGGCCGCCTTCTGCGCGAGCAGGCCGGCGGCGATCATCACCGCCGGGTTGCTGGTGTTGGTGCACGAGGTGATGGCGGCGATCAGCACGTCGCCGTGGCCGAGGTCCACATCCTCTCGTCCGGTGGCGAAGCGGTCGTCGAGCCGGGCGGCCTCGCGGCCGAAGCCGTTCTCGGACACTGGCGCGGAGAACAGGCGCTCGAACTCGTGGCGCATGGCGGGCAGGGCGATGCGGTCCTGCGGGCGCTTGGGGCCGGCGAGCGCGGGCTCGATCGTGGCGAGGTCCAGCATCAGGCTGCGCGTGTAGTCGATCTCGCCCGCGCGCGGCACGCCGAACAGGCCTTGCGCGCGGAAGTAGCCTTCCATCAGCGCGCATTCGGCCTCTTCGCGGCCGGTGGCGCGCATGTAGTCGATGGTCTTCGCGTCCACCGGGAAGAAGCCCATGGTGGCGCCATACTCCGGCGCCATGTTGGCGAGGGTGGCGCGATCGGTGACCGACAGGCTGGCGGTGCCCTCGCCGAAGAACTCGACGAACTTGCCTACCACCTTCTCGCGCCGCAGCATCTCGGTGACGGCGAGGACCAGGTCGGTGGCGGTGGTGCCGCCGGGCAGGCTGCCGCGCAGCTCCACGCCGATCACGTCGGGGGTGAGGAAGTACACCGGCTGGCCGAGCATCGCCGCTTCGGCCTCGATGCCGCCCACGCCCCAGCCCACCACGCCGATGCCGTTGATCATGGTGGTGTGCGAGTCGGTGCCCACCAGGGTGTCGGGGAAGCACAGGCCATCGCGCGTGCGCACGCCGCGGAAAAGGTGTTCGAGGTTGACCTGGTGCACGATGCCGATGCCCGGCGGCACCACGCGGAAGCTGTCGAAGGCCTGCATGCCCCACTTCATGAACTGGTAGCGCTCGTGGTTGCGCTCGAACTCGATCTCCATGTTGCGGCGCAGCGCGTTGGGCGTGCCGTAGTGGTCGATCTGCACCGAGTGGTCGACCACCAGATCGACCGGCACGAGCGGCTCGATGAGCTTGGCCTCGCGGCCCTGCGCCACGGCCACGCTGCGCATCGCGGCGAGGTCGGCGAGCAGCGGCACGCCGGTGAAGTCCTGCAGCACCACGCGCGCGACCACGAAGGGGATCTCGGCGGTGCGTGGCGCGTCGGCCTCCCAGTTGGCGAGTTCGCGCACGTGCTCGGCGGTCACCTTGTGGCCGTCGCAGTGGCGCAGCACGGCCTCGAGCACGATGCGGATCGACACCGGCAGCCGCGAGATGCGGCCCACGCCGGCCTCTTCGAGCGCCGGCAGCGAGTGATAGGAGAGGCGGGCGGCGGACGCGGGCAGGGGGCGGAGCGTATCGAACGGGGTGGCAGACATCGTGGATCTCCTTTTCCTGTTGGGACCAATACAAACGATCGCTGCGCGGCGGGGAAGTTCCTGCAGGCGCAAGTCGTGCGTTCCCGTGGGAGCGACGCGAGTCGCGATGGCGTGGTGGCGACGGGCGACGGCGGGGTGCAGACGCTGCAATCGCGACTTGCATCGCTCTACGGCACACCCTCTGCGGGATCGTCCGCAAGACCCTGCCGGTCAGCGAACGCATGCCGCGCGCGGGGATATCCCCCGCAGCGTGACGAAGGCGTAGAATCTTCCGGCTCGAATGTCGGGCGACGAGCCATGGTGTTGCACTGCACCGCAAGTCTTATAAAAGACATATAATCTCGCCCGTTCCGGTGGGGCCGACCCGTCCGGAGTCCCGATCACCGTCACATAGTGAGGAAGTCGCCGTGCTTGAAGCCTACCGTGCCCATGTCGCCGAACGTGCCGCCCTCGGCATCCCGCCGCTGCCGCTCTCCAAGCAGCAGGCCACCGAACTCGTCGAGTTGCTCAAGAACCCCCCCGCCGGCGAGGAGGCCTTCCTCGTCGAGCTGCTCACCTACCGCGTCCCCGCCGGCGTGGATGACGCCGCCAAGGTCAAGGCCGAGTTCCTGGCCAGGGTCGCCAAGGGCGAGGAAGCCTGTGCCCTGGTGTCGCGCGCCAAGGCCACCGAGCTGCTCGGCACCATGCTGGGCGGCTTCAACATCAAGCCGATGATCGATCTGCTGGCCGACGCCGAAGTGGGCGCGGTCGCCGCCGAGGGTCTCAAGAAGACCCTGCTGATGTTCGACTACTTCCACGACGTCAAGGAGCTGGCCGAGAAGGGCAACGCCAACGCCAAAGCCGTGATGCAGTCGTGGGCCGACGCCGAGTGGTTCACCAGCCGCCCGGAAGTCCCCGCCTCGCAAAAGCTCACCGTCTTCAAGGTCACCGGCGAGACCAACACCGACGACCTGTCGCCCGCACCCGACGCCTGGTCGCGCCCCGACATCCCGCTGCACGCGCTGGCCATGCTCAAGAACCCGCGTCCGGGCATCACCCCGGAAGAAGCGGGCGTGCGCGGCCCGGTCAAGTTCCTCGAAGAGCTGCGTGCCAAGGGCAACCTGGTCGCCTACGTCGGTGACGTGGTCGGCACCGGTTCCTCGCGCAAGTCCGCCACCAACTCGGTGCTGTGGTTCACCGGCGAGGACATCCCCTTCGTCCCGAACAAGCGTTTCGGCGGCGTGTGCCTCGGCTCCAAGATCGCCCCGATCTTCTTCAACACCATGGAAGATGCCGGCGCGCTGCCGATCGAGATCGACGCCGGCCAGATGGACATGGGCGACGAGATCGAGCTCAAGGTCGACCACGCTTCCGGCAAGGTCACCGCGCTCAAGAACGGCGCCGTGATCTCCGAATCGCAGCTCAAGACCCTGGTCATCCTCGACGAAGTGCGCGCCGGTGGCCGCATTCCGCTGATCATCGGCCGCGGCCTCACCACCAAGGCGCGCGAGGCCCTCGGCCTGCCGCCCTCGACGCTGTTCCGCCTGCCGCAGGCCCCCGCCGATACCGGCAAGGGCTTCAGCCTGGCGCAGAAGATGGTCGGCCGCGCCTGCGGCATGCCGGAAGGCCAGGGCATCCGCCCGGGTACCTACTGCGAACCCAAGATGACCACCGTCGGCAGCCAGGACACCACCGGCCCGATGACCCGCGACGAGCTCAAGGACCTCGCCTGCCTCGGCTTCTCCGCCGACCTGGTGATGCAGTCCTTCTGCCACACCGCCGCCTATCCGAAGCTGGTCGACGTCAAGATGCACCGCGAGCTGCCGAGCTTCATCAGCACCCGCGGCGGCGTCGCGCTGCGCCCGGGCGACGGCGTGATCCACTCCTGGCTCAACCGCCTGCTGCTGCCCGACACCGTCGGCACCGGCGGCGACAGCCACACCCGCTTCCCGATCGGCATCTCCTTCCCGGCCGGCTCCGGCCTGGTCGCCTTCGCCGCAGCCACCGGCGTGATGCCGCTCGACATGCCGGAATCGGTGCTGGTGCGCTTCAAGGGCAAGATGCAGCCGGGCGTCACCCTGCGCGACCTGGTCAACGCCATCCCGCTGTACGCCATCCGCCAAGGCCTGCTGACCGTCGAGAAGAAGGGCAAGAAGAACATCTTCTCCGGCCGCATCCTCGAGATCGAAGGCCTGCCGGATCTCAAGGTCGAACAGGCCTTCGAGCTCACCGACGCCTCGGCCGAGCGCTCCGCCGCCGGCTGCACGGTCCACCTCAACAAGGCGCCGATCGTCGAGTACATGAACTCGAACATCACGCTGATGAAGTGGATGATCGCCAACGGCTACCAGGACGCCCGCACCCTCAAGCGCCGCATCAAGGCCATGGAAGACTGGATCGCCAACGGCACGCTGCTGTCGGGCGACGCCGACGCCGACTACGCCGCCGTGATCGAGATCGACCTCGCCGACATCAAGGAGCCGATCGTCGCCTGCCCGAACGACCCGGACGACGTCAAGCTGCTGTCCGAAGTCGCCGGCGACAAGATCGACGAGGTCTTCATCGGCTCGTGCATGACCAACATCGGCCACTTCCGCGCCGCCGGCAAGGTGCTCGACGGCAAGTCCGACATCCCGACCCGCCTGTGGATCGCCCCGCCCACCAAGATGGACGCGATGATCCTCAACGAGGAAGGCTACTACGGCGTGCTCGGCAAGTCCGGCGCCCGCATGGAGATGCCGGGCTGCTCGCTGTGCATGGGCAACCAGGCGCAGATCCGCAAGGGCAGCACCGCGATGTCGACCTCGACGCGCAACTTCCCCAACCGCCTCGGCATCGACACCCGCGTCTATCTGGGCTCGGCCGAGCTGGCCGCGGTGTGCGCGCTGATGGGCAAGATCCCGAGCGTTGCCGAGTACATGGCGCAGGTGGAGGTGGTGAACAAGAAGGCCGCCGACATCTACCGCTACATGAACTTCGACCAGATCGAGGAATTCCGCTCGGTCGCGGATACGGTGGAAGTCTGATTCGGTAAGCGGCTCGAGCGCCGGGGCGGCTGAGAGGCCGTCCTGGTGGAGAAACCCCTCGTCAGCGATGGCGGGGGGTTTTGCTTTTGGGGGCGCCGGTGCCCCGGGCAGCGGAGGCTGCTGCGCGATCAGCCCAATTCGGCGACCGCCGCGCTGATCCAGGTCTCCCCCGGGTGCTTTTCCACCACGATCCGCGCGCCCTCGAGGCGGTAGGTGAGCTGGCAGTGGTGCCTCGGGTTGGAAAGCACGCCCGGGTTGAAGATCGCCACGTTCTCGCCCCCGCGTCGGCGGACCGACTGGATGAGCAGGCCCGGGTGGCCTTCGCGATGAATCCGCGCGCCCACCGCCTGCGGGAAGGTGTAATCCGACGGGTGAAGCAGGTCGCTGTGCTCGGCGGTCGCCTTGCGAAAATCCAGCAGTGCGGCGCTGCAGGCCACCCGATAGACCTTGCGCTCGGCGATCACCGGCTCGCGTTCAAACCCGGCATCGCACAGCAGGCCCCGATACCAGTGGTAAGCCGACTCGAAGACCGTGGTCTCGACCGAGTCCGAGCCGTACCACACGCCGAAGGATCCGTCGGAGAACCGGCTCGCCTGCCAGTGCTTGAACGGCCACAGGATGGCGTTGAACCAGGCCGCATCCTCGAAGGGGCGGTCGATGATCGGCGTGTGCGACCGATACGACGGCGGCCTGACCTCCGCCTCCACCTTCTGCGCCAGCAGCCACGCGGCCGGATCGTCCGTCAGGTCGTCGAACAGATCCCGCGACTGGCGCAGCGACACGATATTGCGCGCCACGTCCTGATGGACGTCGGCCAGCGAGACCTGCGCGAACGGCGAATTCATCGTGCGCCCGGCTCACAGGCCACGAGCGTGGTCGAGGTAGCCCCGCACCATCAGCAGCCCGGCAAAGCCCCATTCCTTCACCACCTCGACCGGGCTCAGGTTGTCGAAGGCCTTGTTGCGGGTGCTCATCCAGCGATAGGCCAGGTCGCGGTTGTGCGGAAAGAGCAGGCGCAGACTCTTGTGGATGCCGAGCAGGTGCCCCACCCGGTCGTACTGGTCGCGGCTGGTGCCGATCGGCTTGCCGCTGCGGTAGTTCGACAGCGCCGCCCGGTTGCTGGCGGCGATGCCGAGCAGCGCGGCCTGGTCCTCGGTGCTCAGATTCCAGTGATCGAGCAGGGTCATGACCATCCTGGCCAGCGCACCGCGGTCTTCCGATGCGTTCACTTCGCGCTCGGCGATGGCGCTCATGGCGGGCTCCTCGCTTGGTGGTGATCGGTACTTCGAGGATAGTGGTCTGTTTTAAAGAAAACAAGTGAAGTGTTAAAGATAACGCCTGAAGCTAGGCCGCCGTTTCAAGTCGAGCGTCCTCCAGGTAGCCGAAAGGCCGTTCGCAATCGGTCGCCAAAGCTGACGATTCCGGATCGCACCGGTTTCTGCACGTGGGGATCGCGAAGCGGGTCGCTCCCAGCATGCAGGCCGTACGCGCGGCGAATGGGCGAGGAGCAGACCGGGGCTGAGCACGCGTGCCCGAGGGGATGCGCGATAATCCCGCCATGAACCCACGCCGCCTCCCCTCCCGCATCGTCTGCCTGACCACCGAGACCGTCGAAGTCCTCTATGCCCTGGGCGAGGAGGACCGTATCGCCGGCATCAGCGGCTACACAGTCATCCCGCCGCGTGCGCGCAAGGAGAAGCCGAAGGTGTTCGCCTTCTCCAGCGGCGACCTGGAGAAGATCCTCGCGGTCGCGCCGGACCTGGTGCTGGGGTTCTCCGACATGCAGGCGGACGTGGCGCGTGACCTGATCAAGGCCGGGGTGGCGGTGCATGTGTTCAACCAGCGCAGCGTCGACGGCATCCTGGCGATGGTCGAGACGGTGGGCCGGCTGGTTGGGGCGGAGGCGCGTGCGCTGACCCTGGTGGCCGAGCTCGAGGCGACGATGGACGCGGTACGCGCGCGGGCGGCGGCGCTGCCGCGGCGGCCGCGGGTGTATTTCGAGGAGTGGGACGAGCCGCCGATCAGCGCGGTGGGCTGGGTGTCGGAGCTGATCGGGATCGCCGGCGGTGAGGACATCTTTGCCGAGCGCGCGCGCCATCCGGGCGCGGCGCAGCGCATCCTCGCCGATCCGCTGGAGGCGGCGCGGGCGGCGCCGGATATCGTTGTGGGCTCGTGGTGCGGCAAGCGCTTCCGCCCCGAGCGTGTGGCTGCACGTGCGGGGTGGGAGGACGTTCCGGCCGTGCGCGACGACGAGCTGCACGAGGTGAAATCCGCGCTGATCCTGGCGCCGGGGCCGGTGGCGATCCGCGAGGGGCTGCCGGCGCTGGCGGAGATCGTCGCGCGCTGGGCGGCTCGGCTGCACGCCTGAAGCGGCGCGGTCGCGCAGCGCGGCGGGCAGTCCGGTACCGGAGTCGTCCGCACACGCCTTGCCGGGCAGCGTGGCGCCGAATTCGCCCACGTCATCGAGACCGGCCGACGAGGCAGTGCGTTCGCCATGTCTCGCTCGGCATGCGGGTGGCGTCCTTTCTCGGTGCGCTCGCGATGTTGGCGAGCGTGTTCTTCCTCTCCCGCCTGTTCCGGGGCTTCTTTCCCGAGACGGTGCAGGTGGCGATCCTGATCGGTGCAAGCCCCGCACCGGCGCCTCACGGGCTTCGTCACCAGCGCCCTGGCGATCTGGTTCGGCGCGCGCCGCGCGTGGAACGACATGGTCAACACCGGAATCGTGTTCTTAATGCTCTTCCGATACACCAAGCTCTTCGACAGGTGGTGGGACATCATGCCGAAATGGCTGTTCTTCCTCGTCGTCGCGCTGGCGGCGATCCTGGTCCTGCGGGTGCTGCGGCGCCCGTGCGGACGGGGGGTGCCGGCATGAGTCCGCGCGCGCTCACGCTCGCCGTCGGGGCGATGATCATCCCGGGCGGCTGCGGACTCGCGACGTTTGAGCGGTCTTGGCGCAGCGCGATGCCGGGCCGCTGTCTAGACTGGAAGTGAGAGAACAACGCCAAAGGAGTCCGCCATGAATACCGTCCTGATGAGTGCTTCCGTCCCCGCGGGTGCGTCCGTCCAGGCGGCGGATGCCGCGCGCCAGAACAGTGCGGCGGCGTCGCGCCTGCAGCGTCAGGCGCCAACCACCGAGTCCGAGTTGCGCAAGGATCTCCATATCGGCATCCTGCAGGCTTCGATACAGGTGTCGATCCGCTCGGGAGATCAATCACAAGCGCTGTTGTTGCGCTCGGCAATCGAGGGCATCAACGAGGCGCTTGCACCCACGCTGGGTCCGCAGGCCATCCAGAACTCCATGGACCAGGATCGTTCGGCCGAAGCCACCGCCGGGCGCATCGTGTCGATGTCGACCGCGTTCTTCGAGGCCTATGCCGCGCGGCGCCAGGACGATGCCCCCGAGACCGTGCTGCGCGACTTCATTGACGTGATCCGTGGCGGTTTCGAGAGCGGCTTCGGCGAGGCGCGCGAGATCCTCGAAGGCTTGGGCGTCTTCAAGGGCGCGGTCGAGGCCGACGTGATGAAGACGCGCGAGCTGGTGTTGGAGGGGTACGACCGCTTCATCCAAGAGCGCCTGCCCGCTGCGGCTGAGCCGCAGTAGGTGGTCTGGTGGAGATGCAGGCTCCGGCCATGCTGCACCGCACGCGCCGGAAGTCTCGTCGAATGTCCCACGGCGGCACTTCCTGCCGCGTTGACAGTGCTGAATCGCGCGCGCTATAAAATCGCGAGTTCCGCAGGTCATGTCGCAACCCGTGGTGCGCTCCGATCATTCCAAAGCCACGGTTCCACCCATTGCAGTACAAAACCGGAGGGGGTCAAGTGAATAAACAGGAACTGGTTGCAAGCATTGCGGAGAAGGCTGGCATGACCAAGGCGGATGCGGCGCGCGCGCTGGACGCGACCGTTGCCGCGGTGACCGAGGCCCTCCGTCAGGACGAAACGGTCACCCTGGTGGGCTTCGGCTCCTTCTACGTGGGCGAGCGCGCCGCGCGCACCGGGCGCAACCCGCGCACCGGCAAGAACATCAAGATCAAGGCGGCCAAGGTGCCGAAATTCCGCGCTGGCAAAGGGCTCAAGGATTCTGTAAACTAGCGGACTTTGCTGCTCCGGCATCCGCGCCGGGGAAAGCGCGGGTGCTTAGCTCAGTCGGTAGAGCGTCGCCCTTACAAGGCGAATGTCGGCGGTTCGACCCCGTCAGCACCCACCACCGAATGCGCCGATTTCTCGGCGAAACGAAAGGCCCGGACCGCGTACCGGGCCTTTTTGTCGTGGATGATCGAATGGTCGCGCGCCCTCCGTTGCGCACCCGCCGCCCATCCTCCATCCGTTCCCGCTGACTCCCGCACCCTCGCACCCATACATTTTGTAATGCCGCGAGTCCTCGCCGAATCCGGGATACGGTTTAAAATATCATTTTTTGATGTAATGACCGGCTCGTGCGGATGCGTGTCGATGCCGCAAGGGCGAGCGCCCACCCGCACGGTGCCGTGCTTGCCGGACAGTGCAGACGGGAGTCTGCCGCCTGCCTGCCTGACCGACCGGTGGGCACCCCTCGTTGCGCCTCGCCGCTGGAGCCTGCCGATGTCCCTCGCCCGACTGTTCTCCCTGCCTGCCGCCTTGTCCGCGGGGCGGCGCGAGATGGCACTGGGGACGCTGGGGGTGGCGGTAGGGTTGGGTTGCACCGAGTGGATCGGCTTCCTCGCGCTGGGCGGGCAGGAACCGTGGTTCATCCTCCCGATGGGGGCGTCGGCGGTGCTGCTGTTCTGTGTCCCGGCGAGTCCGCTCGCGCAGCCCTGGCCAAGCCTCGTCGGCAACCTGGTGTCGGCGCTGATCGGGGTAGGCTGCTATCGCTGGCTGGGCGAGACCGGGATGGCCGTCGCGCTCGCCGGCTGCCTGGCGGTGGGGGCGATGTTCCTGCTGCGCTGCCTGCATCCGCCGGGCGGAGCGGTGGCGCTGACGGCGGTGCTGGGTGGTCCGATGGTGCATGAACTCGGCTACGCCTTCGCGCTGATGCCCGTGCTCGTCAATACGCTGGCGATGCTGGTGGTCGCCTTCCTGTTCAACAACCTCGTGGGACGGCGCTATCCGCACCTTGCGCCCGCGCGTGCGCAGGCGCACGGCACGGCCGATCCGCTGCCGAGCAAGCGCGTCGGCTTTCGTGCGGAGGACCTCGACGCGGCGCTGGCCTCTTTCGGCGAGGTGCTCGACGTCGATCGCGACGACCTCGAGGAGATCATGGTGCGCGCGCAGATGAACGCGCGCCGGCGCACCTGGGGCGCGCTGCGCTGCGCCGACATCATGTCGCGCGACGTGGTGAGCGTGGGTCCGCAGGCCCCGGTGGGCGAGGCCTGGGCGCTGCTCGCGCACCACCGCATCAAGGCCTTGCCGGTGGTGGAGGAGGGCGGCCGGCTGGTCGGCATCGTATCGGTGCCGGACTTCTTCATCGACCGCCACAACCCCGAGCCGCAGCCGGTGCCGCGCATGCGCACCGCCCGCGTGGTCGCCGAGATCATGAGCGGGCGCGTGCACAGCGCCCGCCCCGGGCAATCGCTCGCCGACCTGGTGGGGGCCTTCTCGGACGGCGGCCTGCATCACCTGCCGGTGGCCGACGAGGACGGCAGGCTGGTCGGCATGATCACCCAGTCGGACGTGGTGGCGGCGCTCTTCGCCGGCGAGCGCGGGGCTTAGCGGACGCCGGCGGATCGACCCGCGCGCGCAGGAGTAGGATTGCAATGGAATGCCTGACAGAAGGGAGGAACCCGAAATGACGGATCGCACGAATGCCGCGAGCGGCGAAACCCGCGTCGAGAAGCTCAAGTCGATGCTCGACTTCCAGCACCAGGCGATCGTGAGCCGCATGCTGGTGAAGAATGCCGCCGGCAGCGTCACGCTGTTCGCCTTCGACAAGGGAGAGGGCCTCAGCGAGCACACCGCGCCCTTCGATGCGCTGCTGATCGGTGTGGAGGGCGAAGCGGAAGTGCGCGTCGACGCCGACATTCATCGGCTCGGCGAGGGCGAAACGTTGCTGATCCCCGCCGGCGCGCCGCATGCGGTGGCGCCGCGCGCGCAGTTCAAGATGTTGCTGGTGATGCTCAAGGGCGAGCGCAAGGCCTGAGCGGGGAGGTGGCGCACCCGGCCGCCTGCCGGGTGCCCGCGCGGGCAGTCGAGCGCGCCCGGAACCCGGGCAGCGTATTGGAGAGTGTGGTCATGGCGAAGAAATTTCCCCTTCATCCGAAGAACCCGGAGCGCATCTGTTGGGGGTGTGACAAATATTGTCCGGTCGATGCGCTCGGCTGCGGCAACGGCTCGGGACGCACCCAGCACCCGATCGAGCTGCTCGGCGACGACTGGTACACCTATGGCGACTGGGGCATCGACCCGGAGGATCCCGCGACGCCGGGCAAGAAGAAGGCGGCGTGAGCAGGCGGGCGAGGGCGCTGCGCTGCCTCTTTCATGCGCCTGAAACCTCGATGGAAGAGGATCAGGAGGATCGCGGCGAATGCGATTGCGAGCGGGATTTCCACCACTTGGCTAACGGGTGGCACAGCGAAATGTTGCGGTGCAACAAAAAAGTGTTGACGGTGGAATTCCCAACGCTATAATCGGCTCCATTGTGCGGTGCAGCAAAACGAAGCCGGAATGGTTTCGGGCAACAAGGCCGCATGGACCGCGAGTTTCTTTCGCATCATCGACTCCACTGCAACTCACCAAGGAAGCCAGCCATGACCAAGATCCAGACCCCCGAGCAGTTCGCCGCCGTCGGCCAAGCCAACCTCGAAGCCATGATGTCGCTCGCCAACAGCGCCATCGCCCGTGCCGAGCGCTTGGCCGAACTCAACCTCAACACCGTGCGTTCGGTGCTCGAGGACAGCGTCGCCACCACCCGCAAGCTGGCCGAAGCCAAGGACCCGCAGCAGCTCGCCAAGCTCCAGGGCGAACTGACCAAGCCGATGCTCGACAAGGCCGTCGCCTACGCCCGTAGCGTTCAGGAGATCGCCACCGAGGGTCAGCAGGAAGTGTCGAACCTGTTCGAGAAGCAGATCGCCGACCTCAACAAGCGCTTCCACGACATGCTCGAGCAGGCCGCCAAGCAGGCGCCCGCCGGTTCGGAAGGCGTGTTCGAGGCCGTCCGCTCGGCGATGAACACCGCCAACAGCCTGTACGACAACGCCAGCAAGGCCGCCCGCCAAGCCGCCGAAGTCGCCGAAGCCAACATGGCCGCCGCGACCGAAGCCACCGTCAAGGCCGTGAGCGCCGCGACCAAGAAGTGATCGCAGCGCGCGGAGAGGCGGTCGCTTCTCCACGCAACAGAAAAGGCCGCCCGGCATTGCCGGGCGGCCTTTCTTACATGGTGCCCGGCTCGCCGCATGGAAGCCGCAGCGGCCGGCCGGGCCTGCCGACGGGCCTCAAGCGGCCAGGGCTTCCTTGACCCAGGCGTTCGCCTGCTTGGCGTCGAAGCCGCTGCCGTATTTGGCCTTCAGCGCAGCCATCACCGCGCCCATCTGCTTGGGCGAGCGCTCGGCCAGGCTGGCGACCGCGTCGGCGATGAAGGCCTTCACCTCGGCCTCGGTGGCCATCGGCGGCAGGTAGGCCGTCAGCACCGCGCACTCGCGCTCGAGCACGGCCAGGCGGCCGCTGTCCCTGATCACGGCC
Source organism: Thauera aminoaromatica S2 (assembly GCF_000310185.1). Taxonomy (GTDB): domain Bacteria; phylum Pseudomonadota; class Gammaproteobacteria; order Burkholderiales; family Rhodocyclaceae; genus Thauera; species Thauera aminoaromatica. Next base: position 12,285 of record NZ_AMXD01000016.1, on the reverse strand, counting down.
GCGGCTTCCTGGTTGTTCTTGAGGAACTTGCGGATCGTCTGCTGCACCTCGTCGTCGGTGCTCTCGCGGTTGCCGGCGTTCTTGCCGACCATCTCGGCCTCGGCGATCAGGGTGGACAGCAGGGTGGCGCGCACGCTGTCGGCAGCCTTGCGCGCGAGCAGGGAGTCTTTCTTGAGTTGGGCCAGCAGGCTCATCGGGGTCTCCGGTGGAATCGAGCGGGGGAGGCGTGCGACGCAGGCCTCCGGTCACGGAGCGGCGTGCAGGACGCCGGTCGGGGGCCGAGTCTACCGCAGCCCGTACCGCCACAGCGCCCGGATCGCGCCTCGCAGCCTGCGGTTCCCGCTGACGCGGCGCACGTTGCCGAAGCACGCCTGCCGCAGTCGCGCCGCCCGCTCGCGCTGCCCAGGCCCGGCTCAAGGGGAGGCGATTGACGGCGCCGCTCCCGGGGACGCAGACTGCTGGCAGACCTTCCGCCAGATCTGACAGGACATGCCGCCCGACCCCCGCCCGCTGCCCGAGCTGGTCTCCTTCCTCGAGACCTTCCCCGAACCGCACATCCTGTGCGATCGCGACTACCGCATCCTCGCCGCCAACGCCGCCTACCGGCGCTCGTGGCCGGAGGCGCGCAGCGTGATCGGGCGCACCTGCTACGACGTGTCGCACCACTACAGCGTGCCCTGCGACCGTGCCGGCGAATCCTGCCCGCTCGCGCGCAGCCTGCAGTCCGGCCAGCGCGAGCGCGTGCTGCACCTTCACCACACGCCGCGCGGCGAGGAGTACGTCGACATCGAGCTCTCTCCGGTGCGCGACGCCGGCGGAGAGATCGCCTGGTTCATCGAGAAGATGGAGCCGCTGCACGTCGCCCGCGGGGTGTCCGACCATCGCGGCCTGATCGGACGTTCGCCGGCCTTCCAGCACATGCTCGAGCTCATCGCGCGGGTCGCGCCCTCGGACGCGAGCGTGTTGCTGCAGGGCGAATCCGGCACCGGCAAGGAGCTGCTCGCGAGCGCGGTGCACGAGGCGAGCCGGCGCGCCGAGGGGCCCTTCGTGGTGGTGGACTGCTCTGGCCTGCCCGAGACCCTGTTCGAGAGCGAGGTCTTCGGTCACGAGCGCGGCGCCTTCACCGGCGCCACGGCGCGCAAGCCCGGGCTGGTCGAGGCGGCCAGCGGCGGCACCCTCTTCCTCGACGAGGTCGGCGACATTCCGCTCGCCATGCAGGTCAAGCTGCTGCGCCTGCTCGAGACCGGCACCTACCGCCGCGTCGGCTCCACCGAGCTGCGTCGTGCCGACATCCGCCTGGTCTCGGCCACCCACCGTCCGCTCAAGCGCATGATCGCGGAGGGCGGCTTCCGTCAGGACCTGTACTTCCGCATCAACACTTTCCCGATCACCGTACCGCCGCTGCGCGAGCGTGAGGGCGACCTGCCGCTGCTGATCGACTCCCTGCTCGAACGTGTCGCGCCGAAGCGCAAGCTGTCGCCGAGTCCGGCCGCGCTGCGCGTGCTGAGCAACTACGCCTTCCCGGGGAACGTGCGTGAGCTGCGCAACGTGCTCGAGCGTGCCAGTCTGATGTGCGACGGCGAGCTGATCGGGCTCGAGCATCTGCCCGAGGAGGTGCTGCATCCCGAGAGCGAGAGCGCCGAGTCACGATTTGCCAGTGGAGGTCCGTTGGCCGCAGCGATCCCGGTGCGCGATCCGCTGGATCTCGAGGAGGTGCAGCGCCAGGCCATGTTGCGCGCCGTGCGCGCGCATCGTGGCAGTCGGCGCGAGCTGGCTCGCCGGCTGGGGATCAGCGAGCGCACGCTGTATCGGCGGCTGAAGTCACTCGGCCTGCTCGAGGGCCAGGCGATGCGCGGCGGGGATGAGGAGGGTGGGGGGGCGGCGCGCTGAGTGGGGGGGCGCGGGAAGCAGCACCGGATCGCGGCACTTGGTCGCGGAGGTGCCGGGTTGCTGTCAGCTGTGGCAGTACCATCGAGGGGGCGGCAGCCTTTGGCAGTATCAAGGCGCCCAAATACGACAACTATGCCCGACAGACCGGCCTTTTCTGGAGCTGGTACGCCGATTGCTTTGTAGAGCCCAGAGCGAAGCAGGCCGCGTCGTGATCGCTGCATGATCGTCCCCCCTCGACGGTCTTGCCCCTGGCAGCGCAGTTCCGATGGAGTGCCCCCCGGCCGCTTCGCCCTTTTTTCCGCCGCCCGCCCGGGCCGCCGGCGCGCCGGTCGAGGCCGACGTCTCCAAACTTGCAGTCGGCGACATGGTGACCGTGGAGTGGCGTGGCAAGCCGGTGTGGATCCTGCGCCGCACGCCCGAGATGCTCGCCACGCTCGAGCACAATAAGGCCCGCCTCGCTGACCCTGTCTCGGGCGAACCGCAGCAGCCCGAGTACGCCACCAACCGGCAGCGCTCGATCAAGCCGGAATACCTCGTTGTGATCGGCATCTGCACGCACCTGGGCTGCTCGCCGTCCGAGAAGTTCGCCATCGGCACCACCGAGGGCATGACCGCCGACTGGCCCGGCGGCTTCCTGTGCCCCTGCCACGGCTCGATCTTCGACCTCGCCGGCCGCGTCTATCTCAGCCAGCCGGCCCCCACCAACCTCGAGATCCCGCCGCACAAGTGGCTCTCCGACGGCCTCGTGCTGATCGGCGAGGACGACCACGGCATGGCATGAACGGGGCTGCCGCTCCTGCAGGGCTTCCGAAGCGCGGCACTTCCGCGCAAGCCATTCTGCTCCGCGGGGCGATTTCTCCAGCGGCCTGCGTTTGCGCACGGTCAAGGGCTGCGCGGGCGATCGGCGGCACACTCGCGCCTCGGCAACTTCGCCAGCGGCATCCGGCTGCGCCGCTTTCACCGTCCATCCACTTTCGCTCCCCGCATGAACCCGGTTCCCGCACTCGTCTCTCCCTGCGTTCACTCTCCGGTGCTGGATCCGGTCGATGAGCCGCACGCGGTTTCGCCCTTCGGCGAGCGCCGCTACAACGCCTGGAACGACCACGTGAAGCGGCGCTGGGGTGGGCGGGTGCAGAAGGTCTCGGTGGCGGCCGGCTTCACCTGCCCGAACCGCGACGGCACCCTGGGCAGCGGCGGCTGCACCTTCTGCAACAACGCTGGCTTCACCCCCGGCTACCTGGATCGCCGCGACCCGATCGGCGAGCAGATCGACGCCGGGCTGCGCTTCCTCGACCGGCGCTATCCCGGCACCGCGCGCTTCATCGCCTACTTCCAGACCTACAGCAACACCTACGGCGAGTTCGCGCGCCTGCGCGAGAGCTACGAGGCCGCGCTCGCGCACCCGCGCATCTGCGGGCTCGCGATCGGCACGCGGCCGGACTGCCTGCCCGACGTAGTACTCGACTACCTGGCCGAGCTCGCGCGCGAGCACATCGTGGAGCTCGAGATCGGCGTGGAGTCCTGCGACGACGAAGTCCTGCGCCGGATCAACCGCGGCCACGATTTCGCCTGCAGCGAGGAGGCGATCCGGCGTGCCGCGGCGCGCGGCCTGGGGGTGACCGCCCACCTGATCCTCGGCCTGCCCGGCGAGACGCGCGCCGGCATGCTGGAAGCCGCGCGCCGCCTGTCCGCGCTCCCGGTGGCGGCGCTCAAGCTGCATCAGCTGCAGCTGGTAAGGGGCACCGCGATGGCACGCGACTGGGAGCGCGATCCCGCGAGCGTACCCTTGCTCGCCGAGGACGAGTACATCGCGCTGCTGGCCGACTTCGTCGAGCGGCTTGCGCCCACGATCCTGCTCCAGCGCCTGGGCAGCGAGGTTCCCCCGGCGTTGAAGCTGGCGCCGCAGTGGAACATCCGCCTCTCCGAGCTCGCCCCGCGGCTGAGTGCAGAGCTGGCGCGGAGGGAAAGCTGGCAAGGCCGCCGCTACCAACCCGCTTGCTGAGTGTCGGCGGCAGGGCCAAGGACGGAAGCGACGCGAGTCGCGATCGGAGCGCATGAGGTTCGGGAACGCCCGGCGGGATCTCGTACGCTGGAATCGCACTTGCGCGAGACCGCGGCGTCTCCGGAAGCGCACCGTGGGAGCGACGCGAGTCGCGATCGGGCGCAGGAGATGCGACGACGCGCGGTGGGACCGCGGGTTCCGCAATCGCGCCTGCAGTCTTGCCGCCTCAGCGCCTGAAGTCGTTGTGGCAGGCCTTGCAGCTGTCCTGAACGGCTGCGAGGGCGGTGCGCGCCTGTTCCTCCGAGCGCGCCGCAGCGGCGGCGAGGAGGCGGTCGGTGGCGGTGATGAACTCGCTGCGACGGCGCTCGAACTCGGCGGGCTTTTCCCAGACGGCCGGGCGGGCCTTGGTGGGGGGGTAATTGCTGCCGGGGCCGAAGTGCTTCCACGGCGCGTCGCGCTTCGCGGCGAGCTGCTCGGCGAGGCTGGCGAACTGGTCGGCGTCGAAACGCCGGTCCTTGAGCATGGTGTTCATGGGCTCGGTGCTGCGCAGCATGGCCTTGAAGGCGTCGCGGCGCTGGGTGACCGGCTTGTCCGGGTGGGTATCGGGCGGCTCCGACGAACAGGCGAGCAGCAGGACGGCGGGCAGGGCGAGGAGCAGGATGCGGGCGAGGGGCTGTCGGGACATTTCGGGCGTGAGGAGTCGGGAGTGATGCGTCGGGTGCCGGTCTAGGCTCTTGCGGAACTCGAAGGCGAGGCGGGAAGGGGCGGATTCCCGGCACGAGGGCGCGCGGCCGCCGGCCGATGATGCCGCAGCACGATCGTTCGACGGTTTGCAAGGCAAGAAGAATGCCAAGCTGCGGGAAAGTTCCCGCGGGGCTTGCGCGCATAATCGCGCTCGCAGGCCTTGTCCGAGGAGCTCCTGATGAATTCTGCCGTTCCGACGTCGGCCGGACCCATCCCGTCCGATCTTCCCACGTCTCCCGCCAAGTCCGCTCCCACGCTCCCCGCCACCTTCGCCCCGACCACCGGCCTGCCCGACCTCGACGCCATGCTGCGTGGCGTGGCGCGCGGCGACAACATCGTCTGGCAGGTGCAGGCGCTGGACGACTACCGCGCGCTGGTGCTGCCCTATGCGGCCGCGGCGCAGGCGCAGGGACGGCGGCTGATCTATTTCCGTTTCGCCGCGCATCCTCCGCTGCTCGCCGGGGACAGCGGCGCCGAGCTGTTCACCCCGCGTCCCGAGGACGGCTTCGACGCCTTCGTCGATCAGGTGCATTCGGTGATCGAGGCCGCCGGTCGCGAGACCATGTATGTCTTCGACTGCCTTTCGGACCTCGCCGACGCCTGGCTGTCCGACCGCATGCTCGGCAACTTCTTTCGCCTCACCTGCCCGCGGCTCTTCGACCTCGACACGGTGACCTACTTCGGCGTGCTGCGCCATCGACATGCGCGCGCGGGCATGGACATGATCACCGAGACGACGCAGTACCTGCTCGACGTGTTCCGCTGCCGCGATCGGCTCTACATCCGGCCGATCAAGGTGCAGCACCGCTCGGCCGCGGCGATGAACCTGATCCACGCCTGGGAGCCGGGCGATCGCTTCCGCGCGGTCGCCGACAGCGGCACGGTGGCCGAGATCCTCGCGGGCTCGGGCTGGCAGGGGCTGGAGGACGAACAGATCCGCAGCCACTGGCAGCGCCTCTTCGATCAGGCGCGAACCTTCGCCGCCCTGCGCGCGGCCGGGGCGCCCGAGCTGGCCGGCGAGGCCGCCGCCTTCGCCCGCCTGGCGGGCCTGCTGTTTCCCGACGAGGCTGGCCTGCAGGAGCTGATCGCGCGCTACCTGAACCTCGACGACCTGCTCGCGGTGCGCGCGCGCATGATCGGCATCGGCACCATCGGCGGCAAGGCCGCGGGCATGCTGATCGCGCGCGCGATCGTGCGCCGCGACGCGCCTGCACTGCACGCCCGCCTCGAGGCGCACGACTCCTTCCATGTCGGCAGCGAGGTCTTCGATACCTTCTTCGTGATCAACGGGCTGTGGTGGGTGCGCCGCCGCCAGCGCGAGGCCGACTGCTTCCTCCAGGGCCTCGACGGAGAGGAGGGCGCCCGCGCACGCATCCTGCGCGGCCGCTTCCCCGAATCCACCCTGCGCCAGTTCGAGGGCATGCTGGATTATTTTGGCGAGTGGCCTTTCATCGTGCGCTCCAGTTCGCGCCTGGAGGACCGCTACGGCAACGCCTTCGCCGGCCAGTACGACAGCGTGTTCTGCGCCAACCGCGGCACGCGCGAGGAGCGCCTCGCCGCGCTGCTCGACGCCGTTCGCCAGGTGTATGCGAGCACGCTGTCGGAGTCGGCGCTGCGCTACCGCCAGCGCCGCGGCCTGCTCGACGAGCACGAGCAGATGGCGCTGCTGATCATGCGCGTCTCGGGCACCGCCGGCGGGCGCTGGTTCAACCCGCACGCGGCCGGCGTCGGGCTGTCGGTCAATCCCTACCCGTGGAACCCGCGCATCGACATGAAGGCGGGCGTGGTGCGCCTGGTCGCCGGTCTGGGCACGCGTGCGGTGGATCGCGCCGACGACGACTACACCCGCCTGATCGCGCTCGATGCGCCCGAGCTGCGCCCGGAGACCAGCTTCGGTGCGATCGCGCGCCATGCCCAGCGCCGCATGGACAGCCTCGACCTGGAGCGCGGCGAGGTGGTCTCGGGCCCCTTCGCCGAGCTGGTGCGCGGCCATGCGGATTTTCCGCACGCGCTGTTCACGACGCGCGAGGCCGAGGACCGTCCGGCCTTTCTGACCTTCGACGGGCTGATCGCCCACACCGATTTCGTCGCCGACCTGCGCACGCTGCTGCGCGCGCTGCACGCGGCCTACGCGCATCCGGTGGAGATCGAGTTCGCGCTCAATTTCGTTCCCGACGGCGGCTACCGCATCAACCTGCTGCAGTGCCGGCCGATGCAGGTGCGCAGCGTCGAGGGCGTGCAGGGCGTGGAGCCGCCGGCCGACGCGCCGCGCCTGGTGGAAGCGTGCGGTGCAGTGATCGGACCGAGCCGGGTGATTCGCCCCGAGCGCATCGTGCTGGTGCGCCCGGCTGCCTTCGCCGCGCTCGACCAGGCCCGCCGCCTGGCGGTGACGCGCGTGCTCGGCCGCCTCAACGCGCTTGCCGACGAACGTTGCGTGCTGATGCTCGGCCCCGGGCGCTGGGGCTCGAAGGACCCCTTTCTCGGCATCCCGGTGCTGTTCTCCGAGATCAATCACGTCGCCGCGCTGTGCGAGATCGTCGCCATGCACGAGCACCTGGTGCCCGACGTCTCGCTCGGCACCCACTTCCTCAACGAGCTGATCGAGGCCGACCTGCTGTACTTCGCGCTGTTCCCCCGGATGGCGGGCAACGTACTCGACGAGGCGGCGATCCTGCGTTGGCCCAACCGGCTCGGCACGCTGCTGCCGGACGACGCGGACTGGAGCACGGTGGTGCACGTGGCCGAGCCCGCGCAGGCACCCACGCTGTACGCCGATGCGCCCGGGCAACGTGTCGTCGTGGTGCAGGACTCGGTGGCGGCTTGATTCAGTTCAAGCGCTTTCAGGGGCCGCCCGGGTAGGATGGCGACCGTTCGCATCCAACCGGAGATCGTGCATGCGCCTCGCCTTCCTGAGCGCCGCCATCGCGGCGCTGTGTGCCGCCCCTGTTCCCGTTCTCGCCGCCGACGACACACGCCCGCAACCCAAGCTGCAGGCATCGGCCGACGAGTTGCCGCGCCCCGCCGACGAGAAGCTGCGCGCCGGCATGCTGCAACTGCGCGAGACCGTCGCCGCACGCGTGTCCGACCCGGCCATGGACGAGGCTGCGCAGGTCGCGCTCGCCGGCGAGATCCTGCGCCAGGTCGCCATGATCAGCGAGGGGCGCGACTTCCACAGCCGTCCCGGCCGCCACCTGCAATGGCTGCTCGGCGACATCAGCGATGGCGCCGGGCTCATGCGCGATGCGCCGCGCCTGCAAGCCAAGCGGCTCGGCCTGCTGCGGGTCGCCGAGACGCTGAACTTCTACGGTCGCGAGTACGACCACCCGGGGTGGGAGCCGATCAGGCCGTGAGGGGCCGCGCGGAGGCGACGGCGCGATGAAGCCGGCGCTGCGCATCCTGGCTGGTCCGGCGGCGCGTGCGCAGTTGCGCGAGCGCGGCTTGGCGCCCGCCGACGTCCTTGCGATCCCCGGCGCGGCCGGCGGCCCCAAGGGCCTCATCCTCAATCCGCTCGATCGCTTCGTCTTCGGCCATTGGCTGGCGGGCGCGGGTGCGCCGGTGCACCTGCTCGGCGCCTCGATCGGCGCCTGGCGCATGGCCAGCGCATGCCTCGCCGATGCCGATGCAGCGCTCGCCGAAATGGCGCACCACTACGTCGAGGAGAGTTACCTCGACGCCGATGCGGTGGAGAAAGCGCGTGCCGGTGGCCGGCCCGTCCGTCAGCCCGGCGCGGCGGCGGTCAGTCGCGCCTTCCGTGCACGCCTCGCCACCCACCTGGGCGCGCGCACCGGCGAGCTGCTGCGCCACCCGCGCTTTCGCCTGCATCTCTTCACCAGCCACGGTGTGCATCCCTTGCTGCGTCGCGAGGGACGGCTGCGCACGCTCGCGGGCTACGCGGGTGCCTACGCCGCCAACCTGCACAGCCGTGCGCGCATGGGCGACTGGCTGGAGCGCGTGGTGTTCTCCGATCCGCGCGATGCCTTGCCTTTCGCGATGGACGACTACGCCGGGCGCACTTGTGCGCTGGGCCCCTACAACGCCTTCGAGGCGCTGGTGGCGAGTTGCTCGATCCCGTTCTGGCTGCAGGCGGTGCACGATATTCCCGGCGCGCCGCCGGGTGCGTACTGGGATGGCGGCATCACCGACTACCACCTGCACCTGGATTACGCCTCGGTGCTGCGCGGGGAGGGGAACAGCCTTGCGGCAGCGCAACGCGCGGGCGAGCGCAGTCCCGGCAGGATGGCCGGGAATGCGGGTAGCCAAGAGGACGGCGAGACGACGATGGGGCGGCGGCCGCGCGACGAAACCCGTGCAGAGGCGCCCCGGCTCGTGCTCTACCCGCATTTCCAGCCCAGCGTCGTTCCGGGTTGGCTGGACAAGTCGCTGCGCACGCGCCATCGCGCTACCGCGCGCCTGGACAACGTGGTGCTGCTGGTGCCGGACGCCGAGTGGATCGCCCGCCTGCCCAACGCCAAGCTGCCCGATCGGCGCGACTTCAAGACCTATGGCGCCGACCACGCAGGACGCGCGGTGGTGTGGCGGCGCGCGATCGCGGAAAGCGAGCGGCTCGCCGACGAGTTCGCCGCGCGCGTCGCGGGAGGCCGTCCGATCGAGGCGGAAGCGCTCGGCGAAACCTGACTCAGCCCGCGCCGACCATCAGCTGAGCGCTGGTGCAGTCGCACGGCGCACTGCAATCGGCCATGTCTGCCTGATGGACATGGGGCCGCAGCACATGGCACAGGCACAGGCTGCGCTCGCTGAGGAGGGCCAGGATGAGCTCGGTCTGGCGCGGGGGCGGGTCGATGACCACCGCCTCCTGCTCGTCGAGGTCGGCGAGCAGGTAGCCGATCGGGCCGGAGTCGGGGCTGTGCAGGGGATGAAGGTACGTGGCGGCGCGCGCCCGCTCCAGCGGGCGGATTCGGTTGTCAGGCGGCCTTGCGCAGGGCGGTGACCCACTCGATCATCTTGCGGTTGGCCTCGGGCATCGGCGCCTCGAGGAAGCTGATGACGAAGCGGTCGGGCAACTCGGCAAAGCCGATCGAGCGCGGGCGGACCGCCATCATGTTGGGATCGAGCAGCTTCACGCCGAAACAGAAGATGAGATTCTTCGCCGCCAGGATGTCGGGGCGAATCTCGCCGCCGATCAGCTTCGTGTGGCTCAGATGGTCGAAGGTCGCGATCAGGCGCACGGTGGGGTCCGCCTCGGCCTTGGCCTCGATCGCCGCGAGCAGGTCGTCGAGGCGGACGTGATCGGTTTCGTTCTTGCCGAGTTCGAGCACGTGGATCGGGTACTTGTCGGCGAGCAGCTTGTTCTGCATGGAACACTCCCTGGGGTCGGCGGGGGGGCGGATACGGCGGTGCCGCATTCCGGGGTGGATTGTCCGACGGGCCCGCTGCGCTCGCATGGATCGTGCGGGCCGCGCGAGCCTCGTCCCAAGATGACTAACAGGAATCGTGCCAGCGTCGTGCGATGGCGGAAGCGGCGTCGTTGCCGGCGATCCGGCGGTCGAGGCGGGCTCGCCGCGTGCCCACTTGCGCCAGCGTGGCAGCTCGGCTGGCGCTTCTGGCAGCGCTGGCAGGCTAGGAGTCTGCGCGGCAGAACTCCAGAGCGTGTTTTCTAGCAGAATGATTGGCGAACCGCGAGGTGCGGCACGAGACTGAGGCCGTGGTCAAGTTGCTTTGCGACGGCGCGGCGCGCATGCCGGACGGCAACGGGGACAGGTTTGCCCCCTTTTCCCGTCATGCCGTCCTCAATGTGCTCATCCTGCGCAGGTTCAGCGCCATACAGACGAGCTTCCACTCCGCTTTGACGCGCTCCAGGCCCCGCAGGCTGAACTGCCGGAATCCCAACACGTTCTTGATCCAGCCGTTGGGCGGTTCGGCGATCCATTTCCGTTTTCGGTAGGCGCTCTTGCCCGCCTCGCTCTCGAGCTTGTCGGCCATCTGCGCGGTGTGCGGATTGCGTTCGCGATCGAAGCCGAGTCGGCGCTTACCTTCCCGGCCCAGCGCCACCACCAGTTCGGTCCCGCACCCGTCGAGTTCCCGGAACGTTTGCTCCGAGCGGTAGCCGGTGTCGGCCAGCGCCTGGCGCGGTCGGTGTTCGACGTTGTCGCGCACGGCCTGCAGTACCCCCGCCAGTTGCCCGGCGTCGCTGGCGTTGTTGGTCAGCTCGGCCGCCACGATGATGTGGGCGGTCTCGTCGACCGCCGTCTGGGCGTTGTAGCTCGGATCGAAACCGCCGCCGGCGCGCTTCATGATGCGGCTGTCCGGATCGGTGAAGTTCTCCTGCGCCTTGTCCTCGGGCACTCCAAAGTCGCGCTTGTAGCGCCCGCCCTTCGGTTTGCCGTCACCGCCGCGCGGGCGACGCTCGTCATCGTCGCTGCGCCCGCGCGCCTGATCGGCCTCGCGCTGGCGCTGCTCGAGCCGCGCCCGGGCTTCAGCAATCGCCGTCAGCCGCGCCTCGCGCCGCGCGATCTCGGCCGGCACATCCCACTCGGGCTCGTTCCGCTCGGCGTCGTCGGCGGCCTTGGCCCGATTGAGCAGCGCCTCGATCTGCCGTTTCAACTCGGCCTCCGCCTTCACCATATGGCCGTAACTCATCGCCTTGTGGCGGCTGGCGTTTGCCTTGACCTTGGTGCCGTCGATGGCCACCGTCCCGAGCTTGACCAGCCCCATCTCGCGGGCCAGTCGCACCACCTGCACGAACAACTCGCTCAGCTCCTTCAAATGGACCGCGCGAAAGTCGCTCAGCGTGCGGTGGGCCGGGAAGTTGTCTGCCGCCAGGACCCGGAACGCCACATCCTCGTGCAGCTTGCGCGCGATCTTGCGCGAACTGAACACGCCCGTGGCGTACGCATACAGCAGCACCTTGACCATCATGGCCGGATGAAACGGCTGGTTGCGCGGTCCGCCACCGGCATACCGGGCGTGGAACGCGCTCAGATCCAACCCGTCGACCGCGTCGCTGATGAAGTACGCCAAGTGGCCTTCGGGTAGCCACTCCTGCAGCGCCTGGGGCAGCAGCATCTGCTGCTGCGGGCAATAGGGCAGATAGCTCGTCATCTCGACAGTCTACCGGCCCCGAAACGCCCGCGAGGACTTAACTCACCGACGCTTGGCTTCTGCCGCGCAGACTCCTAGTGTCGTCCTGCGCCCGCCCGCACCCTGCTCGCGACGGCGCTTGTCCGAACCTTCGGGCCTTGAAGTTGCCGGGCATCCGCACCGCGACGACTTCGCCGCGCGCGGCGAGCACGCCAGCGGCCGCGGCCTTGGCCTCGACGATCACCTTGCGACCCTTGACCTCCTTGAAGCGCCCATGGATCTCGAGGACCGGGCCGAGCGGCGTGGGTCGAGGTCGTCGCCCCACAGCGCGGCGGTGATGAAGCGCAGCGGCGGCTCGCTGCCTCTCGGGCGCTTCTCGGGGTAGTCGTCCTGGAAGGCGAGCATGCGGGAGACTAAGGGATGGTGAGGGAAGGCTTGCATCCTGTGGCCGCGTATGGCCCTCGCCCATCGCGATCGAGGACGCGCGTCGCTCCCGCAAGAAAGGCCGCCCCGCAGGCACCTCGCGCCGCGGCGCTCAGCGCGGGCGGGCGCGGTAGCGCTCGATCAGGCCGCGCGTGCTGGCGTCGTGGGCGTCCGCCGAGGGGGCGGCC
>NZ_AMXD01000015.1 GCF_000310185.1 Thauera aminoaromatica S2 | reverse complement strand
CCGGCGAGGCGGGCGTCGTGCTCCTCGGGCGTCTCGCGCCGCGCGCACACGCCCGCGCAGCGCCGCGCGGCGTACGCGGTGCAGGCGCCGTTGCCGCCCTCCAGGCCAAGCCTGCGCGGGCACAGCCGGTACAGCATCGCCAGCTCGCGCAGCAGGTTGTCGGCCTCGCGGCGGTTGCGGAACACGCCATGGAGGTCGTGCCAGTCCGCCGGGTCGGTGCCGGCGATCGCCACCGTCTCGTAGATCGGCGCGCGCCGCCGCCTGGGCAGCAGGCGCAGCGCGAAGGCGGCCTCGGCGGGCTCCTGCGGACGGTTGTACGGCGGTGCCAGCGCACGCAGCAGGGCGTTCTCGCGCAGCGAGGTGTCGAGCTCGCCGGCGGTCTCGATCCACTCCACCCGCTTCACCCGCGCCGCCAGCTCGGCGTCGCGCCCCTTGCGCGCACCCGCGCCGAAATGCTCGCGCACCCGCGCGCGCAGACTCTGCGCGCGCCCGACGAAGAGCGCCGGGTCGCGCGCGCCCGCAGGCGGTGGCTCGGGCTGGGCGTGGAAAAGATAGAGTCCGGGGGCGTCGGGCAGGGCCTCGAGCATGCCTTCGGGCAAGCCGGGCGGCTGCGTCGGCGCCTTCATCGCGCGTGCGGCTGCGCGCGCCAGCACCTCGGGCGCGAAGCCGGCCTCCAGCCCGCGCACGAACTGCCACAACACCTCGACGTCGCCCATCGCGCGGTGGCGCGCGGCGCAGACGAGGCCGTGGCGCTCGATCAGCGCATCCAGTCCATGGCGGTGGTGTTCGGGGTAGAGGGCGCGCGACAGCTTGACGGTGCACAGCACCGGCGCCTCGAACTCGCGACCGATGCGGGTGAAGGCGTTGCGGATGAAGCCGTAGTCGAAGCGCGCGCTGTGGGCGACGAAGACGCAGCCCTCGAGCAGCGCGGCGACCGTATCGGCCAACACCTCGAAGGCGGGCGCCTCGGCCACCATGGCGTCGGAGATGCCGGTGACCTCCTCGATCAGCGGCGGGATGGGCTGGCCGGGCGCGACCAGACTCTCCCAGCGCGCGACGACCTCGCCGTCCTCGACGCGCAGGATGGCGATCTCGGTGATGCGGTCGCGCACCGGGTGCGCGCCGGTGCTCTCGACATCGATGAAGGCGAGACGACTCGGCAGGCTCATGTCGGCCTGACGCGATGCCGGAGGCGAGCTTGCAACGGAGGGACGAGGCGCCGCGGCCGGAGCGGGCGGCGGCGCGAGCACAGCCGCGTCACCCCCGGCGCGTCATGCCGGATCAGTTGTTGATGTCGTAGTAGTAGGGCTTGACCGGCACGCGGGCGGCGGCGACGCGCTTCTGCTCCTCGACGCTCTGCGGCTTGTCCCACCACAGGGCACGGCCCTCTTTCTGCTCGTCGCGCTGCTCCGGGTGCTTCTCCATCCACTCGCGCATGAACTTGGTGTGATCGGATTCGTACATCGCCATGTCGGGTCCCCCGTGGGTTCACGTGCGGCGCCACAGAGGCGTCGCGGTCGGCGCGCATTCTAGCAGCGTCGGCGGACGGCGGGGTCCTCAGCCGACGCGGCCGTCGGCCTTGACGCGTCCGATGCGCACCACTTCCTGCACCCTGCGCACGCCGCGCATCACGCGCGCCAGGTGCATGCGGTCGTGCACCTGCACGGTGAAGTTGAGCGCGGTGTATTCGCCCTGTCCGCCATCCATGCTGACGCTCTGGATGTTGCTGTCCTCCTCGGCGATCGCACTCGCCACCCGCGCCAGCACGCCGCAGGCGTTGTGGCTGAGCACGCGGATGCCGACGTCGAACAGGCGGTCGTCGACCATGTGCTCCCACTCGACATCCACCCAGCGCCCGCGGTCGCCGCGCAGCTTGGCCACGTTGGGGCAGTCGTGGGTGTGGACTTCGAGGCCCTGGCCCTTGCGCAGGGTGCCGATGATCGGGTCCCCCGGGATGGGATGGCAGCAGCGTGCGAGCTGCACCGCCACACCTTCCGAGCCGCGGATGCTGATCGCCCCCGCCGGCTTGGGCTTGACCACGTCCGGGCGACCGGACTCGAGGTCCTGTGCCTCGGCGAGGCGGCGCGCGACGATGACCGGCAGGCGCTTGCCGAGCCCGAGGTCGGAGAAGACCTCCTTCTTGTGGCGCACGCCGCGGTCGCGCAGGAAGCGGTCCCAGGCGAAGCTGGAGATCTGCCCGAGGGTGAGCCCGTGCGGGCGCAGCGCCTGGTTGAGCAGGCGCTCGCCGAGCGTGACCGACTCGTCCTGCTGCGCGTTCTTCATGAAGTGGCGGATCTGCGCGCGCGCCTTGCCGGTGCGCGCGTAGGACAGCCAGGCCGGATTGGGGTTGGCGTGGGCCGCGGTGATGATCTCGACCTGGTCGCCATTGCGCAGCTCGCTGCGCAGCGGCATCAGGTCGCCGTTGATGCGGCAGGCAACGCAGCGATTGCCGACGTCGGTATGCACCGCGTAGGCGAAGTCGACCGGGGTCGAGCCCTTGGGCATGGAGAAGATCTTGCCCTTGGGCGAGAACACGTAGACCTCGCCGGGGAAGAGGTCGATCTTGACGTGCTCGAGGAACTCGGTGGCCTCGCCCGAGGCCGACTGCAGCTCGAGCAGGGACTGCAGCCAGGAGTGCGTCTTCTGCTGCAGCTCGGTGAGGGTCTTCTCGTCTTCCTTGTACAGCCAGTGCGAGGCCACGCCGGTCTCGGCGATGTGGTGCATCTCGCGGGTGCGGATCTGCACCTCGACCGGCATGCCGAAGGGACCGATCAGGGTGGTGTGCAGGCTCTGGTAGCCGTTGGCCTTGGGGATGGCCAGATAGTCCTTGAACTTGCCCGGCACCGGCTTGTACATCGAGTGCAACGCACCGA
This sequence comes from Thauera aminoaromatica S2, assembly GCF_000310185.1. Taxonomy (GTDB): domain Bacteria; phylum Pseudomonadota; class Gammaproteobacteria; order Burkholderiales; family Rhodocyclaceae; genus Thauera; species Thauera aminoaromatica. The sequence goes on along the minus strand of NZ_AMXD01000015.1, from coordinate 41,894 downwards.
GCGCGAGGTAGCAGCTCGGCACGTCCTTGACGATGACGCGGAAGCCGTAGATGTCGAGCACCTGCGAGAAGGACAGGTGCTTCTCGACCATCTTGCGGTAGATGCCGTAGAGGTGCTTCTCGCGCCCCTGCACCTCGGCGGCGATGCCCCACTGCGGCAGGCGCTCCTCGATGCTGGCGAGGATCTTGCCGACCACCTCGCGGCGGTTGCCGCGCGCCGAGCGGATCGCCTTGGCGAGCACCTCGAAGCGCAGCGGGTACTTGTTGCGGAAGGACAGCTCCTGCAGCTCGCGGAAGAGGTCGTTGAGCCCGAGCCGGTTGGCGATCGGCGCGTAGATCTCGAGCGTCTCGTTGGCGATGCGGCGGCGCTTGGCCGGACGCATGTGGTCCAGCGTGCGCATGTTGTGCAGACGGTCGGCGAGCTTGATGAGGATGACGCGCAGGTCGCTCGCCATCGCCAGCAGCATCTTGCGGAAGTTCTCCGCCTGCGCCTCTTCCTGCGAGCGGAACTCGATCTTGTCGAGCTTGGAGAGGCCGTCGACGAGTTCGGCGGAGACCTTGCCGAAGCGCTCGGCGATCTCCGCCTTTGTGATGTGGGTGTCCTCCATCACGTCGTGGAGGAGCGCGGCGATCAGCGCCTGCGGGTCGAGGTGCCAGTCGGCGACCAGCGAACACACCGCCACCGGGTGGCTGACATAGGGCTCGCCGCTGACGCGGAACTGGCCGGCGTGGGCATCGGCGGAGAAGTGGTAGGCCGCCTCGACGCGGCCCACGTCCTCGGGCCGGAGGTAGGTCTGCAGCTTGGTCTTGAGCTGCTGGAAGTCGAGCGCGAGCACGCTCGACACCGGCGGGCGGAAGACTTCGGGGGCTGGGCCTGCTTCGGCGGCTTTCATGCAACCCCCGGGCGATTTCAGGCCTGGCCGCGGTTGAGCATCTCGAGGCCGACCTTGCCCGCTTCGATCTCGCGCAGCGCGATCACGGTCGGCTTGTCCCGGTCGAGCGGATCGACGTCGATCTGCGGCGTGCCGCCAGCGGTGAGCTGGCGGGCACGATAGGTCGCCGCCAGGGTGAGCTGGAAGCGGTTCGGGATCCTCTTGAGGCAGTCTTCTACGGTGATGCGGGCCATGTTCAATCCTGTTCGAGAAAGGCGAAGTACTCGGGATGCCGCTGGTGCTGCTTGGCGCAGCGCAAACGCGCGGCGCGCACCACGGCGACGAGGTCGTCGAGTGCGGCATCGATTTCGTCGTTGATTATAACGTAGTCGAATTCCGCGACATGGCGCATTTCCCCGCGCGCGCCGAGCAACCTGCGGCTGATGACCTCGTCGCTGTCGGTATTGCGACCGCGCAGGCGGGCCTCGAGTTCATCCATCGAGGGCGGCAGGATGAAGACCCCGACCGCGTCCGGGAAGTGCTTGCGCACCTGCTGCGCGCCCTGCCAGTCGATCTCGAGCAGGGTATCGCGCCCGGCCTCGACCTGCTGCTTGAGCCACACGCGCGAGGTGGCGTAGTAGTTGCCGTGCACCTCGGCCCATTCGAGGAACTCACCGCGGTCGCGCAAGGCACGGAAGGTGGGCACGTCGACGAAGTTGTACTCGCGCCCGTCCTGCTCGCCGGGGCGCGGCGCGCGCGTGGTGTAGGAGATCGACAGCTGCACGCGCGGGTCGCGCTGCAGCAGCCCGCGCACCAGGGTGGTCTTGCCGGCGCCCGAGGGCGCGGTGACGATGAAAAGGGTTCCGGCCATGGTCGTTGTCTCAGGGCCGGTGCAGCGCACCGGCAGAGGGATGGGAGGCGGCCGACGCAGCAGAACGGCCGCCGAGGGGAGCCGCCGGGCGGGCGGCAGCGTGCTGCAACCGCAAGCGTTGCCGGAAGGCGCTCACTCGAGCGCGACCGAGGAGATGGTGGCTTTCGTGCCGATCCCCAGGGTCAGCGGGAAGGACACATGATGGAAACGCGTTGTGACGTTGTCGTCATGAACGGCAAAGCCCACGTTGACGACGCCGCCCGGCTTCAGGGCCTTGTCATCGTCGGCATGCCCGGTGTCGAGCTTGCGCGTCCACAGCACCGTCCACTGGCCGTCCGCCCACTCGCCGCGGACGTCGGCATTGTCCGCCGCCGAACCGCTTGCGTCGGCGCGTGAGAGCAGGCGCCCGGGAAGGACGTCGCCCTTCTTCCAGCCCGCGGCCGGATCGTAGGCCACGGCGTTGTCTTCCCGGATCAGCGCGTGCGGCTTCGACGCGTTGCCGACATCCGCGAGCGCAAGCGCCTTCACACCGACTTTCGCAGGGTCGAACATGAACTTCGGCGTCATGGTCTTGCGGTCGACGTTCCAGCCGAACGGGCCCTTGCCGGCGTCGACGAGGCGATAGTCGAGCACGTAGCCATCGTCGGCCATGCCCACCGGATTGCTGCGATGACCGCGCCACTGCATCAGCTCGACGAAGGCGCCCGCCTCCTTGAGGCGGGCGATCTCCTCCGGCGCGCGGGTCTTGCCCCAGCTCGCCGCCTCGTCCGTGCGCGTGGCCGGCAGATACTTGCGCACGTCGCTTTCCTTGTGCGTCTGGCCGATCAGCGGATGAGCCTGGACCTGCTCCTTGGTCGGCTCTCCGGGCATGTCGCGCATGCCGGTGTGGCAGGTCAGCCAGCAGCCCTGGTTGGCGAACATCGGCACCTTGCCGTCGTCGATCATCACCGACAGGCGATCCTCGTAGAGCGGCGGCTGGGCGCCGCTGCGCACGGCTTCCTTCGAGCGCGGCCCGCCGATGAAGGCCCACTTCTCGCCGTCGTACATCATGTAGTCGTGCATCTGCCCGGCCCGCGCCATCTGCGTCTTCCACTGGAAGCGGAGGTACAGATTGGCGTCGTCATGGGCGGCCTGGACCTGGAGCGCGATCGCACCGACCTTGCCGGCGATCGGGACCGGTTCGTGCCGCCCGCCCTTGACGAGGGTGGCGCCGAGTTCGGCCTCCTCGCCCTCGTGGCAGGACAGACAGGCTTCGCCCGCCTTGACCTTGGCATTGGCACGCTTGTGCTCCGCGCTGCGCAGCCAGCCGTAATCGACCTGCCCGGGATAGAACAGCGTCACCGTCTGCACCGGGATGGCTGCCCAGTCAGCGGGAGCCGCGGCGAAGGCCGGTGTCGCTGCAGCAGCCACACAAGCGGCGAATGCTGCGGCGCCGGAAGCACTCCATGTCGATGTAGTCATCATTTCTCTCCGTCTGATCCGGGGACAAACATGCGCGGAGGCTGCCGGGCGCTGGCGATTGCAGCGCTGCCGTGCCCGCCCGCACAAGGGTCTCCAGGCCAGCCGGAAAAAACCTGAAGCGGCCGGGTGGAGGCCCTCTTGTTACCATGAACGGCACGTGCTCGATAGACCGGCACCCGGCCCTTCCACCTCCCCGCTCCCGGGGGCGGTCATTCCTCACTCGAGGTTCTGCACCTGTATATTCAGTGCAGCCTAGAAGCCTTGCCGATACTGGTTGCCTGCGGCTTTCTGCTCTTTTGGGTGCACTCTAGGGTGCACGGCTACCGGCCTCTTGCACCTTGAAGGCGAATTGTACGCAGCAGCAGCCATACAAAAAACCCATCTTGCTGGCGATTCTCGCGGCCCGGATCGGATCGCCATCGCGGCCCCAGCGCGTCGAGGTCGCCCGGCTCGGACTGAACCGCCCCTGAACCTGGATTTTTTCTCCGAATGAGGTGGGGCGCGGTTTCCGCCGTCCGCGATCTCAGAAGTTTCCGGCCCCCCCCTGCTGCGGCTTTCAATTTCGCGGGCGTGAAAATCCGAGCAGGGGCGCGGTACCCAGGCCGGTGTCGTCGAGAGATTCAGCCCGCCCCCTGGTCAGTCGCCACCAGAAACGACAAACCCGCCACGCGGGGGGTCTTGTTGCTGGCGCTGATCTTGGTCAGTCGGTTACGCTGTAACCGCAGCAGTGCGCCACCCATCGGGATTTGAAGCCCGGGCTGGCGGTCATCGGCTCAGATCATCTTCAGCGCCGCTTCCTGCTCTCGCAGCGCCCGACGTAGATCACGCAGCATGGCCCTCGTGCCGCCCTTGTCTGCGTTGCGACTGACGATCAACTTACCTTCATCCGTGCGCGGCCCCGTTGAGTTCTCCCACGGTCGCCATTGCCGGATCGCCGCCGCCTGTCGAGCACGATGCTCGGGTGTCCTGAAGTAGCTCATCCGCTTTGTGTCCTGATAGTTTGTTTTGCTCACCTTCGATTTCCCGCTTGCGCGATGTTGCCACCGCCCCGTTGTTGATCTGCTGCGGCCCGGTCGTCTGGTTGATCTGCTTGGCGGCGTAGATCACAGGCGGGTTCTTGATTTCGGCGAGCGCCTGCAATGTTGCCCGGCATTGCGACTGCGCACGCAGCGCCAGCCGCATGAAGGCTTCCACGTTCGGCATGTGTGATTGCTCCATCGCCCGTTCGGTCAGCCGTGCGAACAAGGTTTGCAGCGCCGTCGCCTGCGCCGCGAGCATCTGTTCGGCGTGCGCCATGTCGCCCTTGTTGATGGCCTCGCCCTGGTCTTTCAGCAGCCGGATCATGCTCGGGGTGTCGAGTTGATCCTTCAGTCCTGGTTGTTCGCAAGCAGACATGACGCGGAACGTGCTCACCTCGGGCGCGACCATCGCCTTCGCGTAGTTCCGGCGCGACTCGGCGGGGTCCTCCGATACGACCACTTGGATTTCCTTCCGAGGCTTCGGCATCGTCGGCGCGTCTTTTTTCTTGGTCATGGTGCGGTCCTCGATCAGTGCAGGCGATGCAGGTCGCGCACATCCTTCGTCTGGAGTACGTCACGCAGTCCTGCCGTCGCCGCATCGGCCTGGAGCATTGCCATCTGCCGCACCACCGCGTCCGCGTCCATGCCCAGCTTCGCCGCCAGCGCATCGAGGCTGTAGAACCTCTGCCCGCTGTCGTCGCAGGCGGTCGGCTCGGGGATCAGGCTCATGGTTCTCGCCATGTCGTGCATCTCAGCCAGGAACCAGTCAGGCGCGGTCGCTACCGCCAGCAGCCACAGCCGCCGCGTGATCGGATGATCGTCGCCCAGGCCCGCCGACGTGTCGCGGTACTGCGCCTTCAGCGCGGAGAACTCAGGGGGAAAGGTCTTGCTCATGGGTCATTCCTCGAAGGGGTGATAGCAGGCGCAGGTCGCGCCCATGTCGTCAGGCAGGCGGCGCAGCGGGTGATGCGCTCCATACGCCCCAGGAAGATCCTCGCGCCCACCGCCGCAGTAGCCCGCCGACAGGCCCGGCCTCTTGCGGTGCCGACACGTCGAGCAGCCCAGCACCGCCGATTCGCTGGCCGATTTGTGTGCACAAGGATGTGCGCTTTCGCGTGCACTTTGACGCGCACAGGCTTGGTCGAGCAGCGGTTCCGCCGCAACCGCATCGGGGCACGCGGCCAGCGCCTCGTCGTGGTCTACGGCAGGCGAGAACCACGCCTCCAGCGGATCGCGGTCGGCGTAGTGCAGCAGCCACCGGGTCGCCTGGATCGGCGGCGCGGTGTCGGTCGGCAGCGTTTCAGCGGAATCGCTCCCGTCTTTGCCTTTTTCTGCCGTTCCAGCCGTTCCAGCCGTTCCAGCCAGTGTTTGCAAGGGATTCGCTGGAACGTCTGCCGGAACGTCTGCCGTTCCAGCCGTTCCAGCGGCCCGGCTACGTCTGGCAAGCAGGTCATCAAGCCCCATTGCCCACCCCATGCAGCGCATCAGCCCGGACGGGATAGACGCGGACCTTGCGCCCGCCGATGCTCTCCGTTTTCGAGCGTTCGCCCGTCGCGCTCGCTTTGGGGACTACGCCCGCCGCCTCCAGCACGTCGAGCGCCCGTTTGAAGTCGAAGCCCTTCAGCGCCTCGCGCAGCCCATCCTTGTTGAACAGGAACAGCCGCCCGCCCGCGTCGTCAGGCTTCCACCAGCCCGCCCGGTCACGGATCGCCGCGCCGTCTGCCGTCCAGTCGGAGAACCGGCTATCCCCATGCCGTTCGAGGAACCCGGCCAGCTTGTCGAGGATTTGCCGCCGCTCGTCGTTGCCGCCGCCGCGCATGGATCGCCACGCCTGGAACCCGATCACCGCAGCGTCGAGCGCCGCACCTTCCGGCCAGCCGGTGATGCCGTACTCGGTCGCCAGTTCGCCCGCCAGCGCCAGCAGCGCAAAGCGGGAGGCGGCGCGCTTGTCTTGCCCTTCCGCTTTTGCCGGGTTGAAGTCAGGCAGCGCCTTGATGAGTTCGAGCCGTGTTGCCATGTCGCGCTCGTCGCGCGTCAGCCGTTCGAGGAACGCCCGCCCGGCCCGGCCATGATGTTGCGTCGCCGCCCGTTTGATCGCATCCGACAGCGCGGTGCCGCTCGCCATGCCGTGCAGCTCATCGAAGCAGCCGAAGTGCCGCGCCGCAGGGATGTCGAGCAGCCGCACAGCCTGCCCGGCCTTCGTCCGGTGCCCGCCTTCCATCATCGTCGTGCCGATGGTGCGCTCGCCCGTCGATACGATGAACGCCTGCCAGCGGGTCACGGATCGCGCAGCGCCGGTTCGGCTCGCCCGTTGCTTGCCGCGCCCGTTGCCCAGGGAATAGACGATTGCGCCCACCTCGCGGGGATCGCATTCGCTGATCTCGTCCAGCGCCAACAGACAATCGTTGAACAGCGCCGCCGCGCCTTCCATGCCGTTCGCGGTCGCTCGCCAGCTCCGTCGATACCCAGGCCCGCCCCAAACGGAACACGCGGCCTCAAGAATCGTCGTCTTGCCGGTCGAGGAATCGCCCACGAAATGCAGCCCACCGCCCTCGGTATTGGTGCGCTTGAGCAGCGGCCCCGCGAATGCGGCAGACAGCGCCAGCAGGAACAGCGGGTTCGCCACCGCCCGCGCCGCGATCTCAGCCTGCCACCCGTCGAGCGTTCCGGCCTGCCCATGCTCGTCGTGCGAGCGTTCGCCGCTCTGGAAAATCACGCCCGCCGCGTTCGGCCCGATCACCGCATCAGGCAGTACGAACACGTTGCCGCACCATCCGACTTGCAACGCGCACCGGATGCGCTTCTTCGGCGTGCGCTCTTGCAGGTAGCGTGCGAGCGTCTGGCGTGCCAGGGGATCAAGCTCCAGCCCCATCGCCAGCAGCTCGCCGCGCAGGTCGGAGCCGTCGCCCTTCAGCAGCTCCATCGGCATTGCCCACGAACGCCAGCGGCCCGCCGTGTTCTTGAAGCGCAGTAGCCGCCCGAAATTGTTCTCCGTGCCGTCGAAGGTCTGCGCCTCGATGTGCAGCGGCCCGCATACCCAGGTGTCGACGGGAACCGGCGTTTCCTCCTTCTTCGGCTTGCTCATGCCGTGCAGCCACACGCCCGGCCTCAGCTTCCGCCCGGTCTCGAGCAGCGTCCAGCGGTCGTACACCTTGAAGCAGGGGCGATCATCCTCTGGCACGGACGGAACCGCCGTTTCCTCGGCGTCGCCACCATCGCCAGCGGTCGCGGCCTCGATCAGATCGGCCAGCGCCGGAACGCCTGGAACGTCTGCCGTTCCGCCTGCCGTTCCGCTGGAACCCGCGCCGTTATTGGGCGGAACGTCTGGAACGTCTGGAACGTCGCCAAACGGATGAAGGCGGGAGGAATCCGCCGCTGCGCCCTGGTTCGCCCCCAGGTCGGAGAAATTTTTCAGCGAGCTATTGAGTTCATGTGCGTTCCGTTCCGCCGTTCCGGCCAGTATTGGCGCGGGATTCGGCTCGATCACCGGAACGGCTGCAACGTCTGCGCCGAAAAGATCGGCGGTCATGGTGTCGAGAATGTCACTCATGACGGCCACCTTTGCGGCGGAGCATCGCCACGTCGTTGAAGTCGCTCCCAGGTACGCCCTCGGGGAACTCCGGCAAGATCAGCTTCGCCCCGGTCGCCTTCGCCGCAGCGGTCGCGTAGGTCACGCCCGGATTGCCCTCGGTGTGGCGGTCGTTGTCCGCGCAGATCACCAGATCAGCACCAGCCCAGGCGGAGCGTGCCGCCGTCGCCATCGGCAGCAAGTTGCCCGCGTTCATCGCGCACAGCACCGGATGCCCGGCTTCCTCGTGCAGCGTTGCGCCGGTCGCCCAGCCTTCGCAGATCAGGATCGTTGCCGGGTCTCTCAGGTCGCCAAGCGGGGAGAACAGGCCACCGGCCCGGCCCGGCTTGAACCGCTTGCCGCCGTCCGCCTGGATGCGCTGCACGTTCCACAGCAGCCCGTAGCAGTCGAACAGCGGGACGATCAGCAGCCCGCCGCGCTGGCGCAGGTTGTGCGGCCTCACGCCCTTGCGGATCAGGTACGGGTGCGCCGGGTCAGCCGGAACCGCAGCGGCCCATTCGGCCCGCGCCTCAGTTGCCCGCGCTTCGTGCTCCGCCCGCCGCTCGGCTTGCGCCTTCAGCCGCGCCGCCTCGATCAGCCTGGAGAACGTCTCGCGCTCGGCATCAGACATGCGCTTGCCGTCCGCCGCCCACGTCGAGCGCAGGCCGGTTTTCCAGTTGCCGAACATGCCAGCGGGTCGCCCGTCGAGGTGCAGGACGAAGTAGCCATTGCGGGAACCGGGCTTGTCGCCCTGGACGTGGAAGCGGCGCAGTTGCCCGTCCGCTTCGATCACGTCAGGCGGCGTGATGCCCGCGTCACGCATGGCGTCGCGGAACTGGTCAATGGTGTCGTGAATGCTCATCGTCACGCCTCCATCCAGCTCACGTCACCCTCGAACGGATCACCCGCCGCCGCGCCGCCCTGGTGCGCTCGGTGCGCTGGCGCAGGCTTCGGCTTCTTCGGCCTCGGCGTCGTGCTGGCGATCTCGTCAGCCACCAGATCGAGGCTCGGACGTGCGGTGCCGTCGTTGCCGGTGAAGATGCCCACCTTCAGGGTGCCCGCCGCCGCCACCGATGCCCCGGTGCGCAGTTGCAGCAGCCGCGCCACGGCCTCGGCCTCGAACGCGATCAACGAGCAGGACACGCGGCCTTCATCGCCCATCGGCACGGACAGCCGCGCCAGGGCGAAGGGCTTACCGTTCTTGCCGGTGCGTTGCTGCGGATCGGCGCGCAGCTCGCCGGTGACAAGTGCCCGGATCACGGCAGCACCTCCAGCAGCCAAAGCACCACAGCCGCCGCCCACGCGCCCAGCGCGAGATAGGCAAGCGCCTCGATCAGCGCGCCGCCGCTCATGCCGCGCTTCGCCTGGATCGCCGCTTGACGAGACTTGCGCTTGGTCTTGCCTTTGAACTGCTGCGGCTCCACCGCGCCGCCCAGGCGTGCCCAGGCCAGCGGCAGATATTCGCCACGCTCGCGCTCTGTTTCACGCGAATGTTCCACGGTAGAATCGTGGTCAGTCTGATTGTTGTGCTCTGCGCCCTGGTTGCCCGCCGGGGCGTTTTCTTTTTCAGGTTGAGCGCCACCCTCGCCGCTCAGGCGATGTTCGATATTCGACATGGCTGCACCTCACTGCGACAGGCTGGCGAGCGCAGCGCGCAGATCGCCCACGCGCCATGCGGTCGAGCGTTCGGACAGCTTCACAGGGGATGGCAACTTGCCGTCGCGGACGCGCCTCCAGACCGTTGCCGCGCTGCACGCGAACAGCGCCTGGACGACGGGGATTTTGACGAAGGCTTCGTCGGGAGCAGCTTTGAAGTTTTCGAGTGCTTCAGGGGTGACTCGTTGAGCCATTGCTGGGATTCCTTGCAGGAATGCCCCGGCTCCGTCTGACAGGGTAGGAGGGCGCTACTGACACTGCTTGCAACGAAACAAGCCCCCATGATGCGGCCCAAGGGTATTGCGTCGTGTACGTTGGTGTCACATACTCCTATGGCGTTGGCCGTTTCCTAGACGATCAACGCCCCCGTCCTAGCGGGGCCGAAGCGTTGTTGATGACGTTGTAACTTGGGAGTTGCTTCGTTTTGCTGCTTCAAACAGGCCCGGTGAGAGTTGGCGCTCTCATCGGGCTTTCCTTTTGGACGGCCTCATCAGAGGTCATCCGGGGTCAATTCTAGCCATACATGCAGAAAGTTATCCACAGGGTGTCCCAAAAATTTTTATTGACTGACTAGATTTTTTGGGTTAAAGCATTTCGCCTCATTCGGCGCATTGCCTAGTCACAGCGTATCAGCGCCTTGCAGCACGGTGGTGTGTCCGCGTCCGCCGAAGGTGTCGCGCCACTACGCATCGAGCTGCATCTGGCTGGATCGTAGCGCCTACGGCGACGGCCTTCTGGACGTTTTCGCTGCACATCTGAAGGGTCCGTCACGCAGCGCCGCCACGCCGCTCGTGGATCTCCACTACTTCAGCGCCGCCGTTCTCTAGCTGCATCAGCAGCGCCGCCCACTTATCCAGTGCGACCTTCCGCTCCTCGAAGTAGTCGTAGCGGTCGTACCGCCCCTCTACGCCCTTGATGGCATGGTTGAGGCACATTTCCGCAATGTGTGGAGGCGCACCCAATTCACCCAGGTGAGTGCGCGCCGTGCGTCGTAGATCGTGGATGGTGAAGGATTCCAGCCCATGCTTGACCTTGCCCAGCGCCACATTGAGCGTGCTCTCGTTGATGTGCGGCAGCATCCTGGCCTGCATCTTCCGGGCAGGCAGCACATAGTCTGAGCCGCAGGCCAGCCGGTGCAGCGTCGTCAGCCACCCCACCGCCACGGCAGGTAGCGGTATGCGGATGGATTTGTTGGTCTTGGTGCGCTCGGCTGGCAGGCTCCACACACCCTTGCCTAGATCGAACTCGCTCCACCGCGCCGCCGTCAGTTCCTGCTTGCGCACCGCCAGCACCAGCAGCAGCTTAATCGTGAGTTCGTTTTCCACGCTGAAGCCCTTAGCCTCGCGCATGGCCTCGAAGAACCGCACCAACTCTGACCGAGACAGCGCACGCTCACGCGCAAGCTCTTTGCCGCCCGCGTCTGACAAATCGAATGCGGCAGCAGGGTTGTGCTGGATGATGTGGCGCGTGATGGCGAAGTCGAACATGCGCCGCATCCAGCGCAGCACGTCGTTGGCTATCGTTGGAGCGCCACGTTTGATGACCGCCTGAAGCACGCCATCAACGTCAGCAGGCCGAACGTCCTCCACCTTCATGCGCCCGATGCGCGGCTTGATGTCCTTCTCGATTCTGCTGCGCACGATGTTGGGGTGCTTCCACCGCCCCATGATCTTGCGTTCGAAGTAATCGTCGGCCAGCTTCGCCACGGTGATAGCGTTCGCCTCAGCCTCGATCTTTGCGACGGCCTCAGCTTTCCTGTCTTGCTTCTCCGCCGCCACGTCGTGACCGAGTTGCACCCGCGCCGACATGTTCTTCGCCTCTTGGCGCGCATCCGCCAGGGACATGGTGCTGTAGCGGCCAATCTGCATGATTCGCTGCTTGCCCTTGATGCGGTACCGAAACAGCCAGACCGGCGACTTGTCGGCGGCGCGGAACCGCATGTACAAGCCGTCACCGTCCCCCTTTTGCTCGAAGTGCTCGCCGCTCTTGATCCAGTTGCGGATTTGAATGTCCGACAGTTTTCCCATATCACCCCCGTGCACTCAGCGCATCGCCGTACTTGCACCCAAGGTGCACAGCTAGGTGCACGGCTTGAGTGTGATGTGATGATACGACACGACATCGCAAGAAACAAAAAACCCCGCGTATTCAGCGGGGTTCTCGGGGACGTGGTGCTCAGTGACTTCAGCGGAAAGTCTACTCAATATTCTGCACCTGCTCGCGCATCTGCTCGATCAGCACCTTCATCTCCATCGCGATCGCGGTAATGTCGGTGGCGGGCGACTTGGAGGCCAGGGTGTTGGCCTCGCGGTTGAGCTCCTGCATGAGGAAGTCGAGCCGCTTGCCGGCGGCGCCGGCACTCTTGAGGATGCGCTCGACCTCGTCGAGGTGGGCGGACAGGCGGGTGAGCTCCTCGTCCACGTCGATGCGCTGAGCGTAGAGCGCGACCTCCTGGCGGACGCGGTCCTCGTCCAGGCTGGCGACGGCGTCGCGCAGCTTGGCGGTCAGGCGCTCCTGGTACTCGAGCACCACCGCCGGCATGCGCGGGGCCGCCTGGGCGACGAGCTCGCGCATGCGTGCGACGCGCTCGCGGATCATGTCGGCGAGCTTGTCGCCCTCGCGCTGGCGGGTGGCGACGAGCTCGTCGAGCGCGGTGTTGGTCAGCTCGACGATCGCCGGCAGCATCTCGTCGAAGCCGAGGCTGTCGTCGGTGAGCATGCCCGGCCAACGCAGCAGCTCGTTGACCGACAGCGGCGCGGCGTCGGGGAAGCGCGCACGCAAGCCGTCCTGCGCAGCGGCGAGCTGGTCGAGCAGCGCGCCGTTGAGCGCCATGCTGCGCGGCGCGGCGTGGCCGGCCTGCAGGTTGAGGCGACATTCGACCTTGCCGCGGCCGAGGCGCGCGGAGATGCGCTCGCGGATCGCGGGCTCCGCGGCACGCAGGTCGTCGACGATGCGGAAACCGAGATCGAGATAGCGCGAGTTGACGCTGCGCAGCTCGAGATGAAGGCTGACACTACCCAGGTCTCGCGTCTGAACCGCGAAACCTGTCATGCTCTGGACCATGGGGCGCTCCGGGGACCGCGCCCGATCGGATAAACTGGGCGCCTGGATCAGGAATGAAACCGCGAAAACAGCGATTCTAGCGCTCTCGAAGATGCCGTCTCAAGCCAACTGCGCGCTGCCACCGGGGTTTCAGCTCGACCAGTACCGCATCGAGCGGCAACTGTCGCTGGGCGGCTTCTCGATCGTCTATCTCGCGCGCGACGCGCATGGCATGGCCGTGGCGATCAAGGAATACCTGCCCAACTCGCTCGCCCTGCGCAAGGAAGGCGAGACCGAACCGCAGGTCAGCGAGGAGCACCGCCTCGCCTTCCGCTACGGCATGAAGTGCTTCTTCGAGGAAGGCCGCTCGCTCGCCAAGCTGATGCATCCGAACGTGGTGCGGGTGCTCAACTTCTTCCGCGCCAACGGCACGGTGTACATGGTCATGCAGTTCGAGCGCGGCCGCACCCTGCACGACTACATCCGCAAGCACCGCGGCGAGGTCAAGGAGATGCTGATCCGCGCGGTGTTCGCGCGCATGCTCAATGGCCTGCGCGAGGTGCACGCGCACAAGCTCATGCACCTCGACATCAAGCCGTCCAACATCTACCTGCGCAACGACGGCACCCCGGTGCTGCTCGACTTCGGCGCCGCGCGCCAGACCCTGATGAGCGACCAGCCGGTGCTCAAGCCGATGTACACGCCCGGATACGCCGCGCCGGAACAATACGAGAAGGGCGCCCAGCTCGGTCCGTGGACCGACATCTACAGCGTGGGTGCGAGCCTGCACGCCTGCATCGTCGGCAGCCCGCCGCCGCGCGCGGACGAACGCGCGCAGGAAGACACGCTCCAGCCCCTGGCGAGGACCCAGGCCGGGCGCTACAGCCGGCAGCTGCTCGAGCTCGTCGACTGGTGCCTTCACCTCGACCCGCAGCAGCGCCCGCCCAGCGTGTATGCGCTGCAGAAGGCGCTGATCCATCAAGAAAACGCCCCCGAGCGTCCGGAACACTGGTTCTCGGACTTGGGCAGCCGGCTGCGCTCCTTCATCGGCCGCAGCTGAGGACCCGCCATGCGCTTCACCATCTACCAGGAAAGCCGCCCCGGCAAACGACGCGACAACCAGGACCGCATCGCCCACTGCTACTCGCGCGACGCCCTGCTGATGCTGGTCGCCGACGGCATGGGCGGCCACCTGCACGGCGAGGTGGCGGCGCAGATCGCGGTGCAGTGCATCGCCGAGCGCTTCCAGGCGGAGGCGCGGCCGCTGCTGCCCGACCCCCAGCTGTTCCTCGCGCGCGCGATCGAACGCGCCCACCACGCCATCCTCGACCATGCGCTCGACCGCCAGCTGCCGGAGGCGCCGCGCACCACCCTGGTCGCGTGCGTGATCCAGCGCGGCGCGGCGTACTGGGCGCACGCCGGCGATTCGCGACTCTACCTGCTGCGTCGCGGCCACCTGGTCACGCGCACGCGCGACCATTCGCGCACCCAGCTGATGATCGACCAAGGCGTGATCAAGCCGGAGGAGGCCCACCTCCACCCCGGGCGCAACCGCATCTATTCCTGCCTCGGCGGCAACTACAACCCGCAGGTGGAGTATTCTCCGCGCACCCCGCTGCGCGACGGCGACCTGCTCGCGCTCTGCACGGACGGCGTGTGGGGCCCGATCGACGACGACGGCCTGGTGGTGAACCTCACCGCCGGCGTGCTCAGCCGGGCGGTGCCGCGGCTGATGGACGTCGCCGAGCGCAAGGCCGGCGCCAGCGCCGACAACCTGTCGATGGTGGCGATGTGCTGGCACGACGAGAACGCCGTCGGCGCCGCGACCGTCGAATCGATCTCCACCCGCACCATGGAACTGGACGGCTTCGAGTCCCGCCTGGACCTCTCCGGCCCGGGTCCGACGGCCGTCGCCGAACTCGACGAGGACGAGATCGAGCGCGCCATCCGCGAGATCAACGCCGCCATCCACAAATTCGACTCCCGCTCCTAGGACCTCACGATGCGACCCAGCCTGCGCCAGCCCGACCAACTCCGCGCCATCCGCCTCACCCGCGGCTTCACCTGCCATGCCGAAGGCTCGGTGCTGGTCGAATTCGGCGCCACCCGCGTGCTGTGCACCGCCAGTGTCGAGGAGACGGTACCCGGCTTCCTGCGCGGCAAAGGCCAGGGATGGGTGACCGCCGAATATGGCATGCTGCCGCGCGCCACTCACACGCGCAGCGCGCGCGAGGCTGCCAAGGGCAAGCAGAGCGGGCGCACCCAGGAGATCCAGCGCCTGATCGGGCGCAGCCTGCGCGCGGTGGTCGACCTCGGCGCGCTCGGTGAGCGCCAGATCGTCGTCGACTGCGACGTGCTGCAGGCCGACGGCGGCACGCGCACCGCCGCCATCACCGGCGCCTGCGTCGCCGTGCATGACGCGCTGGTCGGCCTGGTCGCCGCGGGCAAGCTCGCCCACAATCCGATGCGCGAGTTCGTCGCCGCGGTGTCGGTCGGCATCCACCAGGGCGTGCCGGTGCTCGACCTCGACTACGCCGAGGACTCCGACTGCGACACCGACATGAACGTGGTGATGACCGAGGGCGGCGGCCTGATCGAGGTCCAGGGCACGGCCGAGGGCACCCCGTTCTCGCGCGCCGAGCTGGACGCCCTGCTCGACCTCGCCGAACTCGGGGGCCGGCAGCTGTTCGAATTGCAGCGTGGCGCGGTGCGCTCGGCCATCTTCACGGCCTGAGCCCGGCCCGCGCCAGGCTTCGCCAGGAGAACAAGCATGAGCAAACGACTCGTCCTCGCCAGCAACAACGCCAAGAAGGCCGCCGAGATGCAGGCCCTGCTCGCCCCGCTCGGCATCGAGGTGATCCCGCAGTCCGTGTTCGGCGTCGGCGAAGCCGAGGAGCCCCACCCGAGCTTCGTCGAGAACGCCCTCGCCAAGGCCCGCCACGCCTCCGCCGCCACCGGCCTTCCGGCGGTCGCCGACGACTCCGGCCTGTGCGTCGAGGCGCTCGGCGGCGCGCCGGGGGTCATCTCCGCCCGCTTCGCCGGCGAACCCAGATCCGACGCGCGCAACAACGCCCTGCTGCTGGAAAGGCTCGCCCACCTCCCAGAGCCCGCGCAGCGCCGCGCCTATTTCTATTCGGCCGTGGTGCTGGTGCGCCACGCCGACGACCCGCGCCCGCTGATCGCCGACGGCGAATGGCACGGCGAGATCCTCCCCGCCGCGCGCGGCGAAGGCGGCTTCGGCTACGACCCGCTGTTCTGGGTTCCCGAACTGGAGCAGACCGCCGCCGAGCTGGATTCGGCGCTCAAGAACACGCTCAGCCACCGCGGCGCCGCGATGCGCCACCTGCTCGACCGCCTCGCCGAGCACCCTCTTTGAGCTGCAGCGCAGCCGCAACGGAACGGATTCCGCCGTGACCACCCGCCGCATCATCCCGCTGACGCCGGCCACCGGGGCCGCGCGCGCCCTGCCCCTGCCCGAACGCCCGCAGCTCGAGGCCCCGCCGCCGCTCTCCCTGTACGTGCATTTCCCGTGGTGCGTGAAGAAGTGCCCCTACTGCGACTTCAACTCCCACGCCCCACGCGAGGGCGGCATCCCCGAGCAGGCCTGGCTAGGCGCGGTGCTCGCCGACCTGCAGCACGCCCTGCCCCAGGTCTGGGGCCGGCGGGTGCATAGCGTCTTCATCGGCGGCGGCACGCCCAGCCTGATGTCCGCGACCACGCTCGACGGCCTGCTCACCGGCATCCGCATGCTGCTGCCGCTCGACCCGCTCGCCGAGATCACGCTCGAGGCCAACCCGGGCACGGTCGAGGCCGGACGCTTCCGCGACTACCGCGCCGCCGGCGTCAATCGCCTGTCGCTCGGCATCCAGAGCTTCGACGACGCCATGCTGGCGAAGATCGGCCGCATCCACGGCGGCGAGGAGGCGCGGCGCGCGATCGAGGCCGCGCGCACCCACTTCGAGCGCGTCAACCTCGATCTCATGTATGCCCTGCCCGGCCAGACCCTCGACATGGCGCTCGCCGACCTGGAGACCGCGATCGGCTTCGGCGTGCAGCACCTGTCGTGCTACCACCTCACCCTCGAACCCAACACCCCCTTCGCCCACGACCCGCCGCCGCTGCCCGACGACGACACCGCCGCCGACATGCAGGAGGCCATCGAGGCCCGCCTCGCCGCCGCCGGCTTCACGCACTACGAGACCTCCGCCTTCGCCCGCCCGCACGAGCAGAGCCGGCACAACCTCAACTACTGGACCTTCGGCGACTATCTCGGCCTCGGCCCGGGCGCGCACGGCAAGCTCTCCAGCCACGAGGGCATCCGCCGCGAGATGCGCCACAAGCACCCGGGGCGTTACCTCGAAGGCGCGGCGCGCAGCGACTTCATCCAGGAAGCGCGCGAGGTGTCGGTGGCCGAGTTGCCCTTCGAGTTCATGATGAACGCGCTGCGGCTCACCGAGGGCGTTCCGGCGAAGCTGTTCGCGGCGCGCACGGGGGTGCCGATCGAGGCCATCACCGACGAACTGGCGCGGGCGCGCGAACGCGGGCTGCTGGACACTGCGGACGGAAAACTGCGGCCGACGCTGCAGGGTCGGCGGTTTCTGAACGAGTTGCTGCAGGGGTTTCTAAAGGACTGAACGAACCCCGCCATGCCGAGCGCACTGGATTGACAGGGCTGCACGCACTGCTGACACTGCATTCATTGCATGCAAACGGAGTCCGACGTGGCCGCACTGACGATTCGTAATGTCGACGATGCCACCAAAGCGGCGCTGCGCATCCGTGCAGCCCAGCATGGGGTGTCGATGGAAGAAGAGGCACGGCGCATCCTGCGCGAGGCCCTCTCGCGCACCAGCACACCCTCGCCACTCGGGCAGCGCTTGCTCGAGCGCTTCGCCGGCGTGGCCGGCGCGGAATTCGAGCTACCGCATCGCCAGCGGCCACGCACGCCACCCGACTGGGATGCAGGGGCATGATCCTGCTCGACACCAATGTCCTCTCCGAGTTCATGCGCCCACAGCCATCGGGTCAAGTCGTTGCCTGGCTCGACCAGCAATCCGCCCACGAGCTGCATACCAGCGCCATCAGCCGTGCCGAGATCGAGCTGGGTCTGGCCCTGATGCCACCCGGCAAGCGGCAGGCCGGGCTGAGCATGGCAGCACAGGCCATGTTCGAGGAGGACTTCGCTGGCCGTTGCCTTCCGTTCGACGAAGTCTCTGCCAGCCACTACGCACGGATCGTGTCTGGCCGCACCCGGCGCGGCCAGCCAATCAGTGTCGAGGATGCCCAGATCGCCGCGATCGCGTTGACGCACGCGATGGCGCTTGCCACCCGCAACACCCTGGATTTTGCCGAGATCGAGGGCTTGGCCGTGATCGACCCCTGGCGAGCGGATTGAGACCGGTGGCCCCGCGGACAGAGGACGAAGAGACGTTGCTGCCACGGGAGACTGATGAGGGCAAAGAGAAACCTGCCGAGCGGGTCGGGTCGCCGCATTTCGGGCGTCCGCTGATCAAGCGCCGGGACGGCACCCTGGCTGCTGGACACAGCAGCCGGACCCTTCGTCGCCGCCAGCGCCGAGGGATGCGGCCGCGGCCAGCAGTGCAGCCTTCAGGATCAGTTGTTCGGGAATCGCCTCGAAGGTCTCGCTGCCGATCTCCAGCGTCCGGCACTCCGCCCCGCCACAGACCGAGCAGCAGGTGCTCTTGCCGACGCTCGCGTCGAGCCAGTCCTCGATCGAGCGCCCGGCGATCCAGATCCGGTTCGATTCCGAAGGCATGCCCTTGAAGGCGTCGAGCGCGATCTCCCGCGTCTCCAGGACGGGCATGATGCCCAGCGGCCGCAGCACGTCCCGCAGCGTGGGCATGACCTGGACGATGGCATCGTGCGCGCTGCCGCAGCGCTCGCAGGTGTCGCCTTCCGGCGTGACGAGTCGCTGCCAGAGGATTTTCAGGGTCTTCATGTCGATCGGCATACTTAAAAAGCGGGCTCCGGAGCGCGTCTCGACGATCAGACCTTTTGCGATGAAGGGTTGACTGGGGAATATGCTGGCAGGAAGGGCAATAACCGACCACAACAGGTAAAGATCGCCCTCAAGCCTTCCTGAGCGCTTCCGCGTTATCCGGAAGAATAGCTGAGACGTCTTCGTGGTGCTCGTATGCGGACACCTTATTATCGACCAGTGCGATGGCCAGTGCCGCAAACAGGGCAGGTAGCGCGATCGCCACGAAGTTCAGTTCCAGGGGCAGGGCCATGCCGACGAGGACGCCAAGCAGGATCGGCGCGAGGATGGCACCGGTGCGCCCGATGCCGAGCGCCCAACCCAAGCCGGTGGAGCGGATCGCGAGCGGATAGAACTGTGCCGTGAAGGCATTGGTCACGATTTGCGTGCCGATGGTGCTAGCCCCGGCCAGGCCGACGACGATGAACAGCAACAGCGCAGGCATCGGCTGGCCGAGCAGGCTGATCGAGGCTGCGGCGAGCAGATACATGCCGATCAGCACCCGCTTGATCCTGAACCGGTCGGCAAGCCAGCCTCCACCCAGGGCGCCGACGATCGCGCCGAAATTGAGTACCAAGACGAAGCTCATCGCCGACCCCAGGCTGTAGCCAGCCGTGGCCATCAGCTTGGTGAGCCAGGTACTCAGGGCGTAGATCATGAACAGGCACATGAAGAAGGCCAGCCAAAGCATCACGGTGCTGAAGCCACGGCCCTCGGAGAACAGATGATGGACGGGCGCCTTGTCCGAGCGATCCTCGGCCGGGAGCGCGAAGCGGTCGGTCGCGAGCGGTCGATAGCTCGGATCGATGCGAGCGACGATCGCCTTCAGTTCCTCGAAGCGACCGACGCGCAGCAGGAAGGGCATGGACTCCGGCAGCGAGCGCAGGATGAAGGGGATGAGGACGACCGGCGCCAGCGCCGCGTAGAAGACCGACTGCCAGCCGTAACTGGCGATCATGGCCTTGCCCAGCAGGGCCGCCAGCATGCCGCCCACCGCGTAGCCGCTGAACATCAGCGCCACGAGCGTGGCCCGCATGCGGCGCGGGGCGTATTCGCTCATCTCTGCAACCACGTTCGGCATGACCCCACCGATGCCGAGTCCGGCGATGAAGCGCAGCACTCCGAATGTGACGGGATCGGTGGTCAGCCCCGCGGCGGCGGTAAAGACACTGAACAGCACGATGCAGATCGCGATCACCCGGCGCCGGCCGATGCGGTCGGCAAGCGTGCCCAGGAAGATGGCGCCGAACATCATGCCGAACAACGCCGAGCTCGCCATGAATCCGGCCTGGGTGGCGCTGACGCCCATCTCCTGCATGATTGCCGGCATCGCAATGCCTGCGACGGCAAGGTCGTAGCCGTCAAAAATGATGATCAGGGCGCACCATGCCAGGATGACGCCATGAAAACCATTGAACTTCGCCTCGTCGGCGATCTTGTGAACATCTAACTGACGCATTTTATCGATCTCTCGTGAGCCATTCGTCTGTCGGGCCGGACGCGGCGGTGCGACGCCTCGGAGGACGACGCCCGTGGCCGCGAATGCCGGCAAGTCTTGCTGCCCGGAGAGGCTCGCTGCCGTTGCACGCGCCTCGAATGAGTGTGCGGCCCGCAATTCGCGGCGCCGCAGCGAGCGGCTGGCGACGGACCCGCGCGCCGACAGCGCAGCAGCGGTCGAGAGCTCGGTTGCGCAAGCAACCAGCCTGTCTCCTCTCTCTTCTTCTTGTTGGTTTGAAGCGCGCGCCTGGCGCGGCAAGGGCCGCGTTCGCGCGCCGACCCGAGGGTGAGCGCGCGAACACAGCACTTCGCTTACAGCCAGGTGCCGCCTTGCCGCTCGCTCGGAATCTGGGTGGCCGGATCGAAGTCATGGATCCAGCCGAGGTGATTCATCATCTCCTCGCGATCCGCGAAGCGGGCATTGCGCAGGTCGGCGGCGGGGCCGTCGGGCAGGTGCAGGACATCGGCGGTCGAGATCGAGGCGAACTGCACCTTGCGGGTACGGCCGCGGCGCAGGTGCTCGTAATCCTCCAGCGCCTGCTCGAAGCGTGCCGGGCCCTTTTCGGCGAGTTGCGCCGCCAGCACCACCGAGTCCTCGATGGACTGGTTGGCGCCCTGGCCATGGTGCGGCACCAGTGCATGCGCGGCATCGCCGAGCAGGGTCACCCGGCCGCGCGTCCAGCGCCCCAGCGGCGGCCGGTGGAACAAGGCCCAGCGCTGGCTGGTGGGTACGGCGCTGATCATCTGTACTACCGCCGGGTGCCAGTCGGCGAAGCGCTGCAGCTGTTCGCCCTGCTCGGCGCCGGTCACCCACTCGCGCACCGGCCACGGCGAGGGGCTGCGCTCGACCAGCAGGAAGTTCTGGTCGCCGTTGCCGATCGGGTAATGCAGCAGATGGGCGCCCGGGCCGATCCAGAACTGGATGGCCTCGGGATCGGGCAACAGGTCGAGCATCGCCGGCGGGACAATGCCGCGAAAGCCCGAGCACCCGGAATACAGCGCATCGTCATACCCGAGCATCCAGCGGCGCACGACGGAACGCGCGCCGTCGCCGCCAATTACCAGGTCAGCACGCACGGAGCTGCCGTCCTCGAACTCGAGCACGACCTCGTTGCCGTCATCCTTGAGGTTGCTGACGCGCTTGCCAAGGTGAATGTGCTCTATGCCGACGGCGC
This sequence comes from Thauera aminoaromatica S2, assembly GCF_000310185.1. Classification (GTDB taxonomy): domain Bacteria; phylum Pseudomonadota; class Gammaproteobacteria; order Burkholderiales; family Rhodocyclaceae; genus Thauera; species Thauera aminoaromatica. The sequence continues at coordinate 20,736 of NZ_AMXD01000015.1, read as the reverse complement.
GCGACAGGATGGCTTGCAGGTCGGCGCGGTGAATGCCCCAGTAGCGGGCGCCGAACTGGCCCTCGTAGTCCGGCTCACCACTGTGGCGGCCGATGACACGGCCGTCGCGTCCATCGCGGTAGATCAGGGTCGAGATGGAGTAGCAGACCTCGTCGAACTGGCTCCGCAAGCCGATCCGGTCATAAAAGCGTGTCGCATTAGCCGACAGCGCCACGGCCGCACCGACCTCCCTCAACTCCGGCGTCTGCTCATAGAGTTCAACTTCGATGCCATGCTGGCGCAGGGCAAGGGCGAGGGTCAGGCCACCGATACCTGCACCGACGACGGCAATCTTCCAGTCACTCGTTGTCATTCCAGTTCTCCTTCCAGTCGTGGGTCACCGTGCGCAACGGGCATCCGAAATTCAGCGCCCGTTGCGCACAGCAGTTCGTCATCGCAAGAATTGAGTCGAACTCGACACTTTCACCGCCAGGGTCAATGAGCCCTCAGGCGGCCTTGGTCTCGAGATTCCTGCGTAAAACCGACAAACACAGCTTAGGGAGGTGATTACCAGGACTCAATGGACTATTTGAGATACTTGGTATGACTGAAAGTAATAATACGGCCCGAGACGCGACGATTTCGCCTGCTGGCTAGCGGCCGGTGCACATGGCGAACAGCCCGCGCCGCCAGCGCGGACTGATCATCCCGCCGATGGCCGAGCGGAGTGCTCACGTGATGCTGTCGATTTCGGGAGGCTCGCACTGGTCGGCGATCAGGTTGCGCAACCACTAGTTGCGCCCGATCGCGATGAAAGCAGGCATGTCAGAACTCGTTGATCGACAGCCGCGGTCGCCAGACTGGATGCTTCGAATATGCGAGGTTCAAGGGATGGACCTTGGGGTGAACAAGCACTTCAGGGACGGTCGCGACAAGATTGGTGCGCTGCAGCAAGTGCTCCAGGCTCGTATGACTGAGCACCCTGAGCATCACCTTCCACCTCCAGCCCCGCTCTTCGATGATCTTATCGATACGCGCGTGCTCCCCCCTCGGTGCTGACGACGGCGTGCTCCGCCTGGAGGCTGTCCTCGAGCGACATCGCCCACCCGGCCAGTCGGCGACCCAAGGCGAAACCTAATTAGAAATGATGTTCAGCCAAGGTCACGGGCGGCTGCCACAGGCATCTGCTGTGCATATATATGCTCTTGCTGGAAGGTGTGCCATGGCCATCAACCGTGTGCAATTTCAGCGTGAACTGTCCCAGATGCCCCGCGCCGATGCCGTGCTTCCTGCTCGATCTGGATCAGAAGGAACCCGCCAAGGGCAAGCTTGGCGCGACTGCGACTGCCGTCGGCCAATAGGCGCTTGCGCCACCGGTTGCGTGCTTGCGGCGACAGCCCATCACGCTCGGAGTACGTCTTTGTGGTGATGCCCTCGGCTTCGATCGCCGACAGGTGCGACAACCAGCACCTGCTGCGCTCCGACATGCTCGCGCGCCCTGAAAAACGAAAGCCGAAGCATGGGGGCTCCCCTGTGGCTACGTGAGGATGGGGTTGGGGTAGCGCTTGCCAAGTTCCTCAGAAATTACGCGAGATATTGATGCGCGCAATACGCACAATGCAGCCAACGCGTTGAAGTAGCTCCCATAGCCTCTTACCGTGCGCACTAGTCGAAGCCCATCGGTTTCGCCGCCACTGAAGGAGACAAAAAATATGCTTTCGGGACATGTGCCTCTACCGCAGGATTTTGCAGAGCTTTATCGCAAGAAAGGCTACTGGGAAAACATCGGCGTCACGGAGATGGTCAAGCGCACGGTCGAGCGGCATTCAAATAAAGTGGCCCTAGTGGCGGGGATAAATCGCATTACCTACCAATTCTTGTATCAGGCCATTGAGCGTCTGGCCTGTAGATTTACTGAAGCAGGTTTGCGCCCGCTTGATCGGGTTATCCTCCAGTTACCCAATACGCCTGAACTCATCTATGCATATCTTGCACTCACGCGCATCGGCGCGATTCCCGTCATGGCGTTGCGGGCACATCGCGAAACCGAAATCAGGCATTTCATAAATGCTTCCGGGGCAGTGGCGTATGTGATCCCCGATCAGGTCAATCATTTCGACTATCGCGTGATGGCCGATACATTACGCGAAGAGTGCTCTAGCCTTCGGTACATCTTCGTCGCTGGCACCCCGAGAGATGGGCAAGCCTCACTCAGTGAAATGATCAATGAGGAACGAACCGCGCCTCAAATCGCGGCTGCACTGGGTTCAATCAGGGTCGATCCGACCGACGTCGCGACTATGCTCCTGTCGGGCGGCACCACCTCAATCTCCAAGTTGATCCCACGCACGCATAACGACTACGTGCTAAATGCCCGCCTCTGCGGAGAAGCCGCAAGCCTCGACGAACAGACTGTTTTCATGGCAATCCTGCCATTGGGCCATAACTACAATCTAGCCTGCCCTGGCTTTCTTGGTACGTTCTATTACGGCGGCACGGTGGTGCTTGCTCCCTCCGGTGACGCCAATGAAGTGTTCTCCTTGATCGAAAGGGAAAAGGTCACGGTCATCGCGGCGGCGGTTCCGCTAATTACAACTTGGCTGAACTCGAATACATACGAACGCTATGACCTGTCCTCGCTCCGAATCATTCAGAATGGCGGCGCACGACTTGCGCCAGAACTGCGTAAGCGAATCTTGCAACAACTTGGCTGTTTCCCACAGGAGATCTACGGTACTGCTGAGGGGTTGATCAACATGACGCGCCTTGGAGACGCGGAGCGGGCGGTTATCGAAAGCTCAGGCTCTCCGGTGTGCGAGGACGACGAGATCAAGGTCGTTGACGAATTCGGAGACGAAGTTCCTGACGGCGAAGCCGGTGAACTTGCCACTCGTGGTCCCTACACGATCCGCGGCTACTTCAATGCACCGGAAATAAACAGCGCCGCTTTTACAAAGGATGGCTTTTACCTGATGGGCGATATCGTTCGCAAAGAGGGCCGTTTTGTTTTTGCCGAAGGCCGGAAAAAGGATTTTATCAACCGCGGCGGCGAAAAAATAAGTTGCGAGGAAGTCGAGAATTTGATTCTGCAGCACCCAAAGGTATTTCAGGTTTCGCTGGTGGCCATGCCGGACGACACTTTCGGTGAGAAGGCTTGCGCATTCGTTCGCCCGCGAGCCGATGAGACCCTTGGATTCGAGGAGATTATCCATTTTCTTCGATCAAAAAAAATTGCAAGCTTCAAGCTTCCCGAGCGCCTCGAGATTATTGAAGCTTTTCCTGTAAGCCCCGTGGGTAAAATTCTAAAGCGACAGTTGCGCGAGATTATCGCCGCAAGAATTACAACAGAAAAAATCGCCGCCAAGAATTAAAGCATCCAGTGTCGCCGCAGAAAAGCCAAGGAGATTGAATTCAAGAAGGCCGATTGTCACGATGAGATTATTTTAATGAGCCTGAAGAAGTTCGGCGAATTTTTTCAGGTGAAGTTTGCAAGCACTCACGCCTTTTGCTTAACAGCCGCTCGCACGCACAAGAGGAGACAAAAATGAACAATCGCAAACGGGTACGTCTTTCTGCCACAGCACTGGGTCTTGGCTTGACGGCGCTAATGTCCTTGAGCAGCGCTAACGCTGAAGACAAAGTCAAAGTTGGCTTGATGCTTCCGTATACGGGCACTTATGCCGCACTCGGCACCGCAATCACCAACGGTTTTAGACAGTATGTGAACGAACATGGTGGTAAGCTCGCTGGACGCGAGGTAACGTATTTCGTGGTCGATGACGAGTCCGATCCAGCCAAAGCAACCGAAAATGCTAATCGTCTTGTCAAGCGGGACGAAGTCGATGTCTTGGTAGGAACAGTCCATTCCGGTGTTGCACTAGCGATGGCAAAGGTAGCCCGCGACAACAAGACCTTGACCATCATCCCGAATGCGGGCGCCGACGAACTCACTGGCCAGCTGTGCGCCCCGAACGTTTTCCGAACTTCGTTTTCAAATTCCTGAATCCGTGTTCGTTTAGCCGGAAATCCAGCCTAACGCATTGATGTAATTGTACAATTACGCATCCGACTCATTCACCCAACCGACCATGCCGCGCTTCGAAGTCAAGCAATCCGCCAAGCTCAACCTGACCTCGTACTCGGGCCTGGCGCTGATCGGGCAGTGCTGCCAGGCGGCACAGGTTCAGGCGGTGATCGACCCGAGGCTGCCAGTGTCGCAGGGCATGCTGAGCTCGGATCTGGTCAAGTCGGTGGTCGGGCTGCTGAGCCTGGGCAAGAGCGACTTCGAGGCGATCGAGCCGTTTCGCGGCGACCGCTTCTTCAAGGAAGCGCTCGGGCTCGCCAAGGTGCCCGGCAGCGTGTGGATGCGCCAACGGCTCGATGCCCGCGCGGCCGAGCTGCGCGAGCTGACCGACGAGCTGAGCCTGCGCCTGCTCGAGCGCACCGAGGCGCCGATCACGGCGCACAAGGGCTACGTCTGCGCCGACCTGGACACCTTCGTGATGGACAACTCCGACACCAAGAAGGAAGCGGTCAGCCGCACCTACCAGGGTGTCGACGGCTACACGCCGATCGCGCTGTACCTGGGCAACGAGGGCTGGAACCTCGGCCTGGAACTGCGCGCGGGTTCGCACCACTCGGCGCTGGAGACGGAGTATTTCTTCGAGCGCGCGCTCCCGCGCCTGCGCCGGGTGTGCGCCGCCGATGCGAAGCTGCTGTGGCGCGCCGATAGCGGCTTCGATAGCGCGCGGCTGCTGTTCGCGCTGGCCGACGAGCGCGATCGCTGGGCCGAACTCGGGCGTTCGTTCGATTACCTCACCAAGTGGAACCCGCGCCGCCAGGACAAGACCGCCTGGGTGGATCGGGCCGAGGCCGCCGGTGCGTTCGAAGAAGCGCGCGTGGGCAAGCGGGTGGGGCTGCTGGACCTGAAGATCGATCGTGCCTGGAAGAAGGCCAAGCGCACGCTGCGCCTGGTGGTGCGGGTGACCGAGCGCACCATCGACAAGAAGGGCCAGCACCTGCTGGCGCCCGAGATCGAGATCGAAGGCTGGTGGACCAGCCTCGATGGGGCGATGGCCGAGGTGATCGAGCTCTACAAGCACCACGGCACGCACGAGCAGTTCCACTCCGAGATCAAGACCGACCTGGACCTCGAGCGCCTGCCCTCGGGTAAGTTCGACACCAACGACGCGGTCGTGCATCTGGCCGCATTCGCCTACAACTGCCTGCGCCTGATCGGCCAGCTCGGGCTGGCCGGCGAGCTCTCGCCGATCCGCCACCCGGCCAAGCGCCGGCGCATCAAGACGGTGCTGCAGGAGGTGATGTACCGCGCGGCGAAGTTCGTCGAACACGCCCGGCGCCTGGTGCTGGACTTCGGGCGCGGCGTGGCCGCGCATGTGAAGGTGTTCACCACGGTGCAGGCGCGACTGTGCGCGGTGGCTTCGCCGTGATGCAAATCCGGCGGCCGAATTCTCCGAATCGAGGCCATTTCGCTGCGGCGGAAGGGCGACGGCCGCGCGGGAGAAGGGAAATGACATAGCGCACCCGCCGGAAGCCCGGCTCGCCGGCGCTCCGGGCCATGAAAGGACGGCGCTCGGGGCTGCGGTGAGCTGAGATTGGGAGTCAGGCAGCAGAAGAATCATGCGCTGGGGCTCGCGGAGCGGGTATGCGCTGTAGAGAACACGGATTCAGGAAATTGGCAGCCGGCGTTTGCCATGGGCAAAGTCATGGCTGCAAGAGGGCACAAAAAGGTGGTCACCCTGACCTGGAAATACGCGGCTGGCGAGCAATATGTGCGGGGCTTCAAGGAAGCTTTCGAAAAGGAAGGTGGCCAAGTGATTAGCGAGTTGTACCTGCCTTTCCCCGGCGTGGAGTTTCAGCCCTTCCTGACGCAGATCAGCAGCCTCGGCGCAGACGCGGTGTACGTTTTTTTTGCCGGCAGCGGAGCTGCCAAGTTTGTTAAGGACTATGAAGCCGCAGGACTCAAGGCAAATCTTCCGCTTTACGGAACGGGCTTCCTGACTGACGGGACGCTGGAGGCAATGGGTGGCGCGGGTGAAGGACTACTGACCACGCTGCACTACGCTGACGGCCTCGAAAATCCGGTAGACAAGGCGTTCCGAGCCGGGTACGTCTCAGCCCACAAGGTGCAGCCTGACGTCTACGCCGTGCAGGGATATGATGCAGCCCAGTTGTTGGCGGCGGGTCTGGCGGGCTCTCCTTCAGGCAAGTTTGACAAAGAGGCCGTTATGAAGGCGATGAGCGCGGCGAAGATTGAAAGTCCACGCGGCAGCTTTAATTTGTCGGCAGCCAACAACCCGGTGCAGGATATTTACCTACGCAGGGCCGAAGGTAAACAGAACACGATCGTGGAGATTGCGGTTCCCAAGCTTGCCGACCCTGCGCGCGGTTGCCGCATGAATTGATTTCGCCAAGAAGAGCTTCCGCGCGCCACGGCACTGCTCGTGGCGCGGGGGCCCCGGGGGGCTTCGAACAAACTGCAAGGACAGGCGGGCGCCTCGAATAACCTGCGGTTATCAGTGAATCCCACGGTGATGACGGTCGCCGAACCTGGTTCAGCCTCTTCACGAAGTTTCTGCATTTCACCGCGAGATGCTGTCACCGACCGGCACATTGGGGCCTCGCTTTCGCCTTGAATCGCTTCGCATGACGAAGATTCAGCCCATGTTGGGCGCCGGAAGGCTGCGATCCCGATATTCTGGAAGCAGGTCAACTGCCACAGCTTGTAGCAGGGCCCCATCAGTGTCTTCGTGGAGCTCGCCAGCACCTGCCCGATGATGCGAATCAGCTTGCCGTCTGTTTGGGGAATGTCTGCCAACAGATGCGCGACCTGCACTTCATCGGCCGCCACCGCCGCAAAGGCGGATTGGAACTCGATCTGGGAAACGGGCTAAACACGAGTCGCCTTCTTGCGGGGTGGTCGCCCGCGAGCAAGACGGCCTTGATGGCGCCACCCGTTTCATCCGGCCAAGCCGTAGCCTGGCGAAGGATAATGTATTCTGCCTATGACAGGCTAAAGGGCTCTTCAAGGTAGCTGGGCTTGTATCAACAAGCTAGTCATATTTATACCCCCGGAAGGCCGATTAGCTCCTAGCCAAGACTCAATTGCCAAATGTTTCGCAAATCAAGGTGCGTAGCCACTGGCTCCCTGCGTCACGATGGTATTTGGCGTGCCAGAAGAGGTTAATCTGGATATCCGGAAGGTCCAACGGATGGGGTACGAAGCGCAGCGGGAAGGATGACGCCAAACGCATTGCAATTCTCTCGGGGACAGTGGCAACGAGATCGGTTTCTTCAAGGATGTAAGGTAGCGCGACGAAGTGGGGTACTCGTAGTCGTACGTTGCGCCGAACGGCGGAGCGTTCGATGAGCTCATCGGTTTTCCCGTGTCCCGTACCGGATGAAACCACCACCACATGTTCGGCAGCAGCGAATTCATCGACGCCGAAAGGAACACCGTCGAAAGGGTGGCCGACGCGGAACAGACATGCGTACCCCTGCCGGAAAAGCCTGCGTTGGTAAAAATCATTCTTCAAGTCGGGCAGAAGACCGATCGCCAAGTCCACCAGACCATCCTCCATTTCCACCTTCAGATTCACCCTGCTGTTCCGAACGGTGCTGATTGTTACCCCGGGAGCCAGCTTGCTGATGATCCGCATCAGGGAAGGAACAAAGTAAATTTCACCGACGTCCGTCATGCCGATCACGAACCGGCGGGAGCTCGTGAGCGGGTCGAAGGCGGAACGCTGATTTACGGTCTGCCGGATCAGAGCCAAGGCCTCTTCGATGGGCTCAGCTAGCTCTTCTGCATAAGGCGTTGGTTGCATCCCCCTTCCCGTGCGGTAGAACAGTTCGTCACCCAGAAGTCGACGTAAGCGGTTGAGGGCACTACTGACTCCGGGCTGCGAGAGATCAAGCGCCTCAGCGGCAGTAGTGACGCGTCGATCCCGGAACAGCTGGAGAAATATCACCAACAGGTTCAGGTCGAGGTCCTTCAGTTCAAGTTCCTGCATTATTGTCTCCAGCAATACATACTATCTTTGATAGCCCGTTTTGTAATTTTTATAGAGGTGTAATGATGCGCTACAGAGGCCGTCAGGTCCACCCCTGTTGAGAGAAAAATCCAACAATAACAATACGTTGCGCAATATTTTGGAGCAGGCGTCTGCCGCGAGTAGCATGCGGAAGGCCCCTGAAATAGTCGTATTCACCGGTTCGTATGAGGAGATTTCCGATGCTGCCCAAGCACATCGATACATGGCAAATGACTACCCCTGGCGTTCTGGAGCGCACTCGGATCCCGATGCCTGAGCTCAGCCCGGGGGATGCAGTCGTGGAGATTGCGGGTTGCGGCGTCTGTCACACCGACCTGTCTTACTTCTACATGGGTGTCCCCACCATCCAGCAGCCTCCGCTGTCGCTCGGGCATGAAATCAGCGGTGTCGTGATTGCCGGCGACGAGGCGGTGATCGGCAAGGAAGTCATCGTCCCTGCCGTCATTCCATGCGGTGAATGCGAACTCTGCCGGAGTGGGCGGGGGAATCGCTGCTTGTCACAACGCATGCCGGGATATTCGATGGGCATTTATGGTGGGTTCTCGAGTCATATCGTCGTTCCAGCGAACGTCCTTTGTGTTGTGCCTGATCGCGGGGGGGTTCCGCTCGAACATCTGGCGGTCGTCGCTGATGCTGTAACTACGCCCTACCAGGCTGGACTTCGCGCGCGACTGCAACCGGGCGATCGGGCGATCGTGATCGGCGCGGCAGGAGGAGTGGGCTCGTTCATGACCCAGGTGGCAAAAGGCATGGGCTGCGCGGCAGTTGTGGGGATCGACATCAACGAAGAGAAGCTTCAGATGATGAGGGATTATGGTGCGGATCTCACCATAAATCCCAAGGGGCGCTCCCCGAAGGACTTGAAGAAGCTGATCACTGAATATTGTGTCGAACGCGGGCTTCCTTCGGGTTATGGATGGAAAATATTCGAAGTGACGGGAACGAAAGCGGGGCAAGAGCTTGCCTTGGCGCTCCTCTCCTACACCGGAACCTTGGTGGTGGTTGGCTACGGTACCGATCAGACCACCTACATGTTGTCGCGACTGATGGCCTTCGATGCGGAAATCATTGGCACATGGGGCTGTACTCCGGAAAAGTATCCGGAAGTGCTTGGCATGTGTCTCGACGGACGAATTGCACTCGCTCCATTCGTCGAGGAGCGGCCAATGAGCCAGATCGCTCAGGTATTCGAACTGGCGCATCACGGCGAACTGAAGAAGCGTGTAGTCCTGACCCCCGATTTCTAGGAGAGCACACATGCGTTCCGGAGAACAAAAACTTCCCCATCTGTTCCAGCCCGGACAATTCGGGCGCTTCAAGATCAAGAACCGCATCAAGTATGGTGCATGCTGCGTATCGAACTACAACACGCGAGATGGTTTCATCACCGAGCGTGAGTTGGCGCGCGTCAAGGTAATCGCCGATACAGGCTGCGGCATCATCACCAATCAAGGTGCCTATCCCGACCCCCTGGGCGAAGGTAAGGCTTATTTCCGCCAAGTCGCGATCTACGACGATAAGTTCTTACCCCAGTTCGAGAAGATCGCCGCCATGATCAAGGATCAGGGTGCGATGGCCATTCAACAGATCCTGCACGCAGGCCGCTATGGCGGCATCGATCTCGGCTACTGCGTCCAGCCATCCGACGTGCCGCAGACGCTTCCTCACTTCAGGCCGCCGAAGATCATGACGACGGAGGAGATCCGAGACTGTGTGCGCCAGCACGCTGACGCTGCGAAGCGCTGTATCCGCGCCGGATTTGACGGTACCGAGATCACCAGTTTCATGGGATACCTACTCGCCAACTTCAACTCTCGCTTCACTAACCAGCGAACGGACGAATATGGCGGCTCGATTCAGAATCGAGGCCGCTTCATGCGGGAGTTGATCGACGGCATCAAGCAGGCGACTCCCGACAATCCGCTGATCGTGCGCCTCAACGGTGCCGAGTTGATGGATAAATGGGGTGGAAATACTGAAGACGAATGCTTCGAGTTGATGCAGCAGGCCGTGGACTGTGGCGTCGACATGATCAGCGTCACGGTAGGCTGGCAGGAAGCGCCCGAGTCATCCATCGGTCGCGACATCCCTCCCGGCTACTGGAACTATCTGTCCGAGCGGGCAAAGAAGACGTTCCCAAATACCTTGATCACATTCGGCAACCGCCTTCCCGATCCTCGCATGGCGAACGACTGCATTCGTGACGGCGTTTTCGACTTTTGGGAAGTCTGTCGGCCCCTGCTGGCCGACCCGGAGTTGATCCACAAGGCCGCCGAGGATCGCTTGGACGAGGTTCGCCGCTGTGTCGGTTCGCTCAACTGCCTGTCGCGTCTGTTCCGCGACTTGCCCTACACCTGCACGATGAATCCGGCTCTTGGGCACGAAGTGGAGCCCGAATATCACGTCACGCCCACCACTGTGAAGAAGAAGATCATGGTGATCGGCTCGGGGCCGGCGGGCATGGAGTGCGCGATCACGGCAGCCAAGCGGGGGCACGAAGTCACCGTGTTCGAGAAGACTGGGCGCATCGGCGGCAACCTCTATGCGTATGCCGCCAACGATCTCGCTCGCCCGGACGATCTTCATTCGATCATCCGGCATTACGAAGCGGTCGCGAAGCGGGTCGGGGTTGAGATTCGGCTCAACACCGAGGTCCACGCAAAGTTCATGCGCAGCGTCCTGCATCAGTACGACGTTTGCGTCGTCGCGGCTGGCGCAACTATCGACCACGACAGCCATTGCACGGTCGAGGGGCACGAGTTGATGATCGATGCGCTCGATGTCGCGCACGGGCGGGTAAAGACCGGTAGCAGGGTGGTGATTGTCGGCGGAGGCAAGATAGGTCTTACCGTAGGCGAATCCCTCCGCAAGAACGGGGCAGAGGTCACCGTGGTCGAGCGCGAAAAACGTATCGCCGGCGATATCAAACCGTCGTTCAAGTGGCGTCACGCTTCCTGGGTCGACGAGTTGGGTATCCGTTGCCTCACGAGCAGCCGCCCGACGCGGATTACGACCGATGGAGTGACCGTCCTCAATGACAAGGGCGAAGAAAGCTTTGTCCCTGCCGATACCGTGCTACTCGCCGCATCGCGCAAGCCGGCCCATGATCTACTCCATGAGTTCGAGTGGATGGTCGATGAACTCCACGGTATCGGCGATGCAGTAGTCCCCCGCGGCCTTGAGCAGGCGATCCAGGAAGGATTCCGGTTGGGTGTACGGATATGAATAGCGCCGCGCTTCCCGATCCGCAGGCTTGGCGGGCTGCCGCAGCGGCTCGACCAGAGCTGTTCCAGGCCCTGGATGAGGGGGCCCGGATCGGCCTTATCGCGCGCTCGGCACCGGCGCAGATGCTCGTGTGGGAGGCTGCTGCAGGCGGCCCTGGGGCTTGCCTAGCCACGTTTCCCGGGTACGCCAATGCAGGGGTGGACTTGCTAATGGCTGCCAACGATTCGGCCTTGGGCGACATCGTTGCCGTAGCCCGGAATGGGCTGTTCGATGTGCTGCGTGCTGGAATTCGCTCCGGCGAGGTCGTTTGCTACATGCTGCGCAGGCGTTGCGACCTAGAAGCCCTCGGCTACGAGGAGTTGCTTGAAGCGCTGGGCTTTGCATTCATGGGGGCCTGCCGATGATCTTCACCAATCCCCGCGGCGCTCCAGAGCTCGCCTGCGACAACTGTGGCTGCCGCTGGGTCGACCGCATCAAGAGCGCATGCTACGAGTGTGGAGCACCGATCTCCGCGGAAGCCCAGACGGAATTCGCATGTGCCTTGGCCGAGTTCAGCGACAGGCGGAAAGCCGAGCTGAAGGCCGGCGTCCAGACCGGCCTAGGCCCCAATAACATGCCCTCTGCCCCCTGATGCGACGGGGACCGAACCCGTCCAACCTCACTGCCGCACGCTTCGACGCACCCGGGCTGCAAGAGGAGCGCTCCGCCAGCAAAACAGCGCCCCCAATCATCGACGGAGAGACACGAGATGAACACAAAAATGCAGCCTTTCACCCCGCCTGCCATAGGCCATCTGTTTAGTGGAGCCACTGCAGATCAGTACCGCGCGCACTATGACCCGGGCCGCCTGGACTCGGTAGCGTCGCGAATTGCTATCGGTACGGCGGCAGATGTAGACCTGGCAGTCCAACAGGCCTATCGAGCCTTCCCGGGCTGGCGAGACACGCCGGTGGCTCAGCGTGCGGCATCACTTGCGAAGGCTGCTGCGCTTGTCCAAGCCAACTCGGCCGAACTTGGCCCCCTCCTTGTTCGCGAACACGGAGGCGTGTCATGGGAGGCTCAGGCCGATTTTGCGCTGGGATACGGAGTGCTGAGTCACACCGCCGATCTCGCGGAGCGCTTCTTCAACCCTGTCACGCACGACGAGGAACAGAGCTTCATCAGCATAGAGAAGGATCCGCGTGGCGTAGTCTCAGCCATCGTGCCTTGGAACATGCCGGTGGTGCTGACGATGATGAAGCTCGCTCCTGCGCTTGCGACAGGAAACACGCTGGTCCTCAAGCCATCCCCCTTCGCAGCAGGAGCACTGACCCTGCTGATCGAGCGATTGAGCATGTTTTTCCCCGAAGGCGTAATCAACGTAGTCCAAGGGGATGTCGAAGTGGGCCAAGCGCTGACAACCCACCCCCTTGTCCGCAAGGTAGCCTTCACCGGCGGAACAGCGACCGCACGTCACATCATGACCGGCGCAGCCAACACGATAAAAAACATCACCCTCGAACTCGGTGGTAACGATCCGGCAATCGTCCTCGACGATGCAGACCTCGACGCCACGCTGGACCGGATGTTGCCGGGGATCTTCACACGCAGCGGCCAGATTTGTTTCGCGGTAAAGCGCATCTATGTTCCACGTGCGTCCTACCGCAGGTTTGTAGACGCTTTGTGCCAACGCGTATCCGAGTACAAGGTGGGACATGGGTTGAACCCGGAGGCAACGCTCGGCCCCTTGAACAACAAGGCTCAGTACGAGCGTGTGTGCAAGTTTATCGATGGGGCTAAGTCCGGCCCCGCAAAGGTGGTGGAGCTCGGCCGCAGGCTCGAGCCTGACCAGTGGGACAATGGCTACTACGTCCTCCCCCACGTCGTTAGCGACGTGGCGCACGAAGCGCAGACCACCTCACGTGAGCAATTCGGCCCAATCATCCCGGTCGTTGCTTACGATTCCGAGGAGCAGGTACTCGCTTGGGCCAATGACAGCGAGTACGGCTTGGGTTCCTCCGTATGGACACGGGATAGTGCGCGTGGACTCGCTTTCGCCCGCAGGATCGAACCCGACTTTGACACTTCCAAGGCACATTTCCGCCCCACCTCCAGCAACGGCGCGGGTTTCCGGGCGATGATGCGCCAAAATCCTAGATACATGGATTGTTGATTTTTCGGCCGTGAAGCCGCTACTGTGCTGCACATGTACCTGAGACAGAGCAAACAGAAGCGGGCCGACGGACGGGAGATCACCTACCTGCAACTGGCTGAGAACGTGTGGGATGCCTCGAAGGGGCGCTCACAGGCCCGGATCGTGTTCAACTGCGGCCGTGCAGACGATCCGGAGGTCATTGAGCGGCTGCGCCGTCTTGCCAAGAGTATCCTGCGCCGATGCTCGCCCGAGACCATCGTTGCCGACGATCCGGGCTGGCAGCTGGTGTGCGCCTGGCCCTATGGCGATGTGCATGCGCTTGAGGCAGTTTGGCGGCGGCTCGGGATCGACGCCATCGTACGTGCGCAGGCCGAGGGGCGGCGCTTCGGCTTCGAGTTGGAGCGGGCCTTGTTCGCGCTGGTGGCCAATCGCGCCTGTGCGCCGGGCTCCAAACTCTACTGTCATGAACAGTAGCTCGAGGAGGAGGTGCATATCGAAGGCACGCAGGCCCTGGCGCTGCACCAGCTCTACCGCGCGATGGACTTCCTCGAGGCGAACAAGGCCGCCATCGAGCAGGCGATCTTCTTCCAGGTCGCCGACCTGTTGAGCCTAGACGTGGAGATCGTGTTCTACGACACCACCTCATTGCACTTCGAGATCGACAACGAGGATGCGGGCGACCTTGATGGCCAGATGCAGGGTAGCGTCGCGGCCGGCGCCAAGCGCTACGTGGCGCCCCGCAAGCGCGGTTACAGCAAACGGGCGGGGCGATGCGCCGCAGATCGTGGTCGGCTTGGCGGTCACGCGCGACGGCTTTGCGGTGCGCCACTGGGTGTTTCAGGGCGACACCGTCAATGTCACCACGGTGGCCCGGGTCAAGGAAGATCTGAAGGGCTGGCAGCTCACCTGCAGCCTGTTCGTCGGTGACGCCGGGATGGTCTCGCAGGCGAACTTCCAGGCGCTCGCGAAGGGCGGCGGCAAGTACCTGAGGCGATTCCGATGCGCCGTGGCGACGAGGTCACCGAAGCGGTGCTATTGCGCCCGGGCCGCTACCGCAAGATAGCCGACAACCTCGAAGTCAAGGAGGTCGTCGTAGGCGGCGGCGCTATGCAGTGTGCTTCAACCCACAGGAGGCCCATCGACAGCGCACCTATCGCGCCGAGCGCATCCTTGAGCTCGAGGCCGAACTCGCCTGCCTGGCCGATCAGGACGAGGGCGGACACAGCAAGCGCGTATGCGCGCTACAGGCGCTTCTTGAAAGAGACCAAGCACGGCCTGGCGATCGACCGCCAGGGCATCGCCGAGCTCGAACGTTTCGACGGCAAGTTCGTCGTCCACAGCAACGACGACACCCTCACCGCCGAGGACATGGCGCTCGGCTACAAGCAGCAGCAGCGAGTCGAAGAGGCCTGGCGCACGATGAAGGGCGGCCTGCGCATGCGCCCCATGTTCAACTGGGCGCCGCACCGCATCCACGCCCATATAGCGATCACGGTGCTGGCATTGCTCCTGGAGCGCGTGATCGAGCACGCCTGCCAGGACACTTGGCGCAACATCCGCGACGATCTCAGGCGCATCCAGCTTGCGCAATTGTCCAGCCCCAACGGCACCGTCTGGCAGATCACCGAGCCGACGACGTAAGCAGCCAACCGACTGAAAGCATTGAAGATCATGCCGACGCCGGCCATCCTCAAGCTCGATTGAGCGCGACTCCCACATAGATACACGCCCGTTTCCGGCCCCTCGTCGGACGCCTTGCGCTGCGCGCCATGTGGCGGGGCGTGTGACTTGGTGGTGTCAAAGTCGGGGGCGACCGCGCCGGCGCGTACTCCGACATCACCGCCAACGCCACCACCGCCACGGCCGTGAGACTGATGAGGGCAAAGAGAAACCTGCCGAGCGGGTCGGGTCGCCGCATTTCGGGCGTCCGCTGATCAAGCGCCGGGACGGCAGCCTGGCTGCTGGACACAGCAGCCGGACCCTTCGTCGCCGCCAGCGCCGAGGGATGCGGCTGCGGCCAGCAGCGCGGCCTTCAGGATCAGTTGTTCGGGAATCGCCTCGAAGGTCTCGCTGCCGATCTCCAGCGTCCGGCACTCCGCCCCGCCACAGGCCGAGCAGCAGGTGCTCTTGCCGACGCTCGCGTCGAGCCAGTCCTCGATCGAGCGCCCGGCGATCCAGATCCGGTTCGATTCCGAAGGCATGCCCTTGAAGGCGTCGAGCGCGATCTCCCGCGTCTCCAGGACGGGCATGATGCCCAACGGCCGCAGCACGTCCCGCAGCGTGGGCATGACCTGGACGATGGCATCGTGCGTGCTGCCGCAGCGCTCGCAGGTGTCGCCTTCCGGCGTGACGAGTCGCTGCCAGAGGATTTTCAGGGTCTTCATGTCGATCGGCATCCTTATGAAGCGGGCTCGGGACTGAAACGGCCGGGCGGCGTCGAGCAGTCCGGCGACACCGGGTACTGAAGGATCTTCGCAGGGATTTCCGCCGGGCAAGCATCGCCATGGTCTTCATGATGTTCAGCGGTAACCCGGCGATGGAGCCTTGGAAACAGCCTGCGCCCATGATGCGGTCGCACCACTGACCGCTGCATTACAGATCCGACACCGTGGCCAGCGCCTGCGCGGGTGCGTGCCTGGCGCTGCGGCGCAGCTCCCACTGCTTGACCAGCGCATAGAGCGCCGGGATCACCGCCAGCGTCAGCAAGGTCGAGGACACCATGCCGCCCACCATCGGCGCGGCGATGCGGCTCATCACCTCGGCGCCGGTGCCGGTACTCCACATGATGGGCAACAGGCCGGCCATGATCGCCACCACGGTCATCATCTTCGGCCGCACGCGCTCGACCGCGCCTTCCATGATCGCCGCGTAGAGATCAGCGATGCCGGCCGCGCGGCCCTCGGCCTGCCTGCGCGCGCAGACTGCCTTCCATGCGTGGTCCAGGTAGATCAGCATGATCACGCCGGTCTCCGCCGCCACCCCGGCGAGCGCGATGAAGCCCACCGCCACCGCCACGCTCATCTGGTAGCCCAGCCACCACATCAGCCACACCCCGCCCACCAGCGCGAAGGGCACCGACAGCATCACGATCAGGGTCTCGGTGAGCCGGCGGAAGTTGAGGTAGAGCAGCACGAAGATCAGCGCCAGCGTCACCGGCACGACGATCTTCATCTTCTCCTTGGCGCGCTCCATGTTCTCGAACTGGCCGCTCCAGGTGGCGTAATAGCCCTGCGGGAACGCGACTTCCTCGGCCACCGCCTGCTGCGCGCGCTTGACGAAGGCGCCGAGGTCGGCCTCGCGGGTGTCGACATACACGTAGGCCGCGAGCAGCGCGTTCTCGGTGCGGATGCCCGGGGCGCCACGCGTCAGCTTGACCTCGGCCACCTGGCCGAGCGGGATCGGGCCGTTCATCGTCGGCACGAAGACGTCGGACGCGAGCCGCGCCGGGTCGTCGCGCAAGCCGCGCGCATAGCGTACCGACACGCCGTAGCGCTCCAGACCCTCGACCGTGGTCGTCACCATCTCGCCGCCGAGCGCGGTGGCGATCACGTCCTGCACCATGTCGATGGTGAGCCCGTAGCGCGCGAGCTGGTCGCGGCGCGGCACGATGTCCACGTAGTAGCCACCGGCCACGCGCTCGGCGTAGGCGCTGCTCGCGCCCGGCAACTTGCGCACGGCCGCCTCCACCGCCTGCGCCACCTTCTCCAGCGTCTCCAGGTCCTTGCCGAAGACCTTCACCCCCACCGGGGTGCGGATGCCGGTGCTCAACATGTCGATGCGCGCCTTGATCGGCATGGTCCATGAGTTGGCCAGCCCCGGGAACTTGAGCGCAGCGTCCATCTCGGCGATCAGCTTGTCGGTGGTCATCCCAGGCCGCCACTGATCCTGCGGCTTCAGGTTGATCACCGTCTCGAACATCTCCAGCGGCGCCGGGTCGGTCGCGGTGTTGGCGCGGCCGGCCTTGCCGTAGACGGATTCCACCTCGGGGAAGGTCTTGATGATGCGGTTCGTCGTGGCGAGCAGGCGCCCGGCCTCGGTCACCGACATCCCCGGCAGCGCCGCCGGCATGTAGAACAGCGTGCCTTCATTCAAGGTCGGCATGAACTCCGAGCCGATCTGGCGCGCGGGGACGACGGTCGCGGCCATCGCCAGCACGGCGAGCACGAGCGTGAGGACCTTGAAACGCAGCACGCCCTGGATGATCGGGCGGTACAGCCAGATCAGCAGCCGGTTCACCGGGTTCTTCGCCTCGGGCAGGATGCGCCCGCGCACGAAGAACAGCATCAGCACCGGCACCAGGGTCACCGACAGCAGCGCGGCCCCGGCCATGGCGAAGGTCTTGGTGAAGGCGAGCGGCGAGAACAGCCGGCCCTCCTGGCCTTCGAGCGCGAACACCGGCAGGAAGGACACGGTGATGATCAGCAGCGAGAAGAACAGCGCCGGCCCGACCTCCTTGCACGCGAGCACGATCGCCGCCGCGCGCTGCGGCTGGGTGGCGCCCTCGGGCAGGCGTTCGATGTGCTTGTGCGCGTTCTCGATCATCACGATCGCCGCATCCACCATCGCTCCGATCGCGATCGCGATGCCGCCCAGGCTCATGATGTTCGAGCCCAGCCCGAGCGAGCGCATGGCGATGAAGGCGAACAGGATGCCCAGCGGCAGCGTGATGATCGCCACCAGTGCGCTGCGCACATGGAGCAGGAAGATCACGCACACCGCGGCGACGATCAGGCTCTCCTCGAGCAGCGTCCATTTCAGGTTGCCGATCGCGCGCTCGATGAGCTCCGAGCGGTCGTAGACCGGCACGATCTCGGCGCCCGCCGGCAGGCCCGGCGTGATCTCGGCGATCTTGGCCTTGACGTTGGCGATCACGTCGAGCGCGTTCTGGCCGAAGCGCGCCATCACGATGCCCGAGGCCACCTCGCCCTCGCCGTTGAGCTCGGCGATGCCGCGCCGCTCGGCCGGCACCAGCTCGACGCGGGCGACGTCGCCCACCCGCACCGGGGTGCCGCGCTCGGCCTTGAGCACGATGCCGGCGATGTCGTCCACGCTGCGCAGGTAACCACGCCCGCGCACCATGTATTCCTTCTCGGCGAGCTCCACCACGCGGCCGCCGACGTCGCGGTTGGAGGCGCGGATCGCCTGCGTGACCGCATCGAGCGTGATGCCGTAGCCCGCCAGGCGCAGCGGATCGACCGTGACCTGGTACTCGCGCACGAAGCCGCCGATGCTGGCGACCTCCGACACGCCCTGCGCCTTGGTGAGCTGGTAGCGCACGTACCAGTCCTGCAGGCTGCGCGTGTCGGCCAGGCTCATGTCCTTGCCGAGCACCGCGTACTGGTACACCCAGCCCACGCCGGTCGCGTCCGGGCCGATCTGCGGCGCCACGCCCTGCGGCAGGCGGCCGGCAGCGGTGCTCAGGTACTCGAGCACGCGCGAGCGCGCCCAGTAGATGTCGGTGCCGTCCTCGAAGATCACATACACGTAGGACGCGCCGAACATCGAGAAGCCGCGCACCACCTTGGCGCGCGGCACCGCCAGCATGGAGGTGGTGAGCGGATAGGTGACCTGGTCCTCGACCACCTGCGGCGCCTGGCCGGGATAGTCGGTGTAGACGATCACCTGCACGTCGGACAGGTCGGGCAGCGCGTCGAGCGGCGTGTGCTTGACCGCATACACGCCACCACCGATCAGGAACAGCGTGGCCAGCAGCACCAGGAAGACGTTGCGTGCCGACCAGTCGATGACGCGATCGAGCAGGCCGGCCGTTGTCGGGTTGGCGGCCGTGTCGGTGGGCACAGCGCTTGAAGGTTCCATCACGGGGGCGTGCATCTCAGTGCCCCGCATGGCCGGCGGCGGCCGGTGCCGCCGCGCTGCTCGCAATTGGCTCGATGCCGGTGACGATGTACTCGCCCGGCTCGCCGGCCTCGAACACGAAGCGCACCAGCGTGCCTGGGGCGATGTCCTTCACCAGCGCCGGATCGGCAAGCTTGAAGTCCATGGTCATCGCCGGCCACTGCAGGGCAGGGATCTCGCCATGCGTCATCGTCACGCTGCCCGTTTCGGCATCGAGGGCATCGAACGTCCCTTGGGTTTCGTAACGGGTCGGGCTCGCTCGAGCCTGATCGCCGGCCCCGGGTTCGACCAGATTGGAGAGCGCCGCCTTGAGCTGGCTCTCCGAGTCGATCAGGAAGTTGGCCGAAACCACCACGCGATCCCCCGCCGCGACGCCTTCGAGCACCTCGACCACATCCCGGCCGCGCGCGCCCAGCTTCACCGGCTGCGGCCTGAAGCGCCCTTCGCCAAGCGCGAGCAGCACGACCCGACGCGCGCCATCGTCGATGATCGCCGAGCTGGGCACCACCGCCTTCGGCGCTGGGTCGCCCGCCGCCAGGGCGACCTGGGCGAACATCCCCGGGCGCAGCAGGCCCTCAGCGTTGTCCAGTTCGAGCCGTACCCGGGTACTGCGGGTGGCGGCGTCGAGCGTCGGATACAGATAGCCTACCCGCGCCTCGAAGCTGCGGCCGGGGTACGCCTCGAGCGTGACCTGCGCACGCTGGCCGGGTTGCACCCGGGCGAGATCCTGTTCATAGACGTCGGCGATGATCCACACCTTCGACAGGTCGGCGATGCGGAACAGCGCCTCGCCGGGCATGAAGCGGCCGCCCTGGATGGCTTCCTTCTCCAGCACGACGCCGCTCACCGGTGCGTGGAAGACCTGGCGTGCGCCGGCCTGGCCCGCCACCTCCAGATTGCGCAGGCGCGCACGCGTCGCCTCGGCCAGACGCCGCGCGGATTCGCTCGCGACCGGATCCTCAGTGGCGCTCTGGCGGGCAAGACGCTCGGCGATGCGCAACTCCTCGCCAGTCGATTGCAGTTCCGGGCTGTAGGCGGTAAAGAGCGGCTGCCCCTTCTTCACCGGGTCGCCGACCGCATTCACATGCAGGCGCTCGATCCAGCCCTCGAAGCGCGGCGCCACCACGACCTGGGTGCGCTCGTCGATCTCGATGCGGCCGCTGGCACGCACGGCCGAATCCACCGCGCGCAGCTCCACCGCGGCGGTCTTCACGCCCAGGGTCTGGATGCGCGCCGGGCTCACCACCACCGTGCCGCTGTCGTCCGGCTTGTCGTCGGCATAGACCGGGATGTAGTCCATGCCCATCGAGTCCTTCTTCGGCACCGGCGAGGTGTCGGGCAGACCCATCGGGTTGCGGTAATAGAGGATCTTGCGCTCCCCTTCGGCCGCAGCCGCGGGTGCGGCAGGCGCTGCGGCCGCGGTGGCGTTCGCGGCGCCGAGCGGCGCGGCGGGCGTCGCCGCATGTT
>NZ_AMXD01000014.1 GCF_000310185.1 Thauera aminoaromatica S2 | reverse complement strand
CAACAGCACGAGAGCGGCGGCCAGCGCCGCGGCTGCGCGGAGCAGCGCTGCGCGCCGCGGCGAGCCGCGCGGCAGCGCGGAGCGGGTGGCCGGAAAGCGCGGCAGCCTCATCCGTGCCCTTCCGCACCGCGCCCGAGTGCGAGGACCAGCTCGGCCTCGGCGAGGGTGATGCCGCAGCGCACGGCGATCATCTCGGCGTTAAGCCCCTGCCTGGCGAGCACCATGGCTTCGGAGTATTCGGGCGAGCTGGCGACGGACGACGCCTGGGCGTCCAGTTCGTCGCGCAACGCGGCGATGTCCTCCACCAGACGATCGATCTCGGTCTGCTGCAGCGCCACCAGGTCCCGCTGCGCCTGCAGTGCCTGGCGCAGCCGGGAGTTCTCGAGCTCGAGCTCGAAGCGCGCTGCGGCGGCCGCCTCGGCCTCGGCGGCGCCGGAAGAGGCGGCAGGAGCGGAGGTGGGGGCGGAAGGCGCAGCGCCTGCAGGCGCCGCGGAGGAAACGGAGGAAGGCAAGGGTGCATAGGCGAGGAAGTCGTCATCCTCGTCATCTCTCGCGTCGTGGGCTGCCGCGGCCGCCGCCGTCCGCGTCCCCGTGACGGGCTGCGGCCCGACGGCAAGCCCGGACGCCCCTTCGCGCGGCAGGCGCAGCGCGCGCAGGAACTCGAACGCGGCATAGGCCGCCAGCAACAGGGCCAGCGACCACAAGGCCTCACGCATGAGCGGCGATCCTCCACGAGGCACGGTCACCCACGCGGAATCGGCAGCGATCTCGCAGCGGGCGACGGCGGGAGTTCAGGAGAGGGCGCATGAGGGCAACAGAGGCTCGATGCACCGATAATACTTGGCCGCGGCAGCCGCCGCCAAACCCGCCCCGACCGACCATGGAACTCGACCCCGACACCCTGCTCTTCTGGCTCAAGAAGCTGGTCGCAGTGCTCGCGCTGCCACCGGTGCTGCCGCTGCTGCCGATCGTGATCGGCCTGATCACCCTGCGCCGACGGCCTCGGCTCGGCCTGGCGCTCGCGTGGGCGGGCGTGGCGCTGAACCTGCTGCTGATCTTCCCGCCGAGCGTGGGGTGGCTGGTGGCGCGCGTCGAATATCCGCAGATGCTCGATCGCGCGCGGGCGCGCGAGGCGCAGGCGATCGTGGTGCTCGGCGCCGGCAAGCGCACGCACGCGCCCGAGTTCGGCGGCGAGACGGTCAACCGGCTCGCGCTCGAGCGCCTGCGCTACGCTGCCGCGCTCGCACGCGAGACCCGGCTGCCGGTGCTGGTGAGCGGCGGCGCACCGGCCGGCGACACCCCCGAGGCCTACCTGATGGAGGCCTTGCTGCGCGACGAATACGGCGTGCCGCCGCGCTGGGTGGAATCGGCCTCGCGCGACACGCGCGAGAACGCACGTTTCTCGGCGGTTCATCTGCAGGCTGCGGGGGTGAAGCGGATCCTGCTGGTGACCCACGCGATGCACATGGAGCGCGCGCGCCCCGAGTTCGAGGCCGCCGGACTCGACGTGATCCCGGCTCCGACGGCCTGGCTGGGCGGCGGCGACAGCCCCGGCGACGCCCAGCCCCTGCCTTTCGCGCCAAGCCAGAACACCGCCTACGCGGCCTGGTTCGCGCTGCACGAGCTGCTGGGCCGGCTCGCCTACCGCTGGTCGCGCTGAGACCTGCGGGGAGGTCAGAACACGACGACCGCCCCGTCGTACCGCAGGGCGCCGGCAGACCGTCTCGCCGTTCATGAAAAAACCCGCGCCCGTCTCTGAAGGCGGATGCGCGGGCGGGTGCGGTCGCGGATGCGGCAGCCTTCAGCCGCCGAAGTCGTCGAGCATGATGTTCTCGCGCTCGACACCGAGGTCGAGCAGCAGCTTGATCACCGCGGCGTTCATCATCGGGGGACCGCACATGTAGAACTCGCAGTCTTCGGGGGCCGGGTGGTCCTTGAGGTAGTTCTCGTACAGCACGTTGTGGATGAAGCCGGTGTAGCCGGTCCAGTTATCCTCGGGCAGCGGGTCGGAGAGCGCGAGGTGCCACTTGAAGTTGGGGTTCTCGGCAGCGAGCTTGTCAAACTCCTCGACGTAGAAGGCCTCGCGCATCGAGCGCGCGCCGTACCAGAAGCTGATCTTGCGCTTGCTGTGCAGACGCTTGAGCTGGTCAAAGATGTGCGAGCGCATCGGCGCCATGCCCGCGCCGCCGCCGACGAAGACCATCTCGTGGTCGGTGTCGCGCGCGAAAAACTCGCCGAAGGGACCGTACACCGTGACCTTGTCGCCCTTCTTGAGGTTGAACACCCAGGACGACATCTTGCCGGGCGGGACATCGTCGCGCCCCGGCGGGGGCGAAGCCACGCGGATGTTGAACTTCACCACACCCTTTTCGTCGGGGTAGTTCGCCATCGAGTAGGCGCGGATCGTGGTCTCGTCGACCTTGGAGACGAAGCGCCACAGGTTGAACTTGTCCCAGTCGCCGCGGTACTCGTCCTGGATGTCGAAGTCCTTGTAATTGACCACGTGGGGCGGGCACTCGAGCTGCACGTAGCCGCCGGCGCGGAAGTGCACGTCCTCCCCTTCGGGCAGGCGCAGGGTGAGCTCCTTGATGAAGGTGGCGACGTTGGGGTTGGACTCGACGGTGCACTCCCACTTCTTGACCCCGAAGACCTCTTCCGGGACCTCGATCTTCATGTCCTGCTTGACCGGGGTCTGGCAGGACAGACGCCAGCCTTCCTTGGCGTCGCGCTTGGTGAAGTGGGACTCCTCCGTGGGCAGCATCGAGCCGCCGCCTTCCATGACCACGCACTTGCACTGCGCGCAGGTGCCGCCGCCGCCGCAGGCCGAGGGCAGGAAGAGACCGTTGCCGGCGAGCGTCTGCAGCAGCTTGCCGCCGGCGGGGACGACGATCTTCTTCTCGCCGTTGATGTCGATGGTGACGTCGCCCGACGAAACCAGCTTGGAGCGGGCAGCGATGATGAACACGGCCAGTGCGAGCACGATGGCGGTGAACATCCCGATGCCGAGGATGATTTCGGTATTCATCGTTGCACGGTCTCCTTAGAGCTGCACGCCCGAGAACGACATGAAGCCGAGCGACATCAGGCCGATGGTGATGAAGGTGATGCCCAGGCCCTGCAGGCCCTCGGGCACGTCGCTGTACTTGAGCTTCTCGCGGATGCCGGCGAGCAGCGCGATCGCCAGCGCCCAGGATGCGCCCGAGCCCACGCCATACACCGCGCTTTCAGCAAGCGTGTAGTCGCGTTCGACCATGAACAGCGAGCCGGCCATGATCACGCAGTTGACCGTGATCAGCGGCAGGAAGATGCCGAGCGCGTTGTAGAGGCTGGGCATGTACTTGTCGAGCAGCATCTCGAGGATCTGCACGATCGCCGCGATCACGCCGATGTAGGACAGCAGGCCGAGGAAGGACAGGTCGACCTCCGGCAGCCCCGCCCACGCCAGCGCGCCTTCGCGCAGCAGCAGGTTGTACATCAGGTTGTTGGCCGGCACGGTGATCGCCTGCACGACGACGACCGCCACGCCCAGGCCGATCGCGGTCTCGACCTTCTTGGAGATCGCGATGAACGAGCACATGCCGAGGAAGAAGGACAGCGCCATGTTCTCGATGAACACGGAGCGCACGAACAGGCTGATGAGGTGTTCCATTTCAGTAGGCCTCCTTTTCCACGACCTGCGGCGCCATCCGGAAGGCAGGCTTCTCGACCTGCTCCTTCTTCCAGGTGCGCAGGCCCCAGATGATCAGGCCGATCAGGAAGAAGGCCGAGGGCGGCAGCAGCAGCAGCCCGTTGGGCACGTACCAGCCGCCGTCCTTGGCGAGCGCGATGATCTCGATGCCGAACAGCTTGCCGGCACCGAAGAGCTCGCGGATCACGCCGAGCGTGATCAGCATCGCGCTGTAGCCGAGACCGTTGCCGATGCCGTCCATGAAGGACAGCAGCGGCGGGTTCTGCATCGCGAAGGCTTCCGCACGGCCCATCACGATGCAGTTGGTGATGATCAGGCCGACGAACACCGAAAGCTGCTTGGACAGGCTGAAGGCGTAGGCGCGCAGGAGCTGGTCCACCACGATGACCAGCGAGGCGATGATCACCATCTGCACGATCATGCGGATCGAGCTCGGGATCTGGCTGCGGATCATCGAGATGAACATGCTCGAGCACGCCGTCACCAGGGTCAGTGCGATCGACATCACGACCGCGGTCTTGAGGTTGGAGGTGACCGCGAGCGCCGAGCAGATGCCGAGGATCTGCAGCGCGATCGGGTTGTTGTTGAGGATGGGGTTGAGGAGGACTTCCTTGACGGTGGGCTTGGACATGATCAGACCCCCTGGGTGCGGAGTTTGGCGAGATAGGGGCCAAAGCCCTGTTCGCCGAGCCAGAACTGGAGCAGCCGGTCGACGCCGTTGCTGGTCAGCGTGGCACCGGCGAGGCCGTCGACCTGGTGCTTCGCGTCGGGGCTGGCCGGATCGACCCCGCCCTTGACGATGTGGATCGCGGGCTTGCCTTGCGCGTCGAACAGCACCTTGCCGGGCCACAGCGCCTTCCACTTCGGGTTGTCGACCTCGCCGCCGAGGCCCGGTGTCTCGGCGTGCTGGTAGAAGCCGAGGCCGACCACGGTGTTGAGGTCGCCCTTCAAGGCGACGAAGCCATGCAGCGTGGACCACAGGCCGTAGCCGCGCACCGGCAGGATCAGCGATTCGAGCTTGCCGTCCTTCTCCACCATGTAGACCGTGGTGAAGCGCTCGCGGCGCTTGATCAGCGCGATGTCTTCCTCGCCGTCGAGGGCGTCGGAGAGCTTGGGATCGCGCGCAGCCTTGAGCGGGTCGAAAAGCTGGGCATCGTGGGCGTCGGTGTATTCGCCGGTCTGCAGATCGACCACGCGCGCCTTGATGCGCCCGGCGAAGAGATCCTTGACCTCGCGCGAAGACATCTCGGCATCGCCCAGGCCGGCAATCGAAAGGATGCTGCGCTGCTTGTCGAGCAGGCGGTTTTCCACCTGCACCGGCTTCAGCGACACCGCCGCGCCGGCGACGAAGACCGAGCTCACCAGACTGACCGCGAGCGCCACCATCAGCGTTCGGCTTGTGGATTCTCTATTGGACATTGCGCGCAAGCCTCCGCTTGATGTTGGCCGTGACCACGAAGTGGTCGATCAGCGGCGCACAAAGGTTGCCGAACAGGATGGCGAGCATGATGCCTTCGGGGAAGGCGGGGTTCACCACGCGCACCAGCACGGTCATGATCCCCACCACCGCACCGAAGATCCATTTGCCGGTGTTGGTCATCGAGGCCGACACCGGATCGGTGGCCATGAACATCATGCCGAAGGCGAAGCCGCCCATCACCAGGTGCCAGTGCCAGGGCACGGCGAACATCGGGTTGGTGTCGGAGCCGATCGCGTTGAACATCAGGCTGGTGGCGACCATGCCCAGCATGACGCCGGAGACGATGCGCCACGAGGCGATCTTCATCACCAGCAGCACCGCACCGCCGATCAGGATGGCGAGCGTGCTGGTCTCGCCGATCGAGCCGTGCACCGTACCGAGGAAGGCGCGCATCCAGTCGATGCCCGCGCCGGTCACCGCCTCGATGCCGCCGGCGGCGCCGAGCGACAACATGGTGGCGCCGGTGAAGCCGTCGACCGCGGTCCACACCGCGTCGCCCGACATCTGCGCCGGGTAGGCGAAATACAGGAAGGCGCGGCCGGCGAGCGCCGGGTTGAGGAAGTTCTTGCCGGTGCCGCCAAAGACTTCCTTCGCGATCACCACACCGAAGCTGATGCCCAGCGCCACCTGCCAGAGCGGGGTGTCGGGCGGCAGGGTGAGCGCGAACAGCACCGAGGTGACGAAGAAGCCCTCGTTGACCTCATGCTTGCGGATCGAGGCGAACAGCACCTCCCAGAAGCCGCCGACGATGAAGGTCGTCAGGTAGATCGGCAGGAAGTAGGTCGCCCCGTGCAGGAAGTTGGCCCACAGGCTCGCGGGATCGAGCCCGGCCAGCGCGCTGGTGAGCGCGATGCGCCAGCCTTCCTGCGCGGCCATCAGCTCGGGGCTGCCGGCGAGGATGGTGTTGGCCTGGTAGCCGACGTTCCACATGCCGAAGAACATCGCCGGGAAGGTGCACAGCCACACCGTGATCATCATGCGCTTGAGGTCGAGACCATCGCGCACATGGGCGGTGTTGCGGGTGACCAGGGGCGGCTTGTAGAGCGCGGTGTCCACGGCCTCGTACAAGGCGTAGTACTTCTCGTACTTGCCGCCCTTCTCGAAATGATGCTCGATGCTGTCGAGCCAGGAGCGCAGACTCATGCTCAACCCTCCTTCTCGATGCGGGTCAGGTTGTCCCGCAGGATGGGACCGTATTCGTACTTGCCCGCGCACACGTAGGAACACAGCGCGAGGTCTTCCTCGTCCAGCTCGAGACAGCCGAGCTTCTGCGCCATGTCGGTGTCGCCCACGATGAGCGCGCGCAGCAATTGCGTGGGCAGGATGTCGAGCGGCATCACCTCTTCGTAGTTCCCGATCGGCACCATCGCGCGCGGCGAGCCGTTGGTCGAGGTGGTGAAGTCGAACAGCCTGCCCGGCGAGAGCTTGGAGATGTAGAGGTTCATCACCGAGTGCTTGTTCGCCCCGGCGCGCAGGTAGTGCAGCATCTCGCGCTCGGAGCCTTCTTCCAGGCAGGACACCTGCAGGTGGTAGCGCCCGAGGAAGGCGCAGGCTCCGCGCGAGGTCCGCCCGCCGAACACCGAGCCGGAGATCACGCGCACCTTCTTGCCGGTCTTCAGTTCGCCGGCGACGAGCTCGTCGAGGTTGGCGCCGAGGCGGGTGCGCACGAGGCGCGGCTTCGCGGCCATGGGGCCGGCGATCGACACCACGCGCTCGGTCCACAGGCGGCCGGTGGAGAAGAGCTTGCCGATCGCGATCGCGTCCTGGTAGTTGAGCGACCACACCGACTTCTCGGCATGCACCGGATCGAGGAAATGGATGTGCGTGCCGGCGAGGCCGGCCGGATGCGGGCCGGCGAAGGTCTCGGTGCGCACGTCGGCCAGCCCGGAACAGGGCATCCGGGTCCCATCGGCGTGGCACACGACGACCGGCGCGATGCGCGCGAGCACACGCACGCCGCGAGCGAAGTCGTCCGTGTGCTCGGCGATCACTACGGTCGGGTCGGCGGCGAGCGGATGGGTGTCGATCGCGGTGACGAAGATCGAGTGCGGATTCGCGTCGATCGCCGGCACCTTGCTGAAGGGCCGCGCGCGTAGTGCGGTCCACAGTCCGGAGTCGATCAGCTTGCTGCGCACCGTCGCGTCGTCGAGCCTGTCGAGTTCGGCGTCCGTGTAGCGCGTGAATTCGACCGCATCATCGCCGTCGAGGTCGATCACCACCGACTGCAGCACGCGCTGCTCGCCGCGATGGATGGCGCTGACGGTGCCGGCACCCGGCGCGGTGAAGACCACACCGGGCGTTTTCTTGTCGGAGAACAGGACCTGGCCGAGCTTCACCCGGTCACCGACCTGCACCGCCATGGTCGGTTTCATGCCGTGATAGTCGAAGCCGACGACGGCCACGCTGCGCACCGGCCTGCCGGCCTCGATGCGCTGCTCGGGCGCGCCGGCGATGGGCAGGTCCAGACCGCGTTTGATTCTGATCATGCGCTTCTCGCCCGTTGATTCCACTGGAGGCACGGGCGCCGTCAACGCATCCGGGAGCGCCAGGCGTCCGGACGCCGGAGGCGGTCCCGCGTCGATAAACGCGCGGATTATAAAAGATTGTTACCAGACGATCACGCCGGGGAATACCCGAAGGCAGCGAACTAGGTGAAATCCACAATACGCCGAGCGCGCCATCAACCGGCCAAGAAATTCCGTTCGCATGAGAATGCTGCAAATGGGATGCGCTCCCGAAGCACGCGAGGCGCCCTCCAAAACGACAGCTCACGCTCAGCATGGTAGAAGCTCGGCGCAAGGGAAGTCGGGGATGGACTTCCCGTGCGCCGGTCACGCTCACACGCGCTCGAACACCCCCGCCGCACCCATGCCGGTGCCGATGCACATGCTGATCATGCCGTAGCGCAGGCCGGGGTCGCGCTGCATCGCCGCCATCAGGGTGGCGGTGCGGATCGCGCCGGTGGCACCGAGCGGGTGGCCGAGGGCGATCGCCCCACCGAGCGGGTTGACCTTCGCCGGATCCATCCCGAGCTGGCGCATCACCGCCAGCGCCTGCGCGGCGAAGGCCTCGTTGAGCTCGGTCCAGCCGATGTCGGCCAGCGCCACGCCGGCACGCGCAAGCGCACGCGGGATGGCCTCGACGGGGCCGATCCCCATGACCTCGGGCGGCACGCCGGCGACCGCGAAGCTGGAAAAGCGCGCGATCGGGGTCACGTCGTAGCGCTTTAACGCGGTCTCGCTCATCAGCAGCACCGCCGCGGCGCCGTCGGACATCTGCGAGCTGTTGCCCGCGGTCACCGAGCCGCGTGCGGCGAACACCGGCTTGAGCTTGCCGAGCCTGTCGGCAGCGGCGTCCGGACGCGGGCCCTCGTCGTGCTCGACCAGGCGCTCGGTGATGCGCACCGTGCCGTCGACACCCGGGGCATAGGACTTCACCGCATAGGGCAGGATCTCGTCCGCGAACTGGCCGGCGGCGATCGCGGCGCAGGCGCGCCGGTGCGACTCGACGGCGAACGCATCCTGGTCCTCGCGGCTCACCTTCCACTGCTGCGCGACCTTCTCGGCGGTGAGGCCCATGCCGTAGGCGATGGAGAGGTTCTCGGCACGCGCGAAGATCTCGGGGTTGAGGCTGACCTTGTTGCCCATGATCTGCGGCATCGCGCTCATGCTCTCGGTGCCGGCGGCGATCATCACGTCCGCCTCGCCGAGGCGGATGCGGCTGGCGGCATCGGCCACGGCCTGCAGGCCGGAGGCGCAGAAGCGGTTGATGGTGATGCCCGGCACGCTGTCGGGCAGCCCGGCCAGCAGCAGGCCGATGCGTGCCACGTTCATGCCCTGCTCGGCCTCGGGCATCGCGCACCCGGTGACGACGTCGCCGATCTCGCGCGCGTCGAGATTCGGCACCTTGGCGACCACCTCGCGCAGCACCCTGGCCAGCAGGTCGTCGGGGCGCACGGCGCGGAAGGCACCGTTGCGCTTGGCGACCGGCGTGCGCACCGCGGCGACGATGTAGGCGTCCTGGATCTGTTTGCTCATTGTCTGTTCTCCCTCAGTTGCGCAGGGGCTTGCCGGTTTCCAGCATGTGCGCGATGCGCTGCTGGGTCTTCTCGGTCTTGAGCAGTTCGACGAACTGCGCGCGTTCGACCTCGAGGATCCACTGCTCGCTCACGCGGCGGTTGGTGTCGACCTCGCCACCGCACAGCGCGGTGGCTGCGGCCTTGGCGACGCGGTAATCGTGCGCCGAGATGAAACCGCCCTCGGCCATGTTCACCAGCATCATTTCGCAGGTCGCGATGCCGTTGCGTCCGGCCACGGTGACCGCCGGATTGACCAGCGCCGGCCGCCAGGCCGACTCGGCCAGCGCGCGCGCGCGGCGGATCGCGGCGTAGAGGATCTCGTTGGCGTTGAAGAGGATGTCGTCGCCGGTGCGGCCGAAGCCGAGCTGCACCGCCTCCTGCGCGCTCTTCGCCACGGTGGCCATGGCGATGGTCTGGAAGGCGTTCTGGATGTAAGGGAAGACGTCGCCCCCGGCCGCGCGCTGCGCCAGCGCATGCGCCTGCAGGGCGAACTCCTTGCTGCCGCCGCCCGCCGGGATCAGGCCCACGCCCGCCTCGACCAGGCCGACGTAGCTCTCGAGCGCGAACACCCGATGCGCCGCGTGCATCACGAACTCGCAGCCGCCGCCCAGCGCCATGCCCTGCACCGCGGCCACGACGGGAACCTGCGCGTGCTTGATCGTCATCGAGGTGCGCTGGAACTTGGCCACCATCCTTTCCAGCAGCTCGAACTGCCCGGCACGGCAGGCCTCGCCCACCTGCTGCAGGTTGGCGCCGACCGCGAAGGGCGCCGGCTGCCAGATCACCAGGCCGTCGAGATCCGTCTCGGCGCGCGCGATGGCCTCGAGGAGGCCATCCATGACCTCCTCGCCCACCGCGTGCATCTTCGAGGTGATCGACACGATGCCGATGCGCGCGTCCTGGTCGGCGCGCCGCCACAGGCGTACGCCGGCGTTCTCCCACAGTGTCTCGCCGCGATCGTCCGGCGCCTCGCCGAGCACGCGGTCGGGGTAGAGCTGGCGCTGGTACACCGGCAGCGCGGAGCGCGGCTTGAGCGAGTCCTCGGCCGCGCTGTAGGAGCCGGCCGGCGCATGCACGCCGTCGCGCTCGAACACCCAGGCCGGCAGCGGCACCGCGGACATGGCGCGGCCATGCGCGATGTCGTCGCGGATCATTTCGGCGACTGCCCTCCAGCCCGCAGCCTGCCAGGTCTCGAACGGCCCCTGCGCCCAGCCGAAGCCCCAGCGCATCGCGAGGTCGATGTCGCGCGCGCTGTCTGCGATGTCGCCCAGATGCACCGCGCAGTAGTGGAACACGTCGCGAAAGATCGACCACAGGAACTGCGCCTGCGGATGAGGGTGCGCGGCGAGCTGGGCGAACTTCTCCGCCGGGTTCTTGAGCTTGAGGATCTCGGCCACCTCGGGGAGCACCTCGCCGCCGCTCTCGCGGTAGTCCTGCAGATGCAGGTCCAGCACCTGGATCTGCCTGCCCTGCTTGCGGTAGATGCCGCATTTGGTCTTCTGGCCGAGCGCGCCCTTGGCGATCAGCGCCTGCAGCCACTCGGGCGTCCTGAAGTGCGCGCACCAGGGGTCGTCGGGCAGCGTCGCCTGCATGGTGCCGAGCACATGCACCAGGGTGTCGAGGCCAACCACGTCGGCGGTGCGGAAGGTGGCGCTCTTCGGACGGCCGATGCGCGGGCCGGTGAGCAGGTCCACCTCGTCGAAGGCCAGCCCGAGGCGGGCGGTGTGGTGCAGCACGGCGAGGATGGAGAACACGCCGACGCGGTTGGCGACGAAGTTGGGCGTGTCCTTGGCACGCACGATGCTCTTGCCCAGGTGCGTGGTCAGCCAGGCCTCGAGGCCGTCAAGCAGCGCCGCGTCGGTGGCGGCAATGGGGATCAGCTCCACCAGCGGCATGTAGCGCGGCGGGTTGAAGAAGTGGATGCCGCAGAACTGGCTGCGGCGATCGGCCGGCATGCCCGTGGCGAGCGCCTCGATCGACAGTCCGGAGGTGTTGGAGGCGAAGATCGCCCCCGCCTTCAGGTGCGGCGCGACCTTGGCGTAGAGGTCGAGCTTCCACTCCATCTTCTCGGCGATCGCCTCGATCACGAGGTCGCACTCGCCCAGGCGGGCGAGGTCGCTGCCGTAGTTGGCGGCCTCGACGTACTGCGCGCGGTCCTTGGCGGCGAAGGGCGCGGGGTCGAGCTTCTTCATGCCGGCGAGCGCCTTGTCGACGACGCCGTTGGCCGGGCCTTCTTTGGCCGGCAGATCGAACAGGATCACCGGCACGTCGGCGTTGGCGCAATGGGCGGCAATCTGCGCCCCCATGACACCGGCGCCCAGGACGGCGACTTTACGGATGATGAGACGGCTCATGCGGTTCTCCTGACAGGACACGGCCGGACCACCCGGCCCGGCCGCGCCCTACTCGGCGAGTCAGAAATTGTGGTTGTACTGAACAGAAAGGAGATCGGCGCTCACGTCGAACTTGCCTTTGATCTGCTGGATGGGCGTACTGCCGTTGTAGACGATGCGCTCGGTCGGCCCTTCCTTGAAGAAGATGTGTGCATAACCGACGTCGATCGATGCGTTCTTGTTCAGCGTGTAACGCGCACCCAGCGCCAGCCAGGTGCGATCCGTATCAGGCAGGGTCATCGTGCGATCAGCCGCCGAACGAACAGGCGCCTCGTCGAATGCGACGCCAGCCCTGAGCTTCCACAGGTTGTTCATCTGGTAGCCGACACCCAGACCGACACGCCAGGTGTCCTTAAAGTGATAGGGCAACTCGGGGTTCGTACCACCACGGACCTTGATGGATTCGATGGAGCTCCAGCCAGTCCACGTCAGGTCGGCGAGCAACTCGAGTTTCGAATCGACGGCATGGTGCATGCCAAACGAGAACTGATCGGGAGTCTTCAGCTTGGCTTTCACGTCGAAGGTGCGAACGCCGGAAATCTCCTGAGTCCCTTTCAGATCGAAACTGAGTTCCGAGCGATAAGTGACGCCGACGCGAGTCGCAGGTGTCGCTTGAATCATCAGGCCAGCATTCCAGCCGAACGCGGTGTCGTCTCCCTTGATGGTGACGGGGACGCCAATCGGAAAGCCTCCGGCAAGGGGCGCCATTTGTTTGAATTCGGTTTCGTTCTTGGCGAAATTGAGACCGAATCCCAAGGCGACCATGTCATTCACGCGGTAGGCGATCGACGGATTGATGTTGATCTGTTTGATCTCGGCAAAATACCCGGAGAAGCGCCCGATGAAATTCCGGTCGAACTCGGTCTTGTTGCCGAAGGTCGGCCCAACGCCCAGACCAACGGCCAGATCGGGACTGACCGCATACGACCAGTAAGCCGCCGGCACGATCGCGAGACTGCCGCCATCGCCACCGTCGCTACCCAGAGCAAAGCGCCCCAAGGGAGCCGTTCCACGATCGGAAAACTCCACGCTTCGGTCGAGGAAAGTGACGGCACCGGTAATGTTGTGCCCCTTGGGCAACAGCAGCATCCCTGCCGGATTGAAATAGACGGTCGAAGCATCTTCGGCCGCAGCGGACGCGCCAGCAAAGGCGTTCCCCGTCCCCGCACCGTTCTGGTTCTGCAGTGCGAAACCCGCAGCCATGGCGTTGCCGCCCGCGAGTGCGAGCGTTGCGCCAAGGATGTTGATCGCAAGTTTGTTCATCTGCATGAGTCGTCTCCTCGCCTTGTCGTCGATTACGGGGTAGCCCCGCGTTGGTCAAAAACTGAGTCCCGAACCGGACCGCTCCAGTTCGGATACCGAATGTCGTCGGCGGGGAATCCGGTCCGCGTCGCGGACACTGCCTGCCACGACGACACTTGCTCTTCCCCGAAGCCTCGGCCTATTCGGGCCGCCCTTTTACCTTGCAGCAGTGCAGCGGCCCGCCGGTATGCGGTGCGAACCCGGTGCCGAAGATCACGCCGGCATCGGCGAGATCCGCATCGCCCACCACGCCGAGCTCCACGCAGCGCCGCGTGGCCGCCAGCAGCGGCGCGAGCACGCGCTCGGCGAGCCCGGCGGGGATGGGCGGTGGCGGCGCGGGCCTGCGCTTGCGCCAAAGTCCACCCTTGCGTTCGTCCTCGTCGCCGGCCTTGACCGCCTTGCCATCCACCCAGCGGTAATAGCCTTCGCCGCTCTTGCGTCCGAGCTTGCCTTCACCGACCAGCTTCAGCAGCCGCGCCGGCGGCTCGGCGCCTTCGCCCGCCAGGGCCTTGCCCGCGGCCACGGCGATGTCCAGGCCCACGGTGTCGACCAGCTCGACCGGCCCCATCGGCATGCCGAAGGCGACCAGCGCGGCGTCCACCATCTCGGGCGCGACGCCTTCCTCCACGCAGCGCAGGGCTTCGAGCATGTAGGGGCCGAGCACGGAGTTGACCAGGAAGCCGGGCGCGCTCTTCACCGGCAATGGCAGCTTGTCGATGCGGCGCACGAAGCCGGTGGCGCGGCGCAGCACCTCGGCGTCGGTGGCCTCGCCCTGCACCACCTCGACCAGCGGCAGCATCGGCACCGGGTTGAAGAAGTGGATGCCGACCAGGCGCGACGGGTCCTTCAAGGCCGTGGCGATGTCTTCCAGGCGCAGGCTGGAGGTGTTGGTGGCGAGCACCGCGTCGGGCTTCGCACGCGCCTCGAGCTCGGCAAACAGGCTGCGCTTGACCTCGAGGTTCTCGAAGATGGCCTCGATGATCACGTCGGCGCGCGCCGCGCCCTCGCCCTTGGGGTCGGGGATCAGGCGGTCGAGGGTGAAGCGCACCTGTCGGGCGTCGCCCTTGTGGCGGCGCTCGAACAATTTGGCGGCGCGGGCGATCGCGGGCGCGATGCGCTCGACCGACTGGTCCTGCAGCGTCACCGTCATGCCGCGCAGCGCGCACACCGCGGCGATGTCGCCGCCCATCACGCCGGCGCCGACCACATGCACATGGCGCGGCGTGAAGTCGCTGTCCTTGCCGAAGGCCTTCAGGCGCTCCTGCAGGTGGAAGACGCGCACCAGGTTGCGCGCGGTGGGCGAACTGAAGATGGTGTCGAGCGAGGAGCGATCGCCCGCCGGAACGTCGAGCGCGTTGCCGCCGTGTCTTTCCCAGATATCGACGATCGCGAAGGGCGCCGGATAGTTTTCGCGCCCGACCTTGCGCGCCGCCTGGGCGCGCGCCTTGTCGGCGACCTTGGCGCGCGCGGGGCCGTTCATCGCCCAGCGCAGCGCGCGCTCCTTGAACGGCAGGGGCTTCTTCGCCACGCCGGACAGCGCCAGGATGCGCGCGGCGGACTCCATGACCCGCGGCGGAACGCAGTCGTCGGCGAGGCCGAGGCGTTTCGCCTTCTTCGCATCGACGCTCTTGCCGGTCAGCATCAGGTCGAGGGCCGCCGCAGGGCCGATCAGCGCGGGCAGGCGCAGCATGCCGCCCCAGCCGGGGACGATGCCGAGCATGACCTCGGGCAAGGCGAGTTTCGTACCCGGCTCGTCGACCACGATGCGATGGCGGCAGGCGAGCGCGAGTTCCAGACCGCCTCCCATGCAATGGCCGCGGATCAGTGCCAGCGTCGGGTAGGACACCGCGGCGAGGCGGTTGAACAGCAGCCAGCCGCGCTCGACCAGCATGCGCGCGGCGAGCACCGAATCCAGCCGCGAGAACTCCTCGATGTCCGCCCCGGCGATGAAGCCGGCCGGCTTGGCCGAGGCGATCACCAGCGCCTTGGGTGGCACGGCGTCGAGCACGTCGAGCACGCCGGCGAACTCGGCGAGTACATCGGCGGACAGCACGTTCGCGCTCGCCTCCGCCTTGTCCAGATCCAGCCAGGCCAGGCCGGTCTCCTCACGGCGCAGGCGCCAGTGTTTCCAGTCTTGTTGCATGTTCGCGCTCATAACACGGTCTCCACCAGCATCGCCCCGCCCTGCCCGCCGCCGATGCAGATCGACGCCAGACCGCGCCCGCCGCCCTTGCGGCGCAGCACTTCGAGCAGGTGAAGCACGATGCGCGCACCGCTCGCCCCGACCGGGTGGCCGAGCGCGACCGCGCCGCCATCCACGTTCAGCCGCGCGGCATCGGGCGCACCCGGCGCATCGACGCCGAAGTGCGTGCGGCAATAGTCGTCGTCCGCGAAGGCACGCAGGCAGGCGATGACCTGGGCGGCGAAGGCCTCGTTGAGCTCCCAGGCGTCAAGGTCGTCGGGGGCGAGACCGTGGCGCTGCAGGATCGGCATCGTGGCGTGCACCGGACCGAGCCCCATCTGGTCGGGCGCGAGACCCGCCCATTGGCTGTCGACAATGCGCCCGAGCGGCTGCAGCCCGTGGCGCTCGACCGCCTCCTGCGAGGCCAGCACCAGCCAGGCGGCGCCGTCGGTGATCTGCGAGCTGTTGCCCGGGGTGACACGGCCGTATTTCCTGTCGAAGAAGGGCTTCAGCTTGGCCAGGTTGGCCATAGAGGAGTCGCGCCGCACGCCGTCGTCGGCCGCGTAGACCTGGCCGTCGCGGTCGATCAGCGGGACGATCTCTTCGGCGTAGTGCCCGGCGTCCTGGCCCGCGCACACGCGGCGGTGGCTCTCGACGGCGAAGGCGTCCATGTCCTCGCGCGTGATGCCGAACTTCCACGCCAGGTTCTCGCCGGTCTGTCCCATCAGCTGGCCGACGATCGGGTCGGTGAGGCCCTTCATGATGCCGATCACCGGGGCAAGATGGCCGAGGCGGAAGGTCCTGAGCATGGCCAGCCTGTCGCCGGTGCTGCGCGCCGCATACCAGCCGGCGAGCCAGCGCACCATCTTTTCGGAGAACAGCAACGGCGCGTGCGAGAGTGCATCGACGCCGCCGGCGAGCACGAGCTGGCTGCGGCCGCACTGGAGGTTGGCGATCGCGGAGTCGATCGCCTGCATGCCCGAGGCGCAGTTGCGCATCACCGTCCACCCCGGCACCTTGTTGCCGCACCCCAGGCGCAGCGCGACCACGCGGCCGATGTTGACCTCGTCCGCGGAGGGGCTGGCGCAGCCGAGGATGACCTCGTCGAGCTGGTCGGGCGCGAAGGGCTGACGCATCAGCAGCGCACTGCCCGCCGCGGTGGCGAGATCGGACGCGGTGAAGGGGCCGGGCGCGTTCTTCGCCTTCAGGAAGGGCGTGCGTGCGCCATCGACGATGTAGATCGGCTTTGGCACCGGGCTACCTTCCTTTTTCCCTGCGGGACGCGAGCGCTTCCCGTCGGAATGCCGTGCGGTCGCGTTCATGCGCTCACCTGTTGCGCCGGCGAGCGCTCGGGCATGGCCCGGACGGCAGCACCGAGGTCGAGGTCGTAGGGGAAGTCGTCGACGCGGATCACCTTGTTGCGGAGTTGATTGCGGCGCTCGACCAGAGCGAACTCGCGCTCGTCGATCACGCCCGCGTGCAGGGCAACGCGCCAGATCTCGTCCACATCGCCGGAAGCGAGGTTCCTCGGATCGAAACGCCCTTGGCGACGCGCGTCCTTCAGCTTGGCCTCGACCGGCTCGGCGGCGATGGTGGCGGCGAGCGCGGCTTCGAGCGCGCCGACCGGCTCCTCGATGTCGGTGGGCAGATGCACGTCGGAGGTCAGGCGGTCGCGCGTCGGCGAGGGCTCGAGCAGCAGCGCGGCGACCTTGTGGCCGAGCCTGTCCGAGGGCACGACGTAGGGGCGGCCGAGCGGGAACACCACGACGCGGCGCAGCACGAAGGCGAAGAGTTTGTTGGGGAAGTTCGCGATCACCCCCTCGAAGGCCTGCTGGATGCGGAACATGCAGTCCCAGATCGCCCAGTGCATCAGCGGCGCGTCGGCGCCATGGCGGCCTTCGGACTCGAAGCGCTTGAGCGTGGCGCTGGCAAGGTACATCAGCGACAGGATGTCGCCGAGGCGGGCGGAGAGCTTCTCCTTGCGCTTGAGCGCGCCGCCCATGGTGCCCATCGAGAGGTCGGCGATGAAGGCGAAGGCGGCCGAGAAGCGGGTGAGCTGCTGGTAATAGCGCCGCGTCTCGGGCGCCACGTCGCCGGGCACCTTGACGAAGTGCGAACCGGTGAGGCCCATGATCAGCGCGCGCGCGGCGTTCGACACGGTAAAGCCGACGTGGCCCCACAGCGCCTTGTCGAAGGCCTTCATGTCGCCCTTCTGCGCGGAATGCATCTCGGCGAGCACGTAGGGATGGCAGCGGATCGCGCCCTGACCGAACAGGATCAGGCTGCGGGTGAGGATGTTGGCGCCTTCCACGGTGATGCCGACCGGGATCTGCTGGTAGGCGCGACCGAGGAAGTTCTGCGGGCCGAGGCAGATGCCCTTGCCGCCGATCACGTCCATGCCGTCGTTGACCGTCTGGCGGGCGCGCTCGGTGACGTGGTACTTGACGATCGCCGACACCACCGAGGGCTTCTCGCCGAGGTCGATCGCGCCGGCGGTCATCACACGCGCCGCGTCGCTCAGGTAGGTGTTGGCGCCGATGCGGGTGAGCGCCTCTTCCACGCCCTCGAAGCGGCCGATCGCGGTCTTGAACTGGTAGCGCACGCGGGCATAGGCGCCGACGGCGCGCGCCACCATCTTCTGCATGCCGGTGTTCGAGCCGGGCAACGAGATGCTGCGCCCGGCCGCCAGGCACTCCATCAGCATGCGCCAGCCCTGGCCCGCCATCTTCGGCCCGCCGATGATGAAATCGAGCGGCACGAACACGTCCTTGCCGCGCACCGGGCCGTTCATCCACACCGCGTTGAGGGGGAAGTGGCGACGACCGATGTCCACGCCGGGATGGTCGTGCGGGATGAGCGCGCAGGTGATGCCGAGCACTTCGTCACCACCGAGCAGGCGCTCAGGGTCGTGAAGATGGAAGGCCAGCCCGAACACGGTGCACACCGGGGCGAGCGTGATGTAGCGCTTGTCGAAATTGACCCGCATGCCGAGCACTTCCTCGCCGTTCCACATGCCCTTGCACACCACGCCGGCGTCGGGGATGGAGGCGGCGTCCGAGCCCGCCCATGGACTGGTGAGCGCGAAGGCCGGAATCTCCTGGCCGGTAGCCAGG
This sequence comes from Thauera aminoaromatica S2, assembly GCF_000310185.1. Taxonomy (GTDB): domain Bacteria; phylum Pseudomonadota; class Gammaproteobacteria; order Burkholderiales; family Rhodocyclaceae; genus Thauera; species Thauera aminoaromatica. The sequence continues at coordinate 28,045 of NZ_AMXD01000014.1, read as the reverse complement.
CGCGGAAGGTAGTGCCGCTTCTGCTCGGGCGTGCCGTAGTGCAGCAGCAACTCGGCCGGGCCGAGCGAGTTCGGCACCATGACGGTGACCGCCGGCGCCGACGAGCGCGTAGACAGCTTGGTCACCACCTGGGAGTGCGCATAGGCCGAGAAGCCCTTGCCGCCATATTCCTTGGGAATGATCATGCCGAGGAAGCCCTTGGCCTTGATGTACCGCCAGACTTCGGCGGGCATGTCGCCGTGCCGGGTGCATTCCCAGTCATGGGTCAGGCGGCAGAGCTCGTCGGTCTCGTTGTCGAGGAAGGCTTGCTCCTCGGCGCTCAGCGTCGGCCAGGGATAGGCCTGCAGCTTCTTCCAGTCCGGCTTGCCGGCGAAGAGCTCGCCTTCCCACCACACCGTGCCGGCTTCCAGCGCGTCCTTCTCGGTCTGCGACATGGTGGGCAGGGTGGCGCGGAAGGCGCCGAAGATGCGCGAAGTCAGCCACTTCATGCGCAGCGAATCGACCAGGAAGACGCTCAGCACGCCGGCGAACACCGCCATCGCGAACAGCGTCAGCCAGAAACCCCAGCCGGCGGCGATGCCCACCGCCAGCAGCCAGGCCAACCCCGCCCCGAGCCAGGCAAAAAGTGGCGCTCGCCCGTAGGCGAGCGCACCTGCCAAGGGAGGGAGGGAAAACAGCAGAATCCAGGTCATCATCTTCATCTCCTCTTGCCGGCGCGCCGGAGGGCGTACCGTTCGAAATCGTCGTCAGCCTTGCAGACCACTGTCGGGCAGGGGCGCACGCAGGCCGCCGAGCAGGAAACTCATCAGGCGCGGCAGCAGCCGGGCGGGATCCTCGTCCTGCGGCCCCACTTCCATCAATTCGCTCAATCCGCCGAGTCCGGCGATCGCAAAGGCCATCGCACCGATCATGAAGTGGAAGCGCCACAGGATCTCTGCGCGCGGCACCTCGGGCAGGGCGCGGAAGAGCGCGCCAAGGAAGCGATCCATCACCTCGGCGTACTCCTCTGCGAGGAACTGGCGCACGAAGGCGTTGGGCTCATTGTAGGTACGCGCGAGCAGGCGCATGAAGGTGCGCCCGCCGTGCTCGGTGTCGGCGGCGAGTTCCAGCGCGGTGCCGAAGAAGGCCTCGACGATGCGGCTGGGCTTGAGCGGGGCTCCCGCGGCCTCGGCCTCCAGGCGGTCGAGTTCGTCGAGGCGGCGCGCGTTGAGGGCGGCGAGACGGCGGCGGAAGACCTCCTGCACCAGCGCGTCCTTGCCGCCGAAGTGGTAATTGATCGCGGCGAGGTTGGCGTTCGCTGCGCCGGTGATCATGCGCATCGAAGTGCCGTCGAAGCCGTTCTCCACGAAAAGGCGCTCGGCTGCATCGAGGATGCGGTCGCGGGTGTCGTTGGTCGGCGCGGGCGGGGTCGAAGTCATCGAGATCAGCATGTTTCAAACGTTTGTTTGAATCATACGTTTTCTTTATCGCCTGTCAAGCCGGGCTGATTCTGGAGCCTGCCGTTTGACTCGCAGCAGGGCTGCGCAACAGAATCGGGCGCCTTCCACGCACCGGCAGACCTCCGATGAGACGCGCCCCCTCCGCCGCCCTGCCCGCCCCCGCCACCGGCGAGCGCCACGACTGGCAGACGCTCAAGAGCCTGTTCCCCTTCATCTGGGCCTACAAGGGCCGGGTGCTCTTTGCGCTCGCCTGCCTGGTCGCGGCCAAGGGCGCCAACGTGTCAGTGCCGATCGTCTTCAAGCACCTGATCGACGGCCTCACGATCACGCCCGAGCAGGCCTTCATCGTGGTGCCGGCGGCGCTGCTGCTGGCCTATGGCGCGCTGCGCTTCTCCACCTCGCTGCTGACCGAACTGCGCGAGGTGGTGTTCGCACGCGTGACCCAGCAGGCGGTGCGCGAGATCTCGCTGCGCGTGTTCCGCCACCTGCACGCGCTGTCGCTGCGTTTCCACCTCGAACGCCAGACCGGCGGGCTCACGCGCGACATCGAGCGCGGCACGCGCTCGATCGGCTCGCTGATCAGCTACACGCTGTACTCCATCCTGCCCACGCTGATCGAGATCGGCATGGTGATCGGCATCCTGCTGGTCAACTACGACGCGGTGTTCGCGCTCATCACGCTGAGCGCGCTCACCATGTACATCGTGTTCACGGTGAAGGTGACGAACTGGCGCACCGCGCTGCGGCGCGAGGCGAACGAACTCGATTCCGCCGCCAACGCGCGCGCGATCGACAGCCTGATCAACTACGAGACGGTGAAGTATTTCAACAACGAAGAGTTCGAGGCCCGGCGCTACGACGAGCAATTGCAGAAGTGGACCAAGGCCCAGGTCACCAACCAGTACTCGCTGTCGGCGCTGAACGTCGGCCAGGCGGCGATCATCGCGGTCGCGGTGACGGCGATGATGTGGCAGGCGGCCGATCGCGTGGCCAGCGGCGAGATGACGATCGGCGACATCGTGCTGGTCAACGCCTTCATGATCCAGCTCTACATCCCGCTCAACTTCCTCGGCGTGCTCTACCGCGAGATCCGCCAATCGCTCACCGACATCGAGCGCATGTTCGGCCTCATGCACACGCACCGCGAGATCGCCGACGCCCCCGACGCCCGCACCCTGCCCACCGGGCCGGCGAGCGTGCGCTTCGAGAACGTCAGCTTCGCCTACGATGCCAAGCGCCCGATCCTCTTCGACGTCGATTTCGACATCCCCGCCGGCAGCACGGTGGCGGTGGTCGGCCACTCCGGCTCGGGCAAATCCACGCTCGCCCGCCTGCTGTATCGCTTCTACGACGTGCAAGGCGGGGCGCTGCGCATCAACGGCCACGACCTGCGCAGCCTGACCCAGGACAGCCTGCGCGCGGCGATCGGAATCGTCCCGCAGGACACGGTGCTGTTCAACGACACGCTGTACTACAACATCCACTACGGCCGCCCCGGCGCCAGCCGCGAGGAGGTCGAGGCCGCCGCGCGCGCCGCACAGCTGGAGGACTTCATCCGCCAGCTGCCCGAGGGCTACGAGACCCGGGTCGGCGAGCGCGGCCTGAAGCTCTCCGGCGGCGAGAAGCAGCGCGTGGCGATCGCACGCGCGCTATTGAAAAATCCGGCGATCCTGATTTTCGACGAAGCCACCTCGGCGCTCGACTCCCGGACTGAGAAGGCCATCCAGGCGCAGATCGAGTTGGCAGCAGAGGGGCGTACCGCGCTGGTAATCGCGCACCGGCTGTCGACGATCATGAACGCCGACGAGATCATCGTGCTGGACAAGGGCCGCATCGTCGAGCGCGGCCGCCACGCTCCGCTGCTGGCGCAGGGTGGCGCCTATGCGCAGATGTGGCTGCTGCAGCAGCAAGAGGAAGGCGCCGGCGAGGCCGCGTAAACGCGAACCGGCCGGCGCGCACGGATGCGGACCGGCCGGTGGATCGAACAGGGGCGCTCAGGCAGCGCGTGCGCGACGCCTGCGCAAACCCGCGACCCCGGCGAGCGCCAGACCGGCGAGGGCGAGCGTGCCGGGCTCCGGCACGGGGGCGCCGCCACCGTTGGTGGTCTTCACGGTACCGCTCACGGTGGCGATCTTGACGTAGTCGTAAGTCGCATTCGTGGTCTCACGAAGATTTACGCCCGTGCCAGCAGCGAAATTACCCGCGCCAATCAGCCAGAAGCTGGAGTAGGTGTTCGCGAAGGTGCCCGAGGTGGTCCCGAGACTGCGTTCCGTTGTGCCGATACCGCCGAGGTTGCTGACCAGTGTCCAGCCCCGGCTGGCGAGCGTCTTGAAATCACCCCCATCAAGGGCTGCACTCGCGGAACCGCTACCGGTGTACGCCATGACGAACACGTCCGAGTCCGTCTGCGTCCAGCCCGCCTTGACCGACTCGAGTCGCACCTGCTGATTGAAGCCGAGTAGCGCGACCTCGTAGCCATTGTAGTTGTCAAGGGAGTGCTGTCCGTCACTCGACGACTCCCCACCGATACCGATCCCGTTTCCGCTCCAGAAGTCGACGGAGGTGCTGTAGATGTCGGTGGTGTTGCTACCCGACTTCCAGCCGGTCACCAGCGGATTGTTGGCTGAAGAGTCGGTCAACGTCCAGGTCGCGGCCGAAACGGAAAGGGAGCAGAAGGCAAGGCTGCCGGCAAGCGCGGCCCGAAGGATCGATGGATTCATGATTTTTCTCGTTTCACTGCGGTATTCTCTACTCAGCAAAGAATATGCCTGTTTTTTGAATAAACATTAAATCAATGCCTTGCGAAAATTCACCGGAGCGAGCGGAAGGCAAGCGTAAAAACTTCCGACATCAGGGCAGGCGGCGGAGCAGGTCGCGGGCGGCCTCGACCCACTCGCCGCTCGGGTGCCCCTGCAATCCGCTCTCGAGCTCGGCGCGCGCTTCGCGGGATCGCCCCTGCTTCGCGAGGACCTCGGCCAGATGCCAGCGGATCTCGCCGTTTTCCGGCGCACGCAGGCGGGCATCGCGCAGGTGCCGGAGCGCCTCGTCCAGCCGCCCCGTCTGCGCGAGCACCCACCCGAGCGTGTCGAGGACGCGCGCATCCTCCGGCGCGAGCGCATAGGCCTTTTCCGCGGCCTGCAGCGCATCGCCCTTGCCGAGCGCGAGCCGGATATTGGCCAGGTTGTTGTAGACCCGCGCGCCGGCCTCGCCCGCGCCGATGATCCGCTCGTACTGCTCCGCCGCCGCCGTCATCCCGCCCGCTTGCATGTGCAGCTCGGCGAGCATCTCGCGCACGGTGGCGTCCTCACCACGCTCGCTCAGCCAGCGCTCCAGCTGCGGCATCGCGGCCCGCGGGGCACCACGCGAGACGGCCAGCGTGGCGATCCGGGCCAGCAGCACCTGCGAGGGCGCACGCGCATGCGCCTCGACGTAGAAGCGCTCGGCTTCGGCATGACGCTTCGCCCTCAGGGCCAGATCCCCCGAGAGCCGCAGCGCGTCGGCGGACGACGGATGGGCGGCGCGCAGCGCGGCGACCGCAGCCTCCAGCGCACGCGGGTCGACCTCGGGATCCGCCGCCATCGCATCCGCCTCCAGCACCATCGCGATTTCGTGCCCGGGCGAGGCCTGCAGGATCTTGCGTGCCGCGTAGGCGGCGCCTACCGGATTGCCGGCCCGCATCTGCAGCGCGCCGACGTGGAGAAGGCGCCGGGCATCGAAATCAGCCAGCCGGGTCATCTCGGCCAGGGTCTGCCGGGCCGCCCTCTCCTCGCCGGCCTCGATCTGCGCCTCGGCCAGCGCGGCCAGCGCGGCGCCATTTCCCGGATGCCGCGCACTCGTCGCCTTGGCGACGTCGAGCGCCGAGGCGCGCGCCCCCGCCACCGCGTGGAGACGGACCAGCGCAAGGCCGAAATCGAGCGATTCGGGACGTTCGGCGACCGCCTTCTCGAGCCAGCGCTGCGCCTCGGGGAGGTTGCCCGCACGCTGCTCGAGCAGTGCGGACTCGTGCATGGCCACCGCGTCGCGCCGGTTCTTGCGCAGCATCTCGGCGTAGGTCGCGCGTGCGGCATCGAAGCGGCCCTGCGCGACATCCACGCGGGCCAGGTTCAGGCGTGCGGGGGCGAAGCCCGGGTCGCGCCGCAGGGCCTCCTCGAATTCGAGCCGGGCGCCGGCAAGATCGCCCGCGGCCTGCCGCATGCCGCCGAGGAGGTTGAGCGCCACCGGATTGCCTGCGAGCGCCCGGCTCGCGCGCTCGGCGACAGCGACCGCCTCCTGGGCCTTGCCACGGCGCGCCAGCAGGTTCGCCAGCGCGCTGGCGACCACCAGATCCTCGGGCGAGCGCTCGAAGCTCGCCGAAAGGTCGGCCATCCCGCGCGCCTCGTCGCCCCTGCCCAGCCGGCTGAAGCCGAGAGCCGCGAGCGCTCCGCTCGCGCCCTCGCGGGCGGCCTGCTCGAGCAGCTCGCTCGCACGCACATAGCGCCGCCAGGAAAGCTGGATCCGGCCCAACAGGAAAAGCGCCTGCGCATCGTCTGGCGCGAGGCGAAGCACGTGCTCGAGCAATTCGGCCGAGCGCGCGGCATCGCCGAGCTCGTACAGCACCGCGGCCAGCAGGCGGCGACCGCCGAGGTTGTTCGGGTAGCGCGCGACCAGCGTCTCGAGGTAGCCGCGCGCCTTCTCGTTCTGGCGAGTGGCGTGATGGGCGAGTCCGCCGACCATCAGCAGCTGCTCGCGGCTCGCGAGCCATTCCGCAGGCAGCGCGTCGACCAGCGTCGCCGCGTCGGCAAGCAGACGCGCGGCACGCGCCGGATCCCCCTCGCGTTCGGCGAGCAAGGCGAGCAGGTAGGAGGCCCTCGGCTCCGTCGGTCCTTGCTCGAAACGCTTCAGTACCGTGCGCGCCTCCTGCGCACGGCCGAGATCGACGAGGATCCCCGCACGCGCGATCGAAGCATCGAACAGCCCCGGATCGAGTTCCTCGGCGCGGCTGTAGTCGGCCAGCGCGGCATCGAGCTCGCCGGCCGCGTGCGCGACCGAGGCGCGCGCGTTGTAGGCACCCGCGTCCTTCGGCCCGAGGCGCACGGCCTCCTCCGCAAGTTCGCGCGCGAGCACGCGCTCTCCCACGGCGATGAGTACGGGGACTTCGGCAACGAGCGGGACGGCGGACGCAGGATCGAGTGCACGCGCCAGGGCGAAGCTCTCGCGCGCATCGGCGATGCGGCCGAGCATCTGGTAAGCCTTGCCACGCAGCACCAGCAGCTCGACACGCACAGCGACCGGCAGGTCGTGGGACGCCGCGATACGCAGCACATCCTCGGCCTTGCCGCGCATCAGCAGGATCTGCGCCAGCGGCACCACCACCTCGGCGGTCGCGACCCCGAGCCGCTGCGCCTCGGCAAAGGCCACCTCGGCGGCACCGAGTTCACCACTGCGTAGGTAGGCGCGCGCCAGCAGCAGGCGGCCGGCGAGCATGTTGCCATCCTCGCGGAGTGCATTGTTGAGCTGGACGATCGCCCCCGCGGCATCACCGTCATCGTATCGGCGCAGCGCGTCTTCGTAGTAGCGGCTGGCGGCAGCGGGGTCGGCCAGCGCCGACGTGGAACACAGGAAGGTCGCTGCAGCGACGACGAGGGAGTGGACCAGCCTGGGGGGTTTCATTCGAGCCTTCGTTGGAGGAGCGCCTTCAGCGTCGCGAGTATAGAAGCAGCTGGCATGCCGCTCCTGTGCAATCCGCCCGCATCGACGGACGAGAGCGCGCCATGCCGCGAGGCAAATTCCACGGACGGGCGCTCGCGGCGGACTGGAAGTGCGCTCGTGGCGTAAACTGATCGGATGCGCCGTATACGAACGTGCTGATGGACACCCACGACAGCTTTCCCTTCCTCAAGGAAATCATCCTCTTCCTCGCGCTGAGCGGTGTGCTGATGCCGCTGCTGTCGCGCCTGAAGATCAACCCCGTGCTCGGCTTCCTGTCGGTCGGGGTGCTGCTCGGCCCCTACGGCCTCGCCTCGCTCGCAAAGGCCTGGCCGCCGCTGTCGTGGCTCACCTTCGCGCGCCCCGACCAGGTGGAGTTCCTCGCCGAGCTCGGAGTCATCTTCCTGATGTTCATGATCGGCCTGGAGATGTCGGTCGAGCGCCTGTGGTCGATGCGCCGGCTGGTATTCGGGCTCGGCGGCCTGCAGGTCGCGCTCTCGGCAGCGGCGGTCGGGGGGCTCGCGCTGTGGTTCGGCAACGGCATCGAGGCCGCGGTCATACTCGGCGTGGTGCTGGCCTTCTCGTCCACCGCGATCGTCATGCAGTTGCTGATCCAGCGCCACGAACTCGGCACGCCGCTCGGCCAGGCCTCGTTCGCGATCCTGCTGTTCCAGGACCTCGCGGTGGTGCCGCTGCTGGTGCTGATCAGCATCCTCGGTGCCGCCTCGGGCGAGGGCAGCTTCGCGAGCCTGCTCGGCCTCGCGATGCTCAAGGGCGTGCTCACCGTGGTGGGCATCTACCTCGTCGGTCGCCGCGTGGTCCGTCCGCTCTTCCACCAGATCGCAGTCGACAAGCAACCCGACACCTTCACCGCCCTCACCCTGCTGACCACCTTGGGCGTGGCGGCGCTGACCTGGGTGGCCGGCCTGTCGATGGCGCTCGGCGCCCTGCTCGCCGGGCTGATCATTGCCGAGACCGAGTTCCGCCACGAGGTGGAGATCACCATCGAGCCCTTCAAGGGCCTGCTGATGGGCCTGTTCTTCATGTCGGTGGGCATGGGCATCGACCTGCGCGCGCTGCTCGCCGAGCCCTTGTGGATTCCGCTCTCGGTGGTCGGTCTGCTGGCCATGAAGGCGCTCATCGTGTTCGTGCTGCTGCGCGTTTTCGGCCTGTCCTGGGGGCGCTCCGCCGAGGGCGGCCTGCTGCTCGGCCAAGGCGGCGAGTTCGCCTTCATCGTGATCGGCATGGCGCTCACGCTGGGCCTGCTCGAACGCGATGTGGGCCAGTTCATGCTGATCGTGGTCGGCGTGTCGATGCTCGCCGCGCCGGTGATCGCGCGCCTCGGGCAGAGCCTGGGCGACCGCATCGACCGCCGCATCGCGCCGCCTGCCGAGGCGGACGACGCCGAGCTCGGCGAGCTCGGCGGGCATGTGATCATCGCCGGCTACGGCCGCGTCGGCCAGCTGGTCGGGCAGATGCTGGAAGAGCAGGGCGTGGGCTACGTCGCCATCGAGAACAATGCCCAGCTCATCGCCCACCAGCGCAAGGCGGGGGTGCCGCTGGTGTTCGGCGACGCCAGCCGCCCGGAGCTGCTGCGCAAGCTGCGCCTCGACCAGGCGCGCGCGGTGGTGCTGACCATGGACCACACCGCCGCCGCGATCCACGCGGTGCACGGCATCCGCCGCATGGTGCCGATGATGCGGATCATCGCCCGCGCGCGCGACGAGAAGCATGCCCTGCTGCTGCGCGAGGCCGGCGCCTCGGTGGTGGTGCCCGAAACCCTCGAGTCCAGCCTCAAGCTCACCGGCTGGGTGCTGGAGACCCTCGGCATACCCCCCGATGCCGCGCTACGCCTGGTCGAGCTGGAACGCGAGCGGCGCATCGTCGCGCTGCGCGACACCGGCAACGCCTGACCGCCCCCTGACGAATCCCGCCCACATGATCCCGCAGCACAACGCCCTCCAGATCCTGCGCAAGCCGCGCATCGCGCTCCTCGCCACCGGCGGCACCATCGCCGGCACGGCCGGCTCGGCCACCGACACCCGCGATTACACCGCCGGCCAGCTCGGCCCCGCGGCGCTGCTCGCCGCCGTGCCCCAGTTGGCCGAGCTCGCCCGCATCGACGCCACGCAGATCTTCAGCGTCGACAGCAAGGACATGACGCCACAGCACTGGCTGGTGCTGTCGCGCCGGGTGCAGAGGCTGATGGACGACCCCGCGGTCGACGGCATCGTCATCACCCACGGCACCGACACGCTGGAAGAGACGGCCTGTTTCCTCAACGTCACCGTCGCCACCACCAAGCCGGTGGTGATGACTGCGGCGATGCGCCCGGCCACCGCGCTATCGGCCGACGGCCCGCTCAACCTCTACCAGGCGGTCGAGCTCGCCTGCCGCCCGGCGGCCGCACGCTCGGGCGTGCTCGCGGTGGTCGGCGACCGCATCCTGCCAGCCGCGGCCCTCGCCAAGCGCCACCCCTCGGCGGTCGATGCGTTCTCGTTCGAGGGCGCGCTCACCACGCTCGCCAGCGACGCCGCGCTGCACGCGCTCGCGCCCTCGCGCTACAGCCGTGTCGTGCTGCCGGACGAGTTGCAGCACCTGCCGCCGGTGGAGCTGCTCACCGTCGCTGCGGGCAGCTCGCCCGCACTCGCCTCGGCGGTGGCGCGCGCGCTCGCACGCGCCCAGCTGCTCAATGGCGCCGCAGGCCTGGTGCTGGCCCTGCCCGGCAACGCCAGCCTGCCCGAGGCCTGGCGACCCGCGCTGGAAGAACTGCCCAACGCGGTACCGGTGGTGCTCGCCAGCCGCTGCGGCGGCGGCGTACGGCGGCACCATGGCAACGCCCCCGCCAACTGGCTCGACGCCGGCGCGCTCGACCCGCTCAAGGCGCGCGTGCGCCTGATCGCGGGCCTCGGCGCCGGATTGCGCGGCGCACGCCTGCGGCGCTGGTTCGAGCGCGCCTGACGCGGCAGTGCTTGCGTCGCCCCGGCGCGCCCCTCACAGCCCCGGATCGGTGCCGCCGCCGGCGAGCGCGGTCTCGACCATGCGCCGCGACAGATGCGGCGCGAAGCCCTCGATGAAGGCGTACACATAGGCGCGCAGCCAGGCGCGACGGCGCAGGCCGATCCGTGTCGTGCTCGACTCGAACAGGTGGGCCGCATCGACCATGCCGAGCCTGCGATCCTCCGCGGGGTCGTAGGCCATGCGCGCGAGGATGCCGATGCCCAGGTCCATCTCGACATACTTCTTGATCACGTCCGAGTCGATCGCGGTGAGCACGACCTTGGGCTTGAGGCCGCGACCGAGGAAGGCCTTGTTGATCTGGCCGCGGCCGGTGAAGGCGTCGTCGTAGGTAATCAGCGGATAGCGCGCGATCGCCTCGAGCGTGAGCGGCGCGGCCTGCAGGATGGGGTGGCGCGGGGTGGCGACCACGCAGCGGTTCCACTGGTAACAGGGCAGCATCACCAGCTCGTCGTACTCGGCGATGGCCTCGGTGGCGATCGCGATGTCGGCGCTGCCGTCGAGCACCATCTCGCAAACCTGGCGCGGATTGCCCTGGTGCAGCTCGAGCTTGACCTGCGGGTAGCGCTGCATGAAGCGGCGGATCACGTCGGGCAGCACGTAGCGCGCCTGGGTATGGGTGGTCGCAATCGACAGGCGGCCCACGGCCTCGTTGGCGAATTCGTCACCCACCTGCTGCAGGTTGTCGAGGTCGCGCAGCACGCGCTCGGCGATCGCCAGCACCGCCCGCCCCGGCTCGGTGACCGCCACCAGGCGCTTGCCGTGGCGAGTGAAGATCTCGATGCCGAGCTCGGACTCGAGCTGGCGGATCTGCTTGGACACCCCCGGCTGCGAGGTGAACAGCGCGTCGGCCGCCTCGGAGACATTGAGCCCGCGACGGGCGACTTCATGCACGTAACGCAGTTGCTGCAGGTTCATGGCGCGCTAGATATAACAACCAGTTCTTAAAGTCTAACTGCAAACCGCTTCTTGCGCTTAACTGAAGTCCTTACGATGCGCCGCAACATCCAGGAGCGCGTTACATGGACTTCGCCTACACCATCGCCGGGTTCGCAGTCGGTGCCATCGTCGGTCTGACCGGCGTTGGAGGCGGATCCTTGATGACGCCGCTGCTGGTGCTGATGTTCGGCATCCACCCCTCGGTCGCCGTCGGCACCGACCTGCTCTACGCCGCGATCACCAAGGCCGGCGGCACCCTGGCGCACGGACTCAAGGGCACGGTGGACTGGAAGATCACCCGCCTGCTCGCCACCGGCAGCATTCCCGCGGCGGCGATCACGCTGGCGCTGATCGGACACTTCGCGCCCGGCGGCATCGAAGGCGCGGCCCACCTGATCCAGGTCTCGCTCGGCGTCGCCTTGGTGCTGACCGCGGTGGCGCTGATCTTCCGCAAGCGCATCCAGGCCTATGCCGCGACGCGCTCGGGTGGCCGCCCCGCCGATCCGGCGCGCACCGCCCGCCTGACCGTGCTCACCGGCGCCGTGCTCGGCGTGCTGGTATCGATCTCCTCGGTGGGCGCCGGCGCGCTCGGCGTCACCGCGCTGTTCTTCCTCTACCCGGCGATGCCGGCGCTACGCATCGTCGGCTCGGACATCGCCCACGCCGTGCCGCTGACCGCGGTCGCCGGCATCGGCCACTGGTTTCTCGGCAGCGTCGACTGGCTGCTGCTGGGCAGCCTGCTGGTCGGCTCGCTGCCCGGCATCTGGCTCGGCAGCCACATTTCCACCAAGGTACCCGACCGCGTCCTGCGCCCGATCCTGGCGACGATGCTGGTGCTGGTCGGCGCCAAGCTGATGGCGCACTGAGCCGCAGCGACCAAGCACGCGACGCCCCTCCCCGGCCCGAATCCACGCATACGACAGAGAGAGCCCATATGTACCAATACGACGAACACGACCAGCGCCTGCTCGACCAGCGCGTCGCCCAGTTCCGCGACCAGATGCGGCGTCACCTGGCCGGCGAGCTCTCGGCCGACGAGTTCCGTCCGCTGCGCCTGCAGAACGGGCTGTACATCCAGCGCCACGCGCCGATGTTCCGCATCTCGGTGCCCTACGGCCACCTCGCCAGCCGCCAGCTGAGGAAGCTCGCCCACCTCGCGCGCAGCTACGACCGCGGCTACGCCCACTTCACCACCCGCACCAACGTGCAGTTCAACTGGCCGAAGCTGGAAGACGTGCCGGAGATGCTCGCCGAACTGGCCAGCGTGCAGATGCACGCCAACCAGACTTCGGGCAACTGCATCCGCAACATCACCGCCGACCCCTTCGCCGGCGTGGCCGCCGACGAGGTCGCCGATCCGCGCCCCTTCGCCGAGATCCTGCGCCAGTGGGCGACCTACAACCCGGAATTCGCCTTCCTGCCGCGCAAGTTCAAGATCGCCTTCAACAGCGCCGCCGAAGACCGCGTGGTGCTGCGGGTGTACGACATCGGCCTCGACCTGGTCCGTAACGAGGCCGGCGAGCTCGGCTTCCGCGTGCTGGTGGGCGGCGGCCTCGGCCGCACCCCGATCCTGGGCGAGGAGATCAAGCCCTTCCTGCCCTGGCAGCACCTGATCAGCTACTGCGAGGCCATCCTGCGCGTCTACAACCGCTGGGGCCGCCGCGACAACCTGTGGAAGGCGCGCATCAAGATCCTCGTCAAGGCGCTCGGGCCGGAAGAGTTCGGCCGCCAGGTGGAGGAAGAATGGGCCAACGGCAAGGACGGCCCCAACACCATCACCGCGGCGGAGCTGGCGCGCGTGTCGGCCCACTTCGCCCCGCCTGCCTACGAGACCCTGCCCGCGCAGGACGCCGCCTTCGACGAACTCCTCGCCGGCAACAAGGCCTTCGCCACCTGGGTCAAGCGCAATGTGCGCGCCCACCGCCAGCCCGGCTACGCGGCGGTGGTCCTGTCGCTGAAGAAGACCGGCACCGCCCCGGGCGACGTCACCGCCGAGCAGATGGACCTGATCGCCGATCTCGCCGACCGCTTCAGCTTCGGCGAGGCGCGCATGCTGCACGAGCAGAACGTCGCGCTCGCCGACGTGCGCCGCACCGACCTCTTCGAACTGTGGCAGGCGGCGCGTGCCGCCGGCCTGGCGACGCCGAACATCGGCCTGCTGACCGACATCATCTGCTGCCCCGGCGGCGACTTCTGCAGCCTCGCCAACGCACGCTCGATCCCGATCGCCGACGCCATCCAGCGCCGCTTCGACGACCTCGACTACCAGCACGACATCGGCGAGATCGACCTCAACATTTCCGGCTGCATGAACTCCTGCGGCCACCACCACGTCGGCCACATCGGCATCCTCGGCGTCGATAAGAACGACGAGGAGTGGTACCAGGTCAGCATCGGCGGCACACAGGGCAACGGCACCACGCTCGGCAAGGTGATCGGTCCGTCCTTCGCCCTCGACGAGATCGTGGGCGTGATCGAGAAGCTGCTCGAAACCTACGTCGAACTGCGCCATGAGGACGAGCGCTTCATCGACACCGTACAACGCGTCGGCACCGAGCCCTTCAAGGTACGCGTGTATGCCGACCGCCAGCCGCAAAGGAAAGCCGCCCATGTCTGACAAGATCATCAAGAACGGCCGCGTCGTCGCCGACGACCGCCTGACCGTGAGCCTCGCCGAAGGCGAGGTGCCCGCCGACATCGCGGTGCCCGCCGGCCCCGTGCTGGTGCCGCTCGCCGTATGGCAGGCGCGCCGCGAAGAGCTGCTGGCGCGTGCGCGCAGCGGCGAGGTGGGCGTGTGGCTGGCCGCGGGCGAGGACGTCGCCGCACTCGCTGACGACCTCGGGCTGCTGCAGATCGTCGGCCTGCACTTCCCCAAGTTCACCGACGGCCGCAGCTACTCCGCGGCAACCTTGCTGCGCACCCGCTACGGCTACCAGGGCGAACTGCGCGCGATCGGCCAGGTCCTGCGCGACCAGTTCAACTACATGACGCGCTGCGGCTTCGATGCCCTGCAGCCGCAAGCCGAGCGCTACACCGACGAACAGCTCGAGGCGGCGGTGGCCAGCATCGACGACTTCACCCAGCCCTACCAGCGCTCGGTGAAGGACCCGCTGCCGCTGTTCCGCCGCGTCGAACGCGGCACCGGCCGCGAGGTGCAGCAATGAACGCCGCCGTCAGCCTGCTGCGCCCCGCCCCGACCAACGCCGCCACCCGCCCGCAGCTCACCGACGCACTGCGCGCCACCGTGGGTGCCAAGTCCGCAGCCACGCTCGCACTGCTGCGCGAGGCCGTCGCCGAGTTCGGCGCGCACGGCGAGCTCGCCTTCGCCAACAGCTTCGGCGCCGAGGACATGGTGCTGACCGACCTCATCCTGTCGAACGGCCTGCCGATCACCATCTTCTCGCTCGACACCGGGCGGCTCCCCGCCGAGACCTACAGCCTGATCGGCGAAGTCGAGCGCCGCTACGGCACGAAGCTCGAGATCTACTTCCCCGACGCGGGCGCGGTCGAAACCTATGTGCGCAGCCACGGCATCAACGCCTTCTACGACACGGTCGAGCTGCGCAAGGCCTGCTGCGGCGTGCGCAAGATGGAGCCGCTGCGTCGCGCGCTCACCGGCCGCAAGGCCTGGATCACCGGCCTGCGCGCAGCCCAGTCGGTCACCCGCTCCGGCCTGCCGGTACGCGAGACCGACACCGCCAACGGGCTGGAGAAGCTCAACCCGCTGTCGGACTGGAGCGAGACCGAGGTGTGGGCCTACATCCGCCTCGCCGAGGTGCCCTACAACGCCCTGCACGACCAGTTCTACCCCAGCATCGGCTGCGCCCCCTGCACCCGCGCGATCGCGGTCGGCGAGGACGTGCGCGCCGGACGCTGGTGGTGGGAAAACCCGGAGACCAAGGAGTGCGGTCTCCACGTCAAGGCGAGCTGAGCCATGAACGGCAAGCACCCCGCCCAGGGCACGCACAGCCCCGCGATCGGTGCCGGCCGCCGCAGCCTGCAGCAGCGCCTGCTCGCGCTGCGCGCCGGACTCAGGGCAGCGCTGCGCGCCTTCAGAACCCATCCGATCAAGCATCCGCAACGGTAACCGCACCATGTCCACGCTGACCAAACAGACGCTGTCCCACCTCGACTGGCTCGAGGCCGAAGCCATCCACATCCTGCGCGAAGTCGCCGGCCAGTGCGCCAACCCGGTGTTGCTGTTCTCCGGCGGCAAGGATTCGATCTGCCTGCTGCGCCTGGCCGAGAAGGCCTTTCGCCCGGGCCGCTTCCCCTTCCCGCTGATGCACATCGACACCGGCCACAACTACAAGGAAGTCACCGACTTCCGCGACCGGCGCGCCGCCGAACTGGGCGAGCGCCTGATCGTGCGCTCGGTGGAAGACTCGATGGCGCGCGGCACCGTGGTGCTGAAGCACGCGGGCGAGTCGCGCAACAAGCACCAGTCGGTGACGCTGCTCGAGGCGATCGAGGAGTTCGGCTTCGACGCCTGCATCGGCGGCGCCCGCCGCGACGAGGAGAAGGCGCGTGCCAAGGAACGCATCATGAGCTTCCGCGACGAGTTCGGGCAGTGGGACCCGAAGAACCAGCGTCCCGAGCTGTGGAACCTGTACAACGCGCGTAGCCACAAGGGCGAGAACATCCGCGCCTTCCCGATCAGCAACTGGACCGAACTCGACGTGTGGCAGTACATCCAGCGCGAGCAGCTGGAACTGCCATCGATCTACTTCGCCCACACCCGCCCGGTGGTGCGCAAGAACGGCCTGCTGCAGCCGGTGACCGAGCTGACGCCGGCGAAGGATGGCGACGTCGTGGAGGACGTGCGGGTGCGCTTCCGCACCGTGGGGGACATCACCTGCACGGCGCCGGTGGAATCCGACGCGGACACCGTGGAGAAGATCCTCGCCGAGACGGCGACCACCACGATCACCGAGCGCGGTGCGACGCGGATGGACGACCAGACCTCGGAGGCGTCGATGGAGCAACGCAAGAAGGAAGGCTACTTCTGAGCGCATCCGCGCTCGTCGCAGCCCCCACCCCCCACTCTTCGCACCTCACGCCTGACCTTTGCACGGAATCATGACCATGTCCGCCCTCGAGCACCTCCCCGAAATCGACAACGGCTTGCTGCGCTTTCTCACCTGCGGCAGCGTCGACGACGGCAAGAGCACCCTGATCGGCCGCCTGCTGTTCGACACCAAGACCATCCTCGCCGACACCCTCAACGCCATCGAGAAGACCTCGGCCAAGCGCGGCATGAGCGCGGTCGACCTGTCGCTGCTGACCGATGGCCTGCAGGCCGAGCGCGAGCAGGGCATCACCATCGACGTCGCCTACCGCTACTTCTCCACCGGGCGGCGCAAGTACATCATCGCCGACGCCCCCGGCCACGAGCAGTACACCCGCAACATGGTGACCGCCGCGTCCACCGCCAACCTGGCGATCATCCTCATCGACGCGCGCAAGGGCGTGCTGACCCAGACCCGCCGCCACTCCTACCTCGCCAGCCTGGTCGGCATTCCCCATCTGGTGGTCGCGGTCAACAAGATGGACCTGGTCGACTACGACCAGGCGGTGTTCGAGCGCATCAAGGGGGAATACCTCGAATTCGCCGCCAAGCTCGGCATCCGGGACGTGCGCTTCATCCCGATCTCGGCGCTGGAGGGCGACATGATCGTCGACCGCGGCGAGCGCCTGTCCTGGTACGACGGCCCGACCCTGCTCGACATCCTCGAGAACGCCCCCGCAGCCCACACCGAACAGGCCGAGGACTTCCGCTTCCCGGTGCAGTTCGTGTGCCGACCGCAAGAGTCCGCCAACCCCGAACTGCACGACTATCGCGGCTTCATGGGCCGGGTCGAATCGGGCGAGGTCGCGGTGGGCGACGCGGTCACCGTACTGCCCTCGGGCGCCAGCAGCCGGGTCAGGAAGATCGAGCTCGGCGGCGTCGCGCTGCCGCGCGCCATCCACGAGCAGTCGGTGACCCTGCTGCTCGAAGACGAGATCGACATCTCGCGCGGCGACCTGATCGTGAAATCCGCCGAGGCGCGGGAGCCGGTCAAGCAGATCGAAGCCACGGTGTGCTGGCTGTCCGAGACCCCGCTGTCGCCTGCACGCACCTACCTGGTACGCCACACCACGCGCGAGGTGAAGGCCAAGCTCGCGAAGATCGACTACCGCCTGGACGTGAATACCCTGGAACAGGAGGCCACCACCGGGCTGGCGATGAACGACATCGCCCGCGTCACGCTCAAGCTCGCCCAGCCGATCATCGCCGACCGCTACACGGAGAACCGCGCTACCGGCGCCTTCATCATCATCGACGAGAGCACCAACAACACCGTAGGCGCGGGCATGATCGGCTGATCGCCGCCCGCCCTCCGCAGCGAGCGAACCCCGGCCCCCGCAAGGGCGCCGGGGTTCTCCATTTTGGGGACGAAGAAATTCCTACCGCATCACAGAACATGACAATCGGGCATCAAATTTTCTATAATGAAATTCCATACGACTGTTTTCAGGTCTTTTCAGCACCTGCAAGAGTCATCCCCGGATCGCACCGAAACCCGCCGCCTGCCATCTTCATCCGTCCTCGAGGAGGTCTCCCGATGCTCAAGCGAATCACCCTCGTCACCGTCGCCACCTTGGTCCTCGCCGGCTGCGCCGCCACCCACGTCGCCATCAGCAAGCGCGACCTCGATGTGCAGACCAAGATGTCCGACACGGTCTTCCTCGACCCGGTCGGCCCTGACAAGCGCACCATCTTCCTGCAGATCCGCAATACCTCCGACAAGCCCGACCTTGCGGTGAATGACGAGATCGCCGCCGCGCTGCAGACCAAGGGTTACACCCTGCTGCAGGACCCGGAGGCGGCGCACTACGTCCTGCAGGCGAACATCCTGCAGGTCGGAAAATCGGCACCCACCGCGATCGAGGCGGCGATCGACCAAGGCTACGGGGTAGCCGCCTCGGGCGGCCTGGTCCTGGGGGCGGGAGCGGCATACGCCGGCGGCGCCAGCGGCCGTGGCATCGCCGCCGCCGGCCTGATCGGCTCGCTGGCCGAAGGCATCGCCGGCGCCGCGGTCAAGGACGTGTATTTTTCGATGATCACCGACCTGCAGATCAAGGAGCGCATCCGCGGTGCCGGCAAGGCAAGGGTGAGTTCGAACCACAGCCTGCGCCAGGGCAACAGCGGTGGTTCGCAGGTGTCGTACGACGAAGAGTCGTCCTACAAGACTTATCAGACCCGCATCGGCTCGACCGCGAACAAGGTCAACCTCGCCTTCGAGGAGGCGCTGCCCGAGTTGAAGAAAGGCCTGATCAATTCGATCTCCGGGCTGTTCTGAACGCTCGCGGGCTTCATCTGCCCCAGCACGCCGCCGGGTGTTCGATAATCACGGCGGCGCCTTGCCAATCCGGCGCCCTTCGACCGAGCGCCACCATCATGACCGACCGCAATCCCTCCGACACCGCGCGTACCCGCCTCGACAAGTGGCTGTGGGCGGCACGTTTCTTCAAGCACCGTACGGGCGCAACCGAGGCGGTCGATGGAGGAAAGGTCAAGCTCAACGGAATGGCGGCCAAACCGGCACGCGAACTCAAGGTCGGTGACCGCCTCGACATCACGATCGGCGAGGATACGCGCACGGTGATCGTGCGCGCGATCGCGGACAAGCGCGGCTCGGCCGCCGTGGCGCAGGCGCTCTACGAGGAGACCGCGGAAAGCATCGAGGCGCGCGAACGCGCCCGTGAATTGCGCAAGTTCGCCGCCGCGCCCGGCACCGACCTGCACGGCCGGCCGACCAAGCGCGACCGCCGCAGGATGGACCGCTTCGGGGGATGCTGAGCTCGCGTCCCCAAGCGCGAGCCCTCGCGGTGCCCGATCCGTACCGGCTCCGCTCCGACTCCCGTGCCTCAGTCGAGTACCAGCGCCAGCGCGATCGGCAGGAAAACCACCGCAGCGAGGTTGCCGATCAGCACCATCGAGGCCACCTTGTCGGGCTCCTGGTCGTAACGCTCGGCGAACATGTAGTTCAGCACCGCCGGCGGCAGGGCGCCGAACACGAGCAACAGCGCCTGCTCGCGCGGCGGAAGCTCGAGCATCTGCAGCAGGGCCCAGGCCAGCGCCATGCCCACCACCGGGCGTAGCACCGCACCGAAGAGGCCGAAGCCGACGGCGCTGATGCGCGAATCGGCCAGGCGCACGCCGAGCGCGAACAACATCAGGGGGATCGAGATGTCGCCGACCATCTCGATCGACATCAGCAGCGGCGGCCACACCTCGATGCCGAGGAAGCCGACCGCCAGGCCCGCGATCGTCGCCAGGATGGAGGGCGAGCGCCACACCGTGGTCAGCTTGGTATGGTGGTCCAGCAGCCAGGCGCCGTAGGAGAAGTGGATCACGTTCGACACCACGAACATCACCACCGCCGGAGCCAGCGCCGACTCGCCGAAGGCGAGCACCGCCAGCGGCAGGCCGAGGTTGCCGCAGTTGTTGAACATCATCGGCGGCACCAGCGTCTTGGTGGCGATCCCGGCCGCACGCGCGACCAGCCAGCCGGCCACACCGGAGCCGACGATGATCACCACGGTCGCGAACAGCAGCGGCAGGTATTCGCCGAGGCGGAAGTCCTTACCGACCAGCGCACCGAACACCAGCGCGGGCACGAAGACATCCATGTTCAGCTTGTTGGCGTGCGACAGGTCCGGCTTCATGCGCCGGCCGACGAAATAGCCCAGCGCGG
Source organism: Thauera aminoaromatica S2 (assembly GCF_000310185.1). Taxonomy (GTDB): domain Bacteria; phylum Pseudomonadota; class Gammaproteobacteria; order Burkholderiales; family Rhodocyclaceae; genus Thauera; species Thauera aminoaromatica. Next base: position 8,223 of record NZ_AMXD01000014.1, on the reverse strand, counting down.
TGATCGCGAACAGCGGGAACAGGATGGAGACGATTCGGATCAGCATTCAGGGCAAACCGGGAGCGGACTGAAGGGGGTGCGACGGATGCGGTCACGGACAAGCCCGTCGTCGCGCGGTCCCCGCGGACGAAGCGAGCTTGTCCGCGAACGGACGCGAGCCGGGATCAAAGCACGTAACGCGCCAGATCCTCGCGCTGGGCGAGCATGACGAGCCGGCTGTCGACATAGGCGGCGTCGACTACCACGGTCTGCTCCGCACTGCTGCGCCCGGCCTCGAAGGAAACCTCTTCGAGCAGCTTCTCCATGACGGTGTACAGCCGGCGCGCGCCGATGTTCTCGGTCTTCTCGTTCACCTGGTAGGCGATCTCGGCCAGGCGGCGGATGCCGTCGTCGGCGAACTCCAGCTTCACCCCGTCGGTGGCGAGCAGCGCCTCGTACTGGCGCGTGAGGCAGGCGTCGGTGCTGGTGAGGATGCGGGCGAAGTCCTCCACAGACAGCGACTCCAGCTCGACGCGGATCGGGAAACGCCCCTGCAGCTCGGGGATCAGATCCGAGGGCTTGGACAGGTGGAAGGCGCCGCTGGCGATGAACAGGATGTGATCGGTCTTGATCATGCCGTACTTGGTGGAGATCGTCGTGCCCTCGACCAGCGGCAGCAGGTCGCGCTGCACGCCCTGACGGGAGACATCTGCGCCCTGCACGTCGCTGCGCGCAGCGATCTTGTCCACCTCGTCGAGGAACACGATGCCGTTCTGCTCGACCGCGCGCACGGCCTCGAGCTTGACCTCCTCGTCGTTGATCAGGCGCGCGGCCTCCTCGTCGGCGAGCAGCTTCATGGCCTCGCGGATCTGCAGCTTGCGCTGCTTCTTCTTGCCGCCGCCGAGGTTCTGGAACATGCCCTGTATCTGCTGGGTGAGTTCCTCCATACCCGGCGGGGCGAAGATCTCGGCCTGCATCGAGGGCGCGGCGACCTCGATCTCGATCTCCTTGTCGTCGAGTTCCCCCTCGCGCAGCTTCTTGCGGAATTTCTGCCGGGTGGACGAATCCTGCGCCGGCTCGGGCTCGGCGTTGAAGCCGACCGGGCGCGCCGGCGGCAGCAGGGCGTCGAGCACGCGGTCCTCGGCGGCATCCAGCGCGCGGTCGCGCACCGACTTCATCGCACGCTCGCGCCCGTCCTTGACCGCGATCTCCATGAGGTCGCGGATGATGGTGTCGACGTCGCGGCCGACATAGCCGACCTCGGTGAACTTGGTCGCCTCGATCTTGATGAAGGGCGCGTTGGCCAGGCGCGCCAGGCGGCGCGCGATCTCGGTCTTGCCGACGCCGGTGGGGCCGATCATGAGGATGTTCTTGGGGGTGATCTCGCTGCGCAGCGGCTCTTCCACCTGAGCGCGCCGCCAGCGGTTGCGCAGCGCGATCGCCACGGCCTTCTTGGCCTTGTCCTGGCCGACGATGTGCTTGTCGAGTTCGGAGACGATCTCCGGCGGGGTCATCTGGGTCATGCGGTCAGCCTCAATCCAGCACTTCGATGGTGTGGTGGTGATTGGTGTAGATGCACAGGTCGCCGGCGATGGAAAGCGCCTTGGACACGATTTCCCTGGGCTCGAGCTCGGTATTCTCGAGCAGTGCGCGCGCGGCCGACTGCGCGTAGGCGCCGCCGCTGCCGATGGCCACGATGCCCTGCTCGGGCTCGAGCACGTCGCCGTTGCCGGTGATCACCAGCGAATGCTCGCGATCGGCCACCGCAAGCATGGCCTCCAGCCGGCGCAGCATGCGGTCGGTGCGCCAGTCCTTGGCGAGCTCGACCGCGCTGCGCAACAGGTTGCCCTGGTGCTTGTCGAGCTTGGCCTCGAAACGCTCGAACAAGGTGAAGGCGTCGGCGGTTCCACCGGCGAAACCGGCGAGGATCTGACCGTTGTAGAGCGTGCGCACCTTGCGCGCGGAGGCCTTGATGACGATGTTGCCAAGGGTGACCTGGCCGTCGCCGCCGAGCGCGACGCGGTTGCCGCGCCGCACCGACAGGATGGTGGTGCCGCGATACTGTTCCATGAAGGATTCTCCGTCCCCGCGGAAATCGGGGCTGGTGTGTTGTTCAATGACGCAGGGTGACGTGAGCCACCTTGTCGACGCTCATGACCCGCAGCAGGCCGGCGACCATGGCGTTCACGTCGCGAAGACAGACGAGTTTACCTTGAGCCTGCAACGTGGCGAGAATATTGAAGAGCGTGCCGGCGCAGACGAAATCGAGCCGGCGCAGGTGCCGGCAATCGATCCGGACCTCGCGGCGCTCGACCGCGAAGGCGGCGAGGCGCCGGAGGGTATCGTTGGCAGCCCCGCAGAGCTCGCCCTCGAACGCGAACGCCTCCGGATCGGTCGGCTGCGCCTCGTCCGCCTGCGCCGCGCGCGCCGTGGGAGCGTCGCCGCGCCCCTCCCAGGACGGCGGGGACTCCTCGAAGGTCACCGCATAGTCGACCGCGACATCCTCGAAGCGCGCCTGGTCGCCGGCGTACTGCAACAGCTCGAGCAGCATCAGCCAGGTATCGCGCGCCTGCGCCCTCCCGGGGGATACGGCCTGCGACAGGATGTCGGCGAGCGCGCGCACATTGACCAGCCTCACCTGAAGCCGCTCGGCCGCCAGCCCGGCAAGCAGGCCGCGCCAGACGGCGCAGCCCGCATCGTCCACCCCGCGCACCTTGGCGACGTCGATGCGCACCCCGCCGCTGCGGCGCGCGATCTTGGCGAGCTGGGCGAACTGGCGCTCGGCGGCTGCCGAGAGCTGCCCGCTCAGGTTGACCAGCGGCAGCTCGGTGCCCGCCGCCTTGCCCGCCACCCGCGACAGATCCTCCCAGGGCGGCGGCGAGCGCTCGAAGCGGGTGGCGTAATCGAGCACGCGCGACTCGAAGCGCTGGCGCTCCCCGCGCAGGCGGTAGAGATCGAGCAACATCAGCCAGGCACCCTCACCGCCCTCGCCACCTTCCGCGCCGACGGCGGCCTCGAGCACGGCGAGCGCGTCGTCGTCGCTACCGTTCGCATACAGCACCGCAGCCTCCTCGAAGGCCGCGCCGATCCCGCTTCCGCACTCGCGCACCTCGACCTGCCCGGCCACGCGTGCGAGCGCGCGCCCGTGGTCGGTGCCGGTGAAGTCGAGCGCGGACAACTCGGTAGGCGGGGGACGCTCGTCGCGCAGGGCGTCCGCTCCCGGCCCGGCTCGCGCGTCGCGCGGTGCGCCGGGCGCGGGCGAAACGGGTTTCTTGCCGAAGAAGGGGAGCGCCACGTCCGTATTCCGATATCGCGGACGCCCCATGCGAGCCGCCGCAACCAACGACATTCACAGAAAAGCGCTTTTGCAACAAGCAATAAGCGCGAGAAAAATCCATCGATCAAGAACGCGACAGACGTGCATTCGGTGCCGCGGCTCGGCTAGAATGCTGCAATGCAACCGAAAACCGTTTCCGACGCGGGCGGCGAATCGCTCCCCGCGTCGTCGCGTTTTTCCCTGTCCGTCCGAGTCTATTACGAAGACACCGACGCAGGGGGTGTCGTCTATTACGCAAACTATCTCAAATTCTGCGAGCGCACGCGCACCGAATGGCTGCGTGCGCTCGGCGTCGCCCAGCACGCCTTGCTCGACGAGCAGGGCGTGGGTTTCGTGGTGCGCTCGGTGCAGGCCGACTACCGCGCTCCGGCACGCCTGGACGACGCGCTCGAGGTGAGCGCCCGCATCGCCAGCCGGCGCCGCGCGAGTCTCGTGTTCGACCACGAGATCCGCCGCGGCGGCGAACTTCTCTTCACCGCGCAGGTCCTCGTGGCTTGCGTGGACATGCGGCGCATGAAGCCCGCAGCCCTCCCCGCCTCCCTGCACGCCCTTCTCGAAAGCCCAGCATGACCGTCACCCACGACCTCTCCATCCTCAGCCTGATCTCCCAGGCGAGCGTCCTCGTCCAGCTCGTCATGGCGCTGCTGGCAAGCCTGTCGCTCGTCTCCTGGTACTGGATCTTCCGCAAGGCCTTCCAGATCCGCCAGGCGCGTGCACAGACCGACGAGTTCGAGCGCGACTTCTGGAGCGGCGGCGACCTCAACACCCTCTACGAGTCGGCTGGCCGCCACCAGTCCGAAGGCATGGAGCGCATCTTCGAGGCCGGCTACCGAGAGTTCACCAAGCTGCGCGGCAAGGGCCACGACCACGGCGCCACGCTCGACGGCGCCCGCCGCGCCATGCGCGCCACCTACCAGCGCGAGATCGACGACCTCGAGGCCCACCTCGCCTTCCTCGCCTCGGTGGGGTCGGTGTCGCCTTACATCGGCCTGCTCGGCACCGTGTGGGGGATCATGAACTCCTTCCGCGGCCTCTCCAGCGTCGGCGCCGCCACCCTCGCGCAGGTCGCGCCCGGCATCGCCGAAGCCCTGGTCGCCACGGCGATCGGCCTGTTCGCGGCGATCCCGGCGGTGGTGGCCTACAACCGCTTCGCGCACGACATCGACCGCCTCGGCATCCGCTTCGAGAGCTTCATGGAAGAGTTCTCCAACATCCTGCAACGCAACCTGCGCTGACCCGGACGGAGTTCCAACGATGCGCCAACGCCGTCTCATGAACCAGATCAACGTCGTGCCCTACATTGACGTGATGCTGGTGCTGCTGGTGATCTTCATGGTCACCGCGCCGATGATCCAGCAGGGCACGATCAACGTGCCCTCCGCCGGCGCCGGCACGCCGCCGTCTCAGTCCGAGGCCATCTTCATCGAGGTCAAGGCCGACGGGGCCTATGCGCTGCGCGCCAGCAACAGCGGGAGCTCGCGCCCGGTGCGCCGCGACCAGCTGTCGACCGCGCTCAAGGACGCCCTCGCGAAGAACCCCGAGCAGCCCTTCCTGGTCGCCGCCGACAGCAAGCTCGACTACCAGAAGGTGATCGACGTGCTCGAGACCGCGCGCGACGCCGGAGTGCGCAAGATCAGCCTGGTCACCCAGAGCGCGACTTCGCAGAAATGAGGGACCGCCCCGCACCGCACCGCCGCGAGCCGCCTGGCAAGTGGCAGTCCCTCGGGTTGACCGTGGCGGTCCACCTGGGATTGTTCCTGTTCCTGTTCTTCGGCATCCGCTGGCAGAGCCCGCCGCCCGCGGCGCTCGAGGTCGGGCTGGCTTCGGCACCGGAGCGCAGCGCGCCAGCCGCAGCGCGCCCGCAGCCGGCGCCGGAGCCCCGGCCGGAGCCGAAACCCGAACCGAAGCCCGAGCCCAAACCCGAACCGAAGCCCGAGCCCAAACCGGAACCGAAGCCGGAACCGAAGCCGGAACCCAGACCTGAACCGCCCAAGCCCCAGGCCAAGCCCGAGATCGTCGCCAAGGCGCCCGAGAAGAAGCCGGAGCCGCCCAAGCCCGAGCCACCGAAACCCGAACCCAAACCACAACCGAAGCCGGAGCCCAAGCCTGAACCGAAGCCCGAGCCCAAGCCCCAACCCAAGCCGGAGCCGAAACCCGAGCCCAAGCCGCAGGCCAAGCCCGAACCCAAGCCCCAGCCCAAGCCGGACACCAAGCCGATCGACGACTACATGGCGCAGCGCCTCGCGCAGGAGACCCAGCGCGCCGAGCAGGCCCGCCTGTCCAGCCTGATGGCGCAGGAAGGTGCGCGCGCGGCCGCGGCCGGTCCGAGCCGCCAGGGTCCGCCCGGTGGCGACATCGACAAATACCGCGCGGCGATCGCTGCCAAGGTGCGCGGCAACCTGTTGCGCCCGCCCGGCCTGTCCGGCAACCCGGAGGCGGTGTTCGAGGTCGACCAGCTGCCGAGTGGCGAAGTGCTCAATGTCCGCCTCAAGCGCTCGTCCGGCGTGCCCGCCCTCGACGAGGCCATCGAGCGCGCGATCCGGCGCTCGAGCCCGCTGCCGCTGCCGGACAACAAGAACCAGTTCGAGCGTACCCTCGAACTGAAATTCCGTCCGCTGGCGGACGATTGAGTCCGTCATGTCTATAATCCGCGGCTGGAGAAAACCCCGCATGATCAAAACACTGCACGCATTCCGCCTCTTCCTCGCCGGCCTGCTCGCCAGCCTCGCGCTGGGTGCGCACGCCCAGCTCTCGATCGAGATCACCGGCACCGGCGCCTCGCGCTTTCCGGTCATCATCCCGATCTTCGAGAACGAGGGTCGCCTGCCGCAGAGCGTCACCGACGTCGTGCGCGCCGACCTCGAGCGCAGCGGTCTGTTCACCCTGATCGACACCGGCCCGCTGCCGATGCCCGAATCGGTGGCGCCCGACCTCGCCGCGGTGCGCAGCCGCGGCGCCGACGCGGTGCTCACCGGCAGCCTGATCCCGATGGCCGACGGGCGCTACGACGTGCGCTTCCGGCTCTTCGACGCGCAGAAGCAGCAGGAACTCGGCGCCATGTCGCTGCCGATGAGTCCGGCGCAGAACCGCCTGGTCGGCCACCGCATCGCCGACTTCGTGTACGAGAAGCTCACCGGCCTGCCGGGTTACTTCGCCACCCGCATCGCCTACGTGATCAAGTCCGGTCCCAACTTCGAGCTCCAGATCGCCGACGCCGACGGCATGAACGCCGCCACCGCGCTGCGCTCGCGCGAGCCGATCATCTCGCCTTCGTGGTCGCCCGACGGCCAGCGCCTGGCCTATGTGTCCTTCGAGCAGAAGAAGCCGATCGTCTACGTGCACACACTCGCCACCGGCCAGCGCCGCGTGGTCGCCAACTTCAAGGGCTCGAACTCCGCGCCGAGCTGGTCGCCCGACGGCAGCCAGCTCGCGGTCGTGCTCACCAAGGACGGCCTGTCGCAGCTCTACGCGATCGGTGCCGACGGCTCCGGCGTGCGCCGCCTCGCGCAATCCTCCGGCATCGACACCGAGCCCTTCTGGGGCGCCGACGGCCACATCTACTTCACCTCGGATCGCGGCGGCAGTCCGCAGATCTACCGTATTCCTGCCAGTGGCGGCAGCGCCCAGCGGGTGAGCTTCGAAGGCAACTACAACGTGACGCCGCGCCTGTCGTTCGACGGCAAGTTGCTCGCCTTCATCACCCGCAATGCCGGCCGCTTCCAGGTGGCCGTGCAGGACGTCGCCACCCGGCAGACCACCATCCTCACCGATTCGGCACGCGACGAATCGCCCAGCTTCGCCCCCAACGGCCGCATGATCCTCTACGCCACCGACACCGGTGGCCGTGGCGTGCTGTCGGCGGTGTCGACCGACGGGCGCATCCGCCAGCGGCTCACGGTGCAGGCCGCCGATGTCCGCGAACCCGCCTGGGGTCCGCAGATCCGGTAACCATGAAGCGGCAACAAAGCCGCATACCCCTCTCTGCTGTCATCAACACTCGTACTGGAGCATCACCCATGAAGAAACTCGTCCTCCCCGCGCTGCTCGCCCTGACCCTGGCCGCCTGCTCGAGCACCGGCCCCGAGAACGGCGCCGCCTCCGTCCAGGACCGCGGCACCGGCGTCGCCACCGTGACGGCCGGCAGCGCCAAGGGCAGCGGCATCGCGGCGCTCACCGACCCCAACAACATCCTCTCCAAGCGCAGCGTCTTCTTCGACTTCGACAGCTTCGTGATCAAGCAGGAAGCCCGCCCGCTGATCGAAGCCCACGCCCGCTTCCTGGTGCAGAACCCGCAGATGAACATGCTCGTCCAGGGCAACACCGACGAGCGCGGCAGCCGCGAATACAACCTCGCCCTCGGCCAGAAGCGCGCCGACGTCGTCAAGCAGGCCCTCATGCTGCTCGGCGCCAAGGAATCGCAGATCGAGTCCGTGAGCCTGGGTGAAGAGAAGCCGCGCTGCGAAGACCGCACCGAGAACTGCTACGCCGAGAACCGCCGCGGCGACATGCTCTACACGGGCGAGTTCTAAGAGAGTCCCGACATGAAACGCCTTCTGCCGCTCGCCGCAGCGTTCGTCCTCATCCCGAGCGCCCCGGCGCACGCCCAGCTCTTCGGGGGTGACACCGAGGCCCGCAACCAGATCTTCCAGCTCCGGCAGGACGTTCAGGGGCAGATCGAGACCACCAGCCGCGGCCAGCTCGAGCTCGCCATGCAGAACGAACAGATGCGCGCCGAGCTGGCGCGCCTGCGTGGCCAGATCGAACTGCTGACCAACGAGGTGGAGACGCTCAAGCAGCGCCAGAAGGATTTCTACGTCGACCTCGACGCCCGCCTGCGCCGGTACGAATCCGGTGCGGCGGGCGCCGCCTCCGCCGCCCCGGCCTCCGGGGATGCGGCGCCGGCGGCA